>JAEUII010000410.1 GCA_016795145.1 Planctomycetaceae bacterium
ACTGGGACAAAATCCCCGGACTCAAAGACGCCGTGACAAAAAACGGTGTCTGCAGCAACTATTCCTATGAGACAGTCGATTCGACATGGAAGGCGATTCGCGAATTTAAAGGCGGCACAGCCATTTTCACGATGCCCTCCGGCGCTGTGAAGTGCGGCGGTGCTCCACAGAAGATCATGTATCTCGCGGATGAAACGTTCCGTCGAAACGGCGTTCGAGACAACAGCCGCATCGAGTTCTATTCCGCGCTGGCCAATATCTTTGCGGTTGAGCGATATCGAGCGACGCTGGAAGGCGTCATTCAGCGGAAGCAGATCGACTGCCATTTCCGTGAGGAGCTTGTCGAAGTCCGCGGCGAGGCGAAAGAAGCGGTCTTTCGAAATCTCGATACCAAAGAACTGACAACTCGATCCTACGATCTGCTGCATGCCACTCCACCGATGGGGCCGCCATCGTTCATCGCTCAGAGTCCTTTGGCCGACAAAGATGGCTGGGCAGATGTGAACAAAGAAACGCTGCGGCACAATCGTTATTCGAACGTCTTTGCTCTTGGTGATTGTTCGAACCTGCCCACATCAAAGACTGGTGCGGCAATACGCAAGCAGGCTCCTGTCGTCGTGGCCAATATTCTCTCTGCAATGCACGGCCAGGAGCTCACGGCGCGATACAACGGCTACACGTCGTGTCCATTGGTGACGGGATACGGCAAACTCGTCATGGCCGAATTCGATTATGACAAACAACCGCAGGAAACGTTTCCGATCGACCAGTCTCAGGAACGCTGGAGCATGTGGGCGGTGAAGCGTTACCTGTTACCACAGCTGTACTGGCATGGTATGCTGAAAGGCTGGCTCTGACGTCAACGTGATTCGGACAGGCGGGCGTCGATCTGTCAACAAGCGGGAGACACTGATGTCGAACACTGCATCTCAGCATGGTTCATCCTGGAAGACGTGGGTTCTGTCGATCGTCATGACGGCGGTCATCACCGTGATGCTTCTGGTGCTGGCCGGAGTGTTTCATCGCAAGGTTCCGAGTGACGCAGCCGCCGTTTCGAAGCGTTCTGCCGAGGGACTCAAAACGGCCATTGTACGATCCATTCAGCGACCTCGATTTGAGACTGCCTCCGGAACCGTTCAGCCCGTGCATGAAGCCTCAGTGGCCTCTCGATTGCTTGCTCGTGTCATCGAGATTCCGGTGACGGCCGGTCAGACAGTTTCCAAGGGCGACGTGCTGGTGAAACTGGATGATGCTGACCTGCAGGCTCGGCTTCGTCAGGCAGAAGCGTCACTCGCTGAGGCACAAACTGCCAAAGAGAAGGCGGACGCAGATCTGGCCCGCGCTGAGCAACTGAAGGCTCGCCAGGCGATTTCGCAAGCGGACTATGACGGCGCCAAGTCGGCTCATCAGGCGGCCGATGCCTCCGTCGAACGTGCAGCACAGGCTGTGGCGGAAGCCCAGGTGATGCTGGATCATGCGACCATCCGATCACCGATGAATGGCACAATTGTCGATAAACAAGTCGAAGCCGGAGACACGGTAAGCCCCGGGGAAGTCCTGCTGACCTTGTTTGAACCAGGCCACATGCAGATGGTCGCTTCCGTTCGAGAATCTCTGGCACTGAAGCTCAGGCCCGGGCAGACCATTCCGACTCGGCTTGATGCACTCGACCTCGAATGCGAAGCGACAATCAGCGAAGTCGTTCCCGCTGCCGACGCGGCCACTCGATCCTTCACCGTGAAGGTCACAGGGCCCTGTCCGCCAGGAGCCTACAGCGGCATGTTCGGTCGCCTGCTGCTTCCTCAGGGTGAGGAGACGATCATCGTTGTGCCGTCCAACGCCATCATTCAGGTCGGACAACTGACGATGGTTGATGTCGTTGAAGGAACATCGCTGACTCGGCGCTACATTCGGACCGGACGCGTCATTGAATCTGATGTGGAAGTTCTGGCTGGCCTCAAGGACGGTGATGTCGTCGCTGTGAAGTGACCTGGACAAATCGCACTGTGCTGATCTTGTTTGCTGATTTGCACGCTTCACAAAGTTCGCGAGTGATCGACGAGGATTTGGAGCTATGACGACGAACCATAACACTGCGATGGATGAGCAGGAAAAGGAGACAGCTCCCGGCGATCCTCTGTCCAGGATCGTCTGGATTTTTCTGCATTCGAATCTGTCGATCATTCTCGTCATCTTCTCGCTGATTCTGGGAGTCGCTGCGTTACTCGTGACGCCTCGTGAAGAGGATCCGCAAATCGTCGTGCCACTGGCCGATATCTACGTGGGCTTTCCCGGCCATTCTGCTCACGAAGTCGAGCAGTTGATTTCGACACCGCTGGAGCGACTGCTCTATCAGATTGATGGTGTGGAATATGTTTACAGCATGTCGCGTGAAGATCAGGCCATCATCACGGTTCGGTTCTACGTTGGGCAGGACCGGGAACGCAGCCTGGTGAAGTTGTTCAAGAAGCTGGAGGAAAGTAAGGCTGCGGTTCCGCCAGGAGTGACTGGATGGGTGATGAAGCCGGTCGAGATCGATGATGTCCCCGTCACGACGTTGACGCTTCGAGCCAAATCGGAGCAGTCTGATAACGCTTACGACAGCCACGCTCTGCGTCGCATGGGAGAAGAGCTTGTCGAACGACTGGCTCAGGTTCCTCAGGTGTCCCGGGCCGACGTCATCGGCGGTGAACCCCGAGTCCTGCGGCTGAACGTCGATCCAGAACGTTTGCGAGGATATCGTCTGGGGCTGACCGATCTTCAACGAGCGATTCAGGGAGCGAACGCTTCGATTCCTTCCGGTGAGTTGGTCCAGAACGATTCCATCGTGGCGGTTGAAAGTGCTTCGGCCGTGCAGAGTCCTGAAGATCTTGCCAGGCTGGTGGTTGGCGTTGTGGACGGCAAACCTGTCTTCCTGTCGGATGTCGTGACGATTGAAGATGGCCCGGCAGAAGTCACCTCCTACGTGCGCCACGGCTGGGGACCTGCCCGATCCTTCTCTGTGGAATCCGCCGAAGGTGCTGACTCCGAGTCTGAGCCGGAGTCTGGTACCACCGAACAGGTAGCATCCAATGGCTCTCAGCCAGCTGTCCCAGCAGTGACCATCGCGGTGTCCAAACAAAAGGGCGCCAACGCGGTGACGGTGGCTCAGCGGGTCATTGAAGAAGCCGAGCGACTTCGAGTCAGCGTGCTCCCGAATGATGTCGAACTCGCGGTGACTCGAAACTACGGTCACACGGCGAACGAGAAAGTGAACGAACTTGTCGAAGGACTCGGCGTCGCCATCGTGATTGTGATCGCCCTGCTGACTTTGAGTCTGGGATGGCGAGAAGCGTTCATAGTTGCGGTTGCTGTTCCTGTTGTGTTTGGTCTGACACTCGCCGTCAATCTGCTGTTTGGGTTCACAATCAATCGAGTCACCCTCTTTGCGCTGATACTTGCACTGGGCTTGCTGGTCGATGACCCGATTGTGGACGTCGAGAACATTGCCCGGCACTTTGAAGAGAAGAAGCGAGCAACTCGACGCATCGTTCTGGATGCTGTGGCGGAGATTCGACCACCTCTGATCAGTGCGACTCTTGCGGTGATCGTCAGCTTTCTGCCCATGTTCTTCATCACCGGAATGATGGGCCCCTACATGTCGCCCATGGCGCTGAACGTTCCGGTGTCCATGCTGATGTCGATGCTGGTCGCCTTCACGATTACTCCGTGGCTGTGCTTCCATCTGCTGAAAGGAAAAGCGAATCAGGGGACGCCAACCGCAGATGGTGCGGTGCCGGCAACAACGGTCAACAGCGCGACATCGAAACCAGCCGTCCATGAGATCTACGATCCGGAAGTCGTGAAGCAGTCTCTGCTGTATCGCTTCTTTCGACCGATCATGGTGCCGATGCTGAAGACACGCCTTCGAGCCTTCGCGTTTCTCCTTCTGATGGCCGTTGTCACTCTGGCTGCCGTTGCGCTCGCTGCCATGCGATCGGTCCCGTTGAAGATGCTGCCGTTCGATAACAAGAACGAGTTTCTTTTGGTGATCGACCTGAAGGAAGGGACGTCGCTCGAACGAACGTCTGAGGTTGTTTCTGAGTTTGAATCTCTCCTGCCTGGCGTGCCGGAAGTGACGGACTTCACAAGTTACGTCGGTACGCCAGGTCCAATCGACTTCAATGGTCTTGTTCGGCACTACTATCTTCGCCGCAGTCCTCACCTCGCTGAAATTCGAGTGAACCTCGCCGGAAAGAAAGACCGTCGCCAGCAAAGCCATGCACTGACTCTTCGACTGCGGAACGAATTCACTCAACTTGCGGAATCACGAGATACGATTGTGCGACTTGTCGAACTTCCTCCGGGCCCGCCAGTACTTGCGTCCGTTGTCGCGGAAGTTTACGGTCGGCCGGATCACTCTTACGACGATCTGCTGTCAGCATCACGACGTGTGGCAGATCGAATGAAAGTAGAACCGGGCTTAGTGGAAGTGGACGACATCTCCGAAGCCCCGGCACGAAAGCTGATCTTTATTCCAGACCAGGAAAAAGCGGCACTCACAGGCGTTGCTGTTGCCGAGATCGCACAGACCCTTCAGCTGGCATTGAACGGAAGTGATGCGGAGATCGTTCGAGTCGAACACGAACGAAACTCGTTGCGCATTCACCTTCGCCTTCCGCAGCCACTTCGTTCGCAGGCCGACATGCTCGCGCAGATTCACGTGAAGAGTCAGCAGGGAACGACGGTGCCATTAGCAGAGATCGGTCGATTTGAGGAGACTCGAGTTGATCAGACAATTTACCACAAGAACCTTCGCCCCGTTGTTTACGTATTTGCCGAGTGTGCGGGACGACCGCCTGCCGAATGCGTCGTCGACCTTCAGGCCGACCAGGTCGCACACACAGAGACGAACGACGATGAAGCCGGCGAGGCTGTGTCTGCCTCAGCGCCTCGTCCGACTGGTGAACGCACTTATTGGAACAACGGCAGTGGCATCGCTTGGTCGGTGCCAGCGGGCATTGACGTGGTGTTCTCGGGGGAAGGCGAATGGAAAATCACGCTGGATGTCTTTCGAGATCTTGGCCTGGCATTCGCGGCCGCCATGGTGATGATCTACATCATTCTTGTGGCACAGACAGGTTCGTTTGCGCTGCCGATCGTCGTAATGATGGCCATTCCATTGACCGTCATTGGTGTCATGCCAGGCTTCTGGATGTTGAACGCGATCAGCGGGAGTGTCGTCGGTGGATACGCAGATCCCGTCTACTTCACGGCAACGGCCATGATCGGCATGATCGCACTGGCGGGCATCGTCACACGAGACTCCATCATTCTGGTGGACTTCATCGAACTCGCTATTCGCCATGGGCGACCATTGTTCGATGCCATTCTGGAAAGCCGAGTCGTGCGACTGCGACCGATTCTGCTGACCGCCGGGGCCGCGTTGCTGTCGAGCATCCCGATCACACTCGATCCGATCTTCTCGGGTCTTGGCTGGTCGTTGATCTTCGGTCTGGTCTCGTCAACTCTGTTTACACTCTTCGTCATACCTGTGAGTTACTGGCTGCTAAAGGGAAATTCTGAGGCCGCCCGTTGAGATAGCTCGCGTCACCCTTCACGAAACTGACAAACTCCGGAATTCCTGCAGATCTGAACCTCTCATGCCCGTCGATCTCAATCAAATCAAAGCCAAAGTTGCCTCCCGTGACACTGCTGGTCATTCGGACGACAACCACGACCATCACGTCTCCCGAGCCACGATCAACTTCTGGCTCGACGCGTTGCTTGCCATGCTGCTGGTGTCGCTCGCGATCGTCTCAACGATCGTGCAGTTTGTTTTTCCACCCGGCACCGGTGCCAAAGGCTGGCTGCTCTGGGGCATGAACTTCAACCAATGGGCATCGATTCAGTACGGTGTCCTTGCAGCCTTCGGACTCACCTGTGTCCTGCACGTCATGCTGCACTGGTCCTGGGTCTGCACGATTGTCGCAAAGAAACTCCTTCACAACACAACCATCCCGGACGATGGCGTTCAGACAATTCTGGGCGTCGGCTTTCTCATCGTCCTCCTGCTCACCGGAGCCGCTGTGGTTGGAATCGCGATGATGACGGTGCAGATGCCGGCGCCATGAACAGGTATCCGCATCGACCAGGATCTTAGCTATCAGCATCGGCCGCAGAATCGTCAGGCCTCATGCCGATGCTGCGCCACAAGCGTTACAGACCCTTTCGCAAACAGCCCGTTCTTTGCGCACCTCAAACCAAATGGCTGGCGTTTGACGGCTGGCGACGTCTGAAATAATAAAAAGCACTCCCCAAAGCCATCAAGGCAAAGGTGCTTGGCTCGGGGACCGCGGTGAGGGTGAATGGCGCGTACGACACTGGTGAAAAGGCCAGAGAATTTGTCGCATCATCCCAGAAGTCAGTGCCTCCATCATTAAGCAACTTCAGTTCATATTGGTCCCCGACGTTGGAAAGCGTTGCGTCAAGGTTGAATCGAAACAGAAGGTATGGACTAAGTCCTGAATGAAGTGGAATCTCAACGCCCAGTGGTGTTCCGTCTCCGCCAGCATAGTCGTCGTTCGGATTAGCAAACGAACTCACCACCCCCAGAGGCGACGTCCCCGTAGAGTTTCCGAAAAAGACGTAGTTGGGATCCGTCAATTGTGAGTCTCCCTGTGGGTCGACAAATTGCAGTCCACCAGCCGGAGAGGAGCCGATCGGGGCTATGCGGAAGTGTGCGGCCACAAACGCAAGATTGTCCGGTGTGCCGGAGCTGGCATTACTCGACACCATGACATCAACGGTTCCGAACCCGCCTGCTGTGATGTTTGAGCCGACATAGCTGACGATAATCGCGGCCGTCGCCGAATGAGAAAGCACGCACATGGCGACAACAAAGTAGAGAGCTCGCATCATTTGAAATTTATCCCAATGACTACGGGACGAGGATCGCTCTGAGGTTATGGCGTACGATCCACTTGCAGTGGCCTCAGGGCATTTGACGGCGGTGGCAAGATAATGGTGTCGAGTTGGGCGTTGCCAAGAGTTGCTTTCAGATTTTTTTTGGAATCCAAAAGATCGATCTTGAAGTCAGTCGCTCAGTCGTGAAACGAAGTCATCTGGACTCTCGGTGCTCTCCGACTTTCAAAAAAGTTTTGAAAGTTCCCAACAAAGTTGAGGTAGTTCTGTGACCTCGTGTCGCGAATTGGGTGCGGCGTGACAGATTGGATTCACGCAAGGACTTTTTCCCCAGGGGTCGACGATGTCTGTGTCTCGTTTCCTTCATCAGTTGAAGAATTGTTTTCAGTCCTCCGCCCGGTCTTCACGACAGACGAAGGCTCGGCAAAGAGCGGAGTCGCTGGAGACTCGAGCTTTGTTGAGTGCCGGGGATCTGGATCCTTCGTTTGGCACAGGCGGGATCGTGGAGCATTCGTGGGGCAGTGCGACTGACGAAGCTTACGCGGAGGCGATTCAGGCGAACGGACAGATTGTTGTCGCGGGTTATTCGTTTAATAGCTCGCAACGGAACATGAAGGTCGACCGCTTCAACGCGGACGGAACGCGGGACACAACTTTTGGTGTCGGAGACGGGTTGTTGACCGGGGGAGTCGGCACGGGTGTGTCATTTGCGACAGCTGTCGCCATTCAGCCTGCTGATCAGTTCATTGTTGTGGCTGGGATTGCATCAGACACTGTGTTCGTGCAGCGACTGAAGACCGACGGAACGCCTGACAGTGCTTTTGGTGGAGGCGGCACAGTGCTGGCATCGACCGGCACCTACGCGAACATGGTTCACACGATGCTGATCCAGCCGGATGGCCGGATTGTCGTGGGCGGTGAATTCTATTCGTCGAGCACCGGGAATCTGGATTCCTTTCTGATGCGGCTGAATACCGACGGGGCGGTCGATACCAGCTTCGGAACCGATGGGATCTTTCGTTATAGCCATTCCGGCAACATTGAAGAACTCCATTCGGTAGCGATTCAGCCGGACGGCAAGCTGGTGATCGCCGGCACAAGCTACAGCGGCAGTGAATATGATGCCTATCTGGCACGAGTGACCTCGGACGGCCACCTTGACGCCAGCTTTTCACCGTTGACCTATTTCACCGAAAAGAATGACCGCTTTGAGCACGTTGAATTGCAGCCGAACGGGGCGATTATTGCGACAGGCTGGCAGGCCGGTCTTGGAACGGCGAATGTTGTGGTTGTTCGGACCGACGCAAACGGGCAATACGACAGCAGTTTCTCGGGCGATGGCATCCAGACGTTTAATTTCGGCGGCACCTACGACTACGGCCTGTCTTCAGTCCTGCGAGCGGATGGCAAGCTGGTGATTGCCGGTGGTGCCCACACGACCGACACTACCCATACGACGGAAAGCCAGAACCTGGCCCTCGCACGACTGAACCCCGACGGTTCGATGGACTCAAGTTTCGGAACCGCGGGCCGAGTCACCATACCATACACTTTCTATGACGACCTGTTCTATGGGGTGTCGCTGCAGGCGGACGGTAAGCTCGTGGCTGTGGGTGATGCAGGAACCGCCACTGGATCCCACATTGTTCTGGCCCGGTTTGAAGGAACAAGTGCCCCAACCGCCGTTCAGCTATCACCTTCGTACGTCCTGGAACAACAGCCGGTAGGCACCGTCGTGGGAACACTCAGTTCCATCGATCCGGACCTGCTGGATTCCTTCAACTACGCCCTTGTCACCGGCAGCGGCGACACGAACAACGCCCTCTTCACGCTCAGCGGCAATCAGTTGCTGACCAACGCCGTCTTTGATTACTCCGTCGCCCAGTCCTATAGCATTCGAATTCGGACGACCGATCAGAATGGAAAGTCACTCGATCACGTCTTTCAAGTCGCCATTCGAGCTCTCCAGGCAGCCGAACTCGTTAAGGACATCAGCACTTCATTGACCGGGGCATTCCCGTCCGGCTTTGCTGAGATGAACGGTATGACTTATTTCGTCGCAAGTTCGATCGACTGCGGCGCTGAGTTGTGGAAAAGTGATGGAACGGCAACCGGGACCATGATGGTCAAAGACATCGAGGGCGGAGTGAGCGGGTCTCACCCAAGCCTCCTCATCAACGTGAACGGAACATTATACTTCACGGCAAATGACGGCGTCAATGGTTATGAGTTGTGGCAGAGCGACGGTACGGATGCCGGCACGACTATGATCAAGGATATCTGGCGTGGCTCAAATAGTGCGTCCGTTCGTTCCTTAACGAATGTGAACGGGACACTCTACTTCATCGCTGAAGATAACATCCATGGCAGAGAGTTATGGAGGAGTGACGGTACGGAAGCCGGTACCGCAATAGTCAAGGATATATATAGTGGCGTTAACGGGTCGGACCCTCGTTACCTTGCAAACGTGAACGGAACTCTCTGTTTTACGGCATATGATGGTGTCCATGGCTGGGAGTTGTGGAAGAGCGATGGTACGGAAGCCGGAACTGAAATAGTCAAGGATATCTGGAGTGGCGTCAATGGGGCGTACCCCCGTCGCCTCACCAACGTGAACAGGACACTCTATTTCTCAGCTTTTGACGGGGTCCATGGCTGGGAGTTGTGGAAGAGCGACGGTACGGAAGCCGGTACGGAAATGGTCAGGGATATCGCGAGCGGCGTTAACGATGCATTTCCTAGTTCCCTGACGAATGTGAATGGGACAATCTACTTCAGCGCAAAAGATGGCGTCAGTGGTTATGAATTGTGGAAGAGCGACGGTACTGAAACAGGCACCACCATCGTCAAGAATATCGCAGACGGTGGTTCGAATGCCGCTCCTCGCTTCCTGACGAACGTGAATGGGACACTCTACTTCTCTGCTCAAGAGGACGTCCATGGCCAGGAGTTGTGGAAAAGCGACGGCACGGAAGCCGGAACGGAAATGGTCAGGGATATCGCGAGCGGCGTTAACGGTGCATTCCTTAGTTCCTTGACGAATGTGAATGGGACACTCTACTTCAGCGCAAAAGATGGCGTCAGTGGTTATGAATTGTGGAAGAGCGACGGTACTGAAACAGGCACCACTATCGTCAAGAATATTGCGAACGGCGGTCGTAATGCCTATCCTCGTTTCCTGACGAACGTGAATGGGACACTCTACTTCTCTGCCCAAGAAGACGTCCATGGCCGTGAGTTGTGGAAAAGCGACGGCACAGAATCTGGCACAGTCGTGGTCAAGCATATAGAAGGTGGCACCAAAAGTGCGTTACCCCGTTACCTGACGAATGTCAACGGAACGCTTTATTTTGCCGCTCAAGATGATTTCCATGGCACTGAATTGTGGAGGAGTGATGGTACAGATGCCGGCACTGAAATAGTCAAGGATATCATGAGTAGCGCGAACGGTGCGTATCCTCGATATCTGACGAATGTCAACGGAACGCTCTACTTCTCCGCCCGAGATGACGTCTACGGCTGGGAGTTGTGGAAATGCGACGGTACGGAAGCCGGCACGGAAGTGGTCAAGGATATCTGGAATGGCGTTAATGGGGCGTACCCATCGTCATTGACAAATTTGAGTGGGACTCTCTATTTCGCAGCTTATGATGGTGTCCATGGCTGGGAGTTGTGGAAGAGTGATGGTACGGAAGCCGGAACGGAAATGGTCAAGGATATCATGAGCAGCACCGACGGTGCGTATCCTCGATATCTGACGAATGTCAACGGAATGCTCTACTTCTCCGCCCGAGATGACGTCTACGGCTGGGAGTTGTGGAAGAGCGACGGTACTGAAGCCGGCACTGTTATGGTCAAAGATATCGCGAGCACCTATCGATTTGACAGTGCGTATCCTCGATACCTGACGAATGTCAACGGAACGCTCTATTTCTCCGCTCAAGATAACGCTCATGGCCGGGAGCTGTGGCGAAGTGACGGTACGGAAACGGGCACAGTCATTGTCAAGAATATCGCAAATCGCACCAATAGTGCTTATCCTCGATACCTGACCAATGTCAACGGGACGCTCTATTTCTCTGCTCAAGATGACGTCCATGCCACTGAGTTGTGGAGGAGCGACGGTACGGAATCCGGTACGGAAATGGTCAAAGATATCATGAGCAGCACAAACGGTGCGTATCCTCGATATCTGACGAATGTCAGCGGAACGCTCTACTTTGTCGCGCAAGATGATATCCATGGCCCTGAGTTATGGAGGAGTAACGGGAGAGAATCCGGCACGGAAATGGTCAAGGATATCCGGAGTGGCGTTCAGTGGGCGGTCCCTCGATACCTGACGAATGTTAACGGAACGCTCTATTTCATGGCCAATGACGGGACCAGCGGTTATGAGTTATGGAAGAGCGATGGAACGACCGCCCAAACCCGAATTGCTGCCGATGTGATGCCCGGGCTGGACGGCGCTGGCGCATTCTATCTGCTCCCCATCGGCAATAAGTTGTACTTCTCAGCATCCACAAATGCCTCGGGTCAGGAGTTGTGGAGCCTGACACTGCCTATGACCGGTCCAACGGATATGGACCTTAGTCACGCAGCTTTGCCGGAGAATGCGGGGACGGATTTCGTTATTGGAACTTTGTCTGCGACCGATGCCGATCCGGGAGCCTCTTTGTCATTCAGCCTGCCGGCCTGGCTTGGTGATAACGCCGCGTTCAACGTCAGTGGCACGTCACTACGAGCGAACGCGGGCTTTGACTTCGAAACGAAGAACAGTTACTCCGTGACCGTTCGAGTGACCGACGCGAACGGTCTGTCGTTCGACAAGCAGTTCACCATCAGCGTCACGGATGTCAATGAGACTCCAACGAACATCAGTCTGTCTCACAACAGCCTGGCCGAGAATGCCGGTGCGAATGCAGTCATCGGTACTCTGTCGGGTACCGATCCTGATGCCGGTGACACACTGACATTCAGCCTGCCGGCCGGGCTTGGCGACAACGCCGCGTTCAACGTCAGCGGGACGTCGTTGCGTGCGAACACGAGCTTTGACTTCGAAACGAAGAACAGTTACTCCGTGACCGTTCGAGTGACGGATGCGGGCGGACTGTCGTTCGACAAGCAGTTCACGATCAGTGTCACGGACGTGAATGAAAATCCAACGGCCATCAGCCTGTCGAATGCCTCGGTGAAGGAGAACCTGCCGGCCGGGACAACCGTGGGGACTCTGTCGGCCAGTGACCCGGATGCCGGTGAAACGATTTCCTACAGTCTGGTGGCGGGCACTGGCAGTACGTATAACGGCAGCTTCACGATTTCCGGCAGCACGCTGAAGACGGCGGCGACGTTCAACTATGAACTGAAGAACTCGTATTCCATCCGAGTGCGAGCGACGGACCATGCCGGACTGACGGTCGATCAGGTCTTCACGATCTCTGTGCAGGACGTGACCGAACTGGGCGGGATCGACGTACAGCTCGGTCAGACTCAGCGTTCGTACGTGAGATATCTGGATGTGCTGTTTGATCGTCCGGACGACATTATGAGCATGGTGAACAGCGGACGTTTCCAGCTGACGAAGAAAGATCTGAACGGTCAGATACCTCAGAACGTTCCGCTGACAGCGTCGATGTTCAGCCTGGTAGGCAGTCGAGCTCGGGTGGACTTTGGCAGCAATGGCCTGGGCGGTAACCGAAACACGACCGCCGGTGACGGCTACTATCAATTGGGCATCGACATGGAC
>JAEUII010000425.1 GCA_016795145.1 Planctomycetaceae bacterium
CAGCAACAAGGGCTGCCTGGACATGACGCTGGATCGCTACCTGCAACTCGTCGACTGGACTGGCCGGCAACTCAGGAAGGACAAGCCCGGAGCCATCGGCAAAGGCCTCCCCGGAATCCTTCAGCGTCTCGACTGCTCCGCGGACACCTGGCTGGACCTCGTCCGCAACTTCCGCAAACGCTTCCGGACCGAAGCTGGCCGCCCCGCATCGCTGGCTGAGGCAAGCTCAATCAGGCGAGCCTGCCGGGTGGCGAATCAGCGCGGGTAACGATGCGCAAACGTGTGAGAAAAGCAGCGTCTTTTCTCATGTCAAACCGCAGAAGGTGCATGGCACCTGAGATGGTTCTTGAGATGGCTGAGTTGACTGACTTTTGGGGAGGTTTGCGTATACTGCGTCTCTTTCGTGCACGGAACTTTGAGTTGAACTGTCAGTCATGTCTCGAATTCAGCAACTGGATGCTCATGTTGTCAATCGCATTGCCGCGGGTGAGGTGATTGAACGTCCGGGAAGTGTGGTGAAGGAGTTGCTGGAGAACAGCGTCGATGCACTGTCGACTCGGATTGAAATTGATGCCGTCAATGGTGGGATGGATCTGATTCGGATCTCGGACAATGGTGAAGGGATCCACCCGGAGGACATGATTCTGGCGGTGACCAGTCACGCGACCAGCAAGATTCGGTCGGATGCGGATCTCGATCATGTGAGTACTCTGGGGTTTCGCGGCGAGGCCCTTGCGTCGATTGCCTCGGTTGCACGATTTCGAATTCGGACCCGTCCTGAAGAATGCGCGGTTGGCAGAGAGCTTGAGAGTCACGGAGGGCAGATTGTCGTCAATCGAGACTGTGGATGTCCGGCCGGGACGGTGATGGAAGTTCACAACCTGTTCTTCAACACGCCAGCCCGTCGTCGTTTCCTGAAGAAGGCATCGACCGAATTCGGGCACATTGCCGAACAGTTCTCGCGCATTGCACTCGCCAATCCGCGTCTCCATCTGGTACTGCGGCACAACGAAAAGCTTGTCTACGAACTTCCTGCATCACACGATCCTCTCGAGAGGATCCGCCGTTTCTTCGGAAACGAAGTTGCCGATCAGCTGATTCCGGTTTCTTCCGAGAGTGAGCTCGCGACCGGTGAAACGATTCGGCTCTGGGGCTACGTTGGGGCGCCGACTCTGAGCCGATCGACACGAAAAGATCAGTTCCTCTTTCTGAACGGAAGATGGATTCAGGATCGAAGTCTGCAGCACGCGCTGTCAGAAGCCTACCGAGGGCTCCTTATGGTGGGGCGTCATCCGGTCAGCTTTTTGTTTCTGGAAGTTCCGCCGGCACTTGTGGATGTGAACGTGCATCCAACGAAGAGTGAGGTTCGTTTTCAGGACAGCCAGACGCTCTACCGCCAGCTGTTGAGAACACTGCGGGACAAGTTCCTGTCGCTCGAGTTTCGGGCGAACATCGAAGTGCCGGGTAGCAGTCAGGCGACGAACGGTCAGCTTCAGTTTGATAAGCCGGTTGTCGCTGCGAAGCCTCAGAAGGAACTCGATCTTTGGGCCTCGCATGCCGCGGTCCAGAGTCCTCCTCGTATTGGTGAATTTGCTCGTTCCAGCCACAATGATCGTGCTGTTTTCAGTCACCCGGAGGTTGTTGCCGCACTGGCTGCTGCTCCCCATGAACGTCGCGGCGCGGAAGTCGTCACGGTTAATGGTGGCGATGACTTCTCCGGATCAGCATCCGCGACCGATGTTGAGTCATCTCATGAAACTCTGACGACTCACGCTGCCGTTGCGCCAGGTGAAACGACACGTTCGTCTGGTGATACCGATTTAGTCACAACGGCGACATTTGACGGGCGTGTTCCGGCTGCAGTGAACTCTGCTGCAGTGACAATCACCGGTACCGGCGCACCGGGGTCTGCGGATGAGTTTCGAGCGTTTCAGATTCATGACTGTTACATCGTTGTCGCCAGTGACGGCGGGCTTGAAGTGATCGATCAGCACGCACTTCACGAGCGAATTCTGTATGAACATTTGAGACACAGAATTCTGGAAGGCGGCGTCGAACGCCAGAAGCTGCTGATCCCGGAGACTGTAGAATGCTCCGCAACGGAAAGCGTCGCGCTGCTTGAGCATGAGGAGCTGCTGAAAGAGATCGGCTTTGAGATTCAGGACTTCGGCGGAACGACGATCCTTCTGATGTCTTACCCCGCCTTGATTCCTCGCGGAAGTCTCAGCCGAATCGTTAAGGACTTTGGTGAGCAGCTTGTTCAGACGGACGGCAAGACGACGCGGCGAGACCTTTTGGATCACATGCTGCACACGATGGCGTGCCGCGCGGCGATTAAGTCCGGACAAAGACTCACACTGGAAGAGATGCAGGAACTGCTGCGACAGAGGCATCTGGTTGCGGATTCGCACCATTGTCCTCATGGCCGGCCGACGTCATTGACTCTGAGTCGCAATACTCTGGATCAGCAGTTCGGTCGACTGGGGTAGTGCACCGGAAAGCTTTGAGTTTCCGGTAATGGCCGTTTGGTAAGGTGCTGTGAGTCGGGGATCTTTGGCAAGATCCACTACATCCAAAGCAAGATTCACTACCTCCAACGACAACTCGGGGATTATTCGTGTCGCAATGCTTCGATTGGGTCAAGTCGCGCGGCGGAGCGTGCCGGGATAAAGCCAAAGATCACTCCGATGCCAACCGAGATGCCGAAGGCAAGTGGCAGGCTGGAAGGGACCACGACAGGATTCAGATTGTTGAACATCTGACTGAACTCAGAGCCGGATCCGCCTTCGACAAAGAACTGCTCCGCCAGTGTCTTGAGCCAGCCGAAAGCTCGTGGGGTCAACAGTCCAAGGACGATACCGATAATTCCGCCGCTTCCTGCAAGTACGACGGTTTCGGTAAGGAACTGCATCGCGATGTCCCGCTGCTTGGCCCCCAGAGCACGGCGAATCCCAATTTCACGAGTTCGCTCGGTCACTGTCGCCAGCATGATGTTCATAATGCCAATGCCACCGACGATCAGACTGATGGCAGCGATCGATCCCAGAACGACATTGAAGATGGTTCGAATCTGTTCCGCCTGTTTGAGAAGTTCCTGTGGCACAACGATGGAATAGTCATTCTCAGTGCGGTGATTCTGCTTGAGGCTTTCCCGGATGACATCCGCGCTTGGGACCACTTCATCCACATCGGAAATCAGCAGAGTGATCTGATTCAATTCGACCTCTTCGGCACTGAATGATCCCTGTCGTCGATCGATGTCCAGGTCTCCCATTCGAACGCGCATGGTTTCGAGAGGGATGTAAATGTCATTGTTGTATTCCTGCCCTGACATACTGCCGCCAATAGCGGCGCTGGCTTCACGGGAACGAGTGATCCCAACGACCGTGTAGCGTCTGTCTGCAATCTTGACGGATTCACCCAGCGGGTTTGCAAACTGAAACAGCTCTTCCGCCGTTCCGGCTGCAAGGACACACACGTTGGTCTTTTCACGTCGGTCTTTGTCCGAGATGAATCGCCCCTGAGCCAGTTCGAGATGATTCATGTCAACATATTCGGGAGTGCAGCCAACAATGCGACAGTTCATTTCCCGGTGCAGATAGCGACACGCCTTCGTGAGTTCTCGAATGGGCACAGCCTGCTGAACGGTTGGAATCGTCTTTGACAGCAGATCGTAATCTGATCGCTTCAGTCCGTACCGCAGAACAAAGTTATTCTGGTTCTGCTGACTGGCGTTCTCACGAGGTGGCTTAACACTTCGAACGATGATGTTGGTCGCACCCAGCTTCAGAACCTGTTCCTGAGCCTGCTGGCTGGCACCTTCACCAATGGCAAGCATGGCAATGACCGAGAACACTCCGAAGACAATTCCCAGCATGGTCAATCCAGAGCGCAGCTTGTGCAGCATCAGACTTTTGAGGGCCAGCTGAGCTGTTCGCAGTAGGTTTGCCATGAGATTCGTCGTTCGTGGTCGGAAAGATCAGATACAGGAAAGTCTGCTGGAGTCCTTTCTGTCAGCCCGGGAAAACACCTTCTCCCGCGATGACTCCGTCCTTCATATAGATTTGTCGCTTTGCCAGTTTTGCAACGCCTGGTTCATGAGTCACCATGATGATGGTGCGACCTTCACGATTCAGGTTCAGCAGCATCCCCATGATTTCCTCTTCCGTTTTGGAATCGAGGTTTCCGGTCGGTTCGTCGGCGAGGATGATCTCCGGATTATTCACCAGAGCACGGGCGATCGCCACTCGCTGCTGTTGTCCCCCGGACAACTGAAACGGGCGATGGTCCATTCGATCACCAAGGCCGACCATCGTGGCCAGGTCATGAATTCGCTTGTGTTCTTTTGCACCGATTTTCGGATAACCCGTCCGATAGTGCAGAGGAACCTCGATGTTCTCCAGAACCGTATACTGAGGAATCAGGTTGTAAGACTGAAAGATGAAACCGATCTTCTCGTTTCGAATGGTCGAGAGGTCATCATCCGACATCGTCGAGACGTCTTTTCCTCCGACGATGTACTTTCCTCGAGTCGGTCGGTCGAGTGCCCCCAGCAGATTCAGCAGAGTACTTTTGCCGCTGCCCGATGAGCCCATGATGGCCACGAAGTCTCCGCGCGGGAACTGAATCGTGACTCCGCGCAGAGCCTTCACAAGGACAGTACCCAGAAGGTAGTCTTTCTGGAGATCGACAACTTCAGCAGCCAGTGTCATGAGCGACCTGATTTTCGGGAACGAGTGAGAGTCGGGGAGATCAGCCGGCTCCAGGCGCTCGCTGTCGCATGCGCTGCATGGCTTCCTGCATTTCCTCCAGCGTCAGCTTACCGTCGCTGTTGGAGTCAGAGCGATCAAAAAACTCAGGTCGAGGATGTTCTTCTTTCGTCACGACACCATCCTTATTGGCGTCCATGGATTCGAACATCGCTTTCGGATCCATGCGTGCTCCGCCACCCGGTCCGCCTGGTCCACCAGCCCCAGGGCCGCCAGCACCCGGACCACCAGCACCCGGACCACCAGCACCCGGTCCACCGCCGCCTGGACCGCCTGCACCGGGACCGCCAAGTCCCGGGCCTTTGCGTTCCGGAGTGTCCAGCTTCTCTCGCTTTGCTTCTTTTTCCGCGGCCTTTACAGCCTCCAGTTCGGACAGTTCTTTCGAGAAGTGCGTTCGAGGACTCATGACGACGGCTTCGCCTTCTTTAACGCCGTCCAGGATTTCAATGTACTCATCGTTGGAATCACCGACCTTCAGCTCGCGTCGTTCGACGGCATCTTTGCCCGCAACGAATGTGTAGAAGTATCCGGAGAACGAGACCACCGCCTGAACCGGAATCTGAAGAACCGGTTCCTTGCGGTCATCGACGACAATCCGAATCTGTGCGGTCATGCCAGGTTTCAGTTTCTTGACGCGTGCCGCATCATCTTTGATTTCGATGGTTGCTTCGTATTCCTTCAGGTCAGTGTTTGGCCAGCTGCCTGGAATTGGCACTGATGAAATGCCCTGAAGCTGACCTCGATAAGGGTCGCCCGGGATTGCATCGATTTCGATTTCGACCGGCTGACCAATCACAACGCGGCTAATTCGAGACTCATGAATTCGAGCATCGATCTTCATGTGTTCCAGGTCAGGAAGATTGATGACCGCCTGTCGTTCACGGACAGCAGCACCTTCTTCAATAACCACCGGCTCACTTCCGCGGTTGCTCTTCTGAGACGCATAGACAACTTCACCGGCCTGAGTTGCCACCAGACGGCAGGCCTTGATCTGTCGCTGGAACAGATCCAGTTTTTCTTCTTCAACGGAGAGAGTCAGAGAGGCCGCATCGTAAGCAGCCTTCATCTGAGTCATCAGAGCTTCGCCTTCGAGGCGTGCTCGCTGAGTTTCACGCTTAGTATCTTCCGCCGTCTGAGACAGTTCCTTTTCCTTCTTTGGCTTCGTGTACTTCTCGAGTACCTCGAGTTTCCCTCGGTTGACGCTGAGAAGAATCTGAGACTGAGTCACCTTCAGACGAGCGCTTTCGAGCTGATTGACGTTGGCGTAACCCAGGCGAGCCTGATCGCGAACTCGCTCGTACTCTTCTTTGTTGATCGAGAGTTCTTCTTCTGTCTTCTTGATGTCGCCCTTCAGCGTTTCCAGTTCCTGCTGATACTCCCCGCCGACCGCTGTGTAGCTTATGAGGCTCAGCTGAGCCAGGTCTTCCGCCAGCTTTGCCTTGGCCACATTGCTTTCGTTGGTGGTTTCCTGGATCTCGATGTCCTTACCGGCCTTTTCAAGGTTGGCTCGAGCAGTGGTCACCTTGATCTTCTGTTCCTTTTCCTTTTCAACCAACGTTGAAGAGTCCAGTTCGCAGCAGACGTCACCAGCCAGCAAGTCACCCTTTCGGATCTTCTGGCGGTCTGTCACCAGCAGTTCAGTAAACTCACCGAAGACAAGTTCGTAGACCTTTTCTTTACCATCCTCGGCAACCAGTTTCACAGTGCGAGCTGATTCGGAAGCGGTATCCATAAACTGAACGACACCGTCGAACTCTGCGACGAACGGAGCGTTGACTTTGCTGCCTTCCGAGACCAGTGAGATGATCGTCGTTGAACCTTCGACACTGTTGCTGAGCGTCGAATTCTTGAGGCTGTCGACCGTGCCGTTTTCGGTGATCACAATCCGGAACGGGCCTTTTTCGGCGCGTGCCAGGATGTAGGCGGAAGAGATGCCATCCTTTTTCCTTCCGAACATCGCCTGGATCTTTTCACGCGATTGCGGAATCATCCATGCGGCGATGGCCCCGCCTACAAGAAGCAGCAGGACGATGATCAATCCGGCTTTGCCGGAGCGACGGGAAGAAACGAACGAATTATCAATGAAAAGACTGCGCATCCTCAGTAACCCTGGTATTTAGTTCTGGGGTTCCGGGGCAGGTTCCTGCTGGACCGGATTAGGAAGGACGACATCGGGAGTTTCAGGCGGGGTTACCCCTTCAATGACCACTGGCTGGTCAAGTTGCAGGTAGAAGGGATCGGTCCAGACTCCGCGAGGATCAACGTCCATGATACCCATGTCGCGAAAGATGTTAAGCCGATTTGTCTCATAAGTGGCCCAATCCGCCACAAGAGAGTTCTGTGCTGTCAGGACCGAGTTCAGGGCCTGGGTCAAGCTCAGGGCGTTGGTCTGTTGAGCCCCGGAGGCCTGCAGCGACGCACTGTCGTAGTTCAGAGCGGCGTTTCGGACAGTGGTTCGATCCACCTCGATTCGGTATTCCTGAACCTGGATCTGACGCCAGCTCAGGCGAATCGACTGTTTTACTCGGTCTTCCTGCTCCATATAGGCTCGACGAGCCCGCTGGAAAGAAATTTGCGCTGCCCGGTAACTGTTTCGCTCCAGAACCTGGTCCAGCGGCGTCGTAAACTGAACGCCTGCACTATGATTCGTGTTTCCCTTGCTGTTTGGATTCAGCCCCTGCGTGCCTCGGAAATTCACGTCCAGACCGGCCAGAAGGCGGTTCGCCTGAATTTCGACCTGGCGTCGAGCGTCCATCACGGCGGCACGGGAGTTCATCAGGTCGTGACGGTATTCAAGACCGAGCGCAGTCACCTCTTCCATTTCCGGGAACCGCATTGTCCCATCCAGTGAGAATGGAACCAGAGCGATCTCCTCGACACGAATCGACGCCTGCAGAACCTCCAGGCTTTGAGCCATTCGCAGCAGGTACTTGTCGCGGACTTCGCGGGCTCCACTAGTGGCCTCAGTCAGAAGTTCGCCCGGCGTGTACGTTTCCGCCGGAGACCTTCCACCAGATCGAGGAAGTTCTCTCCAGTCAGCAGGCAATTCGGCCAGTTCGATTGAGCCATTCTTGTTTGCATCAAGGGCTTCCAGCATCGCCGCTTCTGATTCGTAGGCAGTGATCTGCTGGAGCATATCGAGCAGTCCGCTTCCGAACGCGTATTCTCGTTCTGCCAGACGATACAGACGCTGGTCGTTCGTCAGACGGGTGATCAGTTTCTCTCTTTCCTCGGCGCTGCGGAAGTAACGGTAGCCAGGCTTTGATGCCGACCAGTCATCCTTGGTCAGTTCAAGGACTTCTCGAAGCGGCTGAAAATCATTCTTTACCTGTTCGATGCCTACGACATACAAACGGTCTCGCATCTCCGACAACTGCGATATGTATTCCCGGACCGCATCGATTGGCGGACTTGTGGCGACATCTGCATTTTGCTGATCCGGAAGAAGTCGCTCGCCCAGCTCTTTCTGGACCTTTCGAAGATCACCTTCCAGATTGATCAGATCCCAGCTGATGAGTTCAAACGGTTTCAGCATGGACTCATCAACATCGAGCGCGACGTTTGGAGGAAGGCCAAGCAGGATTTTGAACGTGTCCTGCTGATCGGCCAGCTGTCGGCGGCTGTTGGCCAGGTTGAGCTGACTTCGATTCAGCTGGTCGCGAAGCTGAAGGAAAGACAGGCTGGTTGTCTGCTGCTTCTTGAAGTCGATCATTTCCTGCGCAGCGGCTTTGTAATCCGGATCGTCCGACAGCGACAGGATCTGAGTTTCCTGTTCTGTTGTCAGGTTGCCTCGCCATCGGAGCCAGTTACCGTCGTAAGACAGCTGGCTGAGATCGTCAGGAATCTGAAGCCCCTGAAAGCCTTCAAGTGCTGCGTTCACGACGCCTGGAATTCGAGTATCACGGACCTGCTGAGCTTCCAGCTGCTCCTCGAGCTGTCGAATGTTGTTGACGGTGTTGAGAATACCCTGCTTCTGATTCATCAGGTTGAGGTACGCAGCAGCCACCTGAACAAACAGCGTCTGACGGAATCTCGCCAGAGTTCTTGCACTATAAAGAACATCTCGTTCGGCCTGCGTCAGCGGTTCCAGCGCGATCTTTCGGCCAGCGCGGAACAGCAGGGGCTGGGTGACGCTATAGCCGAGTGTCGGGGCAGAAACCTCACTGCCGTTTCCTGCGAAGACCCATGTCACCGAGTTCGCGATGTCGACGGCGACCTGACCACCCGTTGGAAGTGCCTGGCTCACGCCGAAGGTCTTCCCGAGTGTCGATGTCGCACGTCCATTGGAATTGGTTCGAGTATTGAACACCGCATTGGGCTCGGTGCCGGTAACGCCCAGGTAACGCACGCCAAGTTTGAATCGCTCGGCGGTCAGAGCAAGAGCATCGAGGTAAACATCTTCAATGCTGGTCTGATATTCACGGCTGTGAATCGTGGCCAGGTCCATCGCCTGGGGGATATTCACTTTCAGCGCGACTTTGGAATGGGCAAGGACAGGGTCGACGCCCTGCATTTCGATTCCGTAGGGCTGCAGCCACTGAGGATTTTCAATGGCGAACGCGGTGCCAAGTTTGTGCCAGTTCTTGTATCCCTTTCGGCCATTCACACAGTGCATTGACTCATGCGCAGCAGGATCGTCAGGAGGCAGCGGTTCCTTGTCCGGGTCATAAGGATCGAAGAAGCGGCTGCGCGGGTCCGGAGTCAGGTCAATTCGAGGAACCTGCCAGTGCGGGTCGTTCAGCTTTTCCCCGATGGCGTTGTAGGAATCCCGGTCGGCCTGCCTCCGCCAGAACGTTCGTGAACAGCCGGAAAGCGAAGACATTCCCGCCGCGCCGAGCAATAGCATTGCCAGCCAGCGACGGGATTTTCGTCGCAACAAAGAAGTCAGCATCCTGCTGGTCTCCGTGATGAGGCCCGTCCGTGAGCCTCGGCCGTAAATCCGTTTGCAGAAGTGAAACCTCTGCACTGTTTCGGAGCAGCTCCGAAAGTCCGTGCAACATGCTGCGCTGCCTGCAGGTCTGGATTTCTGACCGGCATGGAGCAGGCACTCGTCCCTGAGAACCTGCTCGATCGTGTCTCCCGGCATCTCTCTGCAGGGCGCAATCCATTGCGCGAGAAATGCCGGATGAATCACTCATGCCCCGAAATCGCAGCGTAACAGCTGTTCGGACAATTACGGTTTCGACACGAAAACCAATCGTGCTTCATGTCATTGCTGTGCTGCCGTTAAGCGCGGCAAATCCGATTCGGTTGGCGCCACGAGACTGCTATGACTGTCATAATCGGAACACCAGGAACCAGCAACAGCGGACACCTGCTCAGTGAGGTTGCCCCGTTCCCGGGCACCAATATGCTCTCGGATGAAGGGAGAACCAGTACAACCGTTACATCTTGCCAGCAGATACTTCCGGACCAGATCCGAGGTATTTATCTGTGAAGCACTCGGCGGCCTTCACACTTCCGGCAGGAATGTCATTCAGCTCTTCAATCTGCTGAACCAGCTCGGTCCAGCGTTCGAGCGTCATTGTTCCAACCTGAGCACCTTCCGGTGGCTCGCACAACGGAGCCATCGCCTTCGCTCCGAACGCAAGAGCCTCTTCGCTGATGTCCGTGTTCAATGTGCGAATGTACTCGTTCGTTTCAGCTGGCGACTGAAGGTACTGCTTCCAGCCTTCAAGGCTTGCCGCTACGACCGCCTTCACGAGTTCGGGTTTTTCCTTGATGACGGTTTCCGTGGTGACCAGCAGGCTGGCGTACGGATTGAATCCAATGTCTGAAACCATCAAAACTTCGGGATCGCCACCCTTTTCTTTCGCAACGAACGGCTCGCTGAAGACAAACGCCTGCTGTGCGAAATTGGGCTTCGACAGGAATTCGCCAACCTGGCCGCTGAAGGGAACAAACGTCACGTTGGTCAGTGGCAGTTTCTTCTTCATCCAGAGTGCGAACGGGCGAGATTCGCTGATGGCCAGCTCGATGTCTTTGAGGTCTTCCAGCTTCTGAAATCCCGACGCTTTATGAACCATGATGCATCTCGGCGAATTCTGCAGCGGAGCCAGCAGGGCCACCAGGGGGACTCCGTTTGCACGTCCCTTCACGACGTTGTCAGCATCGGAAACGGCGAAGTCGATATGGCCGGCCGCGAGCTCTGAGATCACCAGCTGAGGTGCTCCGGGGCCCCCAGGTGTAATCTCCACATCGATTCCCGCTTCGGAATACAGGCCAAGCGTCTTGGCGGCAAGGTAACCGCCATGCTCCATCTCCGGGTACCAGTTCAAAGCCAGCTGCGTCTGAGTCCGAGCTTCGGATTTCTGAGCGGGTGACGACGGCGAGCCGGACGGCTCACAACCGAAATTCGCCAAAAGGAGGCAGGCAACGCAGCCATGAACGAGGCGAGTGATGAGTTTCATTGCGACATCTTCACAAAGGCGAAATTCGACCGGATAGGAGATCGTAGCAGAACAAAGTCGGGGGACCAGGTGAGCCGATTCAGCAGCCTGACGCGTTCGCCAAAATGGGGGAGCAGCAAATGCTCGAGTGCGCAGGCAGCGATCCTAAGTCAAGGATCTTCAACGAGTTCCAACGACAGGTGCATGGCACCTTGATTGCGCTTGGTATCTGGAGTTCGCACTGAAAGTCGGGTGTCAAACCGGACAAGGTTTTCCACAAATGCCACCGCGATGAAGAGAAGTTCAGTGATTCGCGTGCTGCGAGTGACTTTGGACGCATGTCCAGGCTGGCACAATCGATACCGCCCGCACGACTCAACCGGTTTACGCTCTTCAACACTTTGAAACCGGCAGGATGCTGAAAATCCACTGACTGTGACGGATCTGCGACCCAGGTTTGTATGAGCGACATTCCGTCGACTCCATGAGAACGCTTCCCCGCGTTCCACGTCTTCCCCGACGTCAGGAGAGAATTATGCAGCGTCAGGTTCGAGATCTCATGCGCATTCGGCATGGGAATGTGGTGGCTGAAACAACAACGCTCCGCGAAGTGGCCGAGCGATTAATCGTGAGTGACTGCGATATGATGGCGGTCACTGATTCCAGTGGACGCCTGATTGGTGTCATTTGCGAAAGCAGCGTGGTTCGAGCTCTGATGGCCAGTCCATCTGACGAGGCGACGATCCAGCCCATTGTGATGCGTCATGCGGAATCTGTTCGGATTGACGCATGTCTGACGGCAGTCCTGCCACTCTTCCGGTCTTCTGCCAATACCGCGGTTCCGGTTGTGAACCAGGAAAACCAGGTGTGCGGACTGTTGCTGCGTCGCGATGTGATCACCAGCCTTCTGCATCGCCGACTTGATGCAGCTGATACTGCTCCCGCGGTTGCCCCGATCCGAAGTGCTTCGATGAAGCCAGCGGCAAACTCCCGAGAAACCGGTGCTGAACGAATCAGTGACCAGGCAAAGGCTGTAGAATCCGATGGAAGCGGAATTCAGCCCGGTCAGTCTCGTCCACACTTCCTTCGAGCCGATGCAGCTCGACGATATCTGTGGTCATCGGCTGAAGACCGACTTTAATGCTGTCCCCAATAGCCTGATCACCAGCGGTGCTCATCGAGCAAGACGCGACCATTACGTTCTGGAATTTGCAACGAGACATTCGGCATGAAGCGCCTCATCTTTCTGCTGCTCGGAATCGGCGTTTCGTTCGGCTGTCTTGCTGTTTTGACAAGAAACACTGATTTCGAGGAATTGAAACAGGCGTTCGTCAACGCCGATTACTCAACAATTCCTGCGATGCTTGCATTGTTGCTGGCCTTTTACTGGTTGAAAGCGATTCGCTGGAAGTGGTTGTTGGCTCCCGTACAGACCTTCACAACACGGGAGTTGTTTGCTCCGGTAATGGCAGGCTTTGCTGTAAACAATATGGTGCCAGCGCATCTGGGTGAGTTTGTTAGAGTCTTTTTCGTACGTCAGCGATATGGCGTTCCGGTCGGCACGGCACTTTCGACTGTTGTCCTCGAACGAATCTTTGACGTACTTGCGATCCTCGCCCTTTTCGGCATTGGCGTTGTGTACTCCGGAGGAATGCCTGCGGCCTATCAGAATACCGTCCAGGTTATTTTGGCACTTGCTGTGTGTGGAGTAGTCGCCGTAGTCGCTTACTTGATCTGGACGGAGAAGTTCATCCAGTTCACAGAATGGTGCTTCAGCTTTCTTCCGTTCATACCGAAGTTCCTGACAGTAGGTGTCATCGACCTGTTGAGGAGAGGTGCGGAAGGACTGATGTCATTGAAGAATGCGAAATCGATCGTGCTGATTTCGCTGAATTCGATTGTTCAATGGTTGATCAATGGACTGATTGCATGGATCGCTTTGCGGTCATTTCAGATTGAAGTGACGCCTGCCGCAGGACTGATTGTCACCGGAGTCACTGCGGCTGGAGTAACGATCCCGTCGACTCCTGGTTACTTTGGTGTCATTCAATTGTGTTTCTCTATTGCCTTGCAGATCCAGGAAACACCGCCTGATCCGACCCTCGTACTTGGCGCGTCGGTCTATTACCAACTGACTATGTACATACCAGTTACGATCCTGGGAATGTACTACTTGAATCAGGCAGGCTTCAGTCTTCGCAAGCTGCAGGACGCTGCAGCCAATAAAGGCGAAATGGCTCAGTCACAAAGTAACTGAGTCATTCAATTTGCGGTGCAATCACGCATCGAAAGCCAATCGCATCGCTCATGGCATGTGATGGGATGGAAATCCTGACTGTACTTGTCAGCAGGGAATGATGATCTCGCCACGATCCGCCTCGAATGATCTTTTCGGGGGAATCCGCTTCATCGCTCGTCACGTACTCCCACAGGTAGCCGTGCATGTCGTAAAGCTTCCACGGGTTTGGCTTGAGCACTCCGACCTCGGGATCGTTGCCGGCCGCATTGCCTGTGTGCCATGCGTACGCGTTGAGGACGCTGGCGATGTTTCCGGAGTCTCCATCAGCCACCGCACTGTCTCCGAAGCTGTATTTTGTATTCGTGCCAGCGCGGCAGCAGTATTCCCATTCGTATTCGGTTGGAAGTCGAACCACATCCGTCTGTTCTATCAGACCTTTCGTTCGCAGTTTCGATGTCAGTGATTTGCAGAACTGAACCGCGTCATCGTAGCAGACCATCTCCAGAGAATTTCGAGGTCCCTTCCAGCGACTTGGATCGGCCCCGGTCACGGTCTTATAGAGTTCCTGAGTCACTTCGAACTGTGACATGCGGAACGGTTTCTCTGGCTTCCATTGGGAAACCGGAAGGCTTCGCTTTTCTGCACTCCCGAGAGTCTGCTCCGCCGGGAACTCGCCTTTGCCCGGTTCGATCAGCACACATTCTTCCACAAAACGCTTCAGAATGTCATCACCGGACTTCGATGTCGCGGCCGGTTTTGCAGCCTGTGTCTCCTGAGCTACGACGGCATCCGTTGACGTTTGTGCCTGACAGCCGGCAATAAGAAGAGCCAGCGTCAATGTGGTCAGCGGTCGGCGAATGTGCTGAGATTTAAATTGCGCTGAAGGCGTTCCCACGGTTGTCACGTTGGATCGTTGGTGAGTCACGGATTGAATTCCTTGTTTGCTCTTTATCTATGTCAGAAGATCCTGGAGCACTGTGCCGTGGACGTTGGTCAAACGGCGCTGGATCCCGTTGTGATAGTACGTGAGTCGTTCGTGATCGATGCCAAGAAGATGAAGGACCGTGGCGTGGTAGTCGTACCAGTGCACAGGATTCTCGACGGTCTTCCATCCAATCTCATCCGTTGATCCGTAAGCCATGCCAGGTTTCAATCCCGCACCGGCCATCCAGATGGAGAACCCGTACATGTTGTGATCGCGTCCGGCCCCGACAACAAACGCGCTGGACTGTGTGAAGGGTGTTCGCCCAAACTCCGACGTGCACAAAACCAGAGTATCCTGCAGCATGCCTCGCGCTTTCAGATCCTTCAGAAGTGCGGCGACAGGCTTGTCCATTCGGCCTGCTTCTCTTGTATGGTTTTCATGGACGTCTTCATGTCCGTCCCAGTTGATGCGTGGCGAACCGAATGAGCCGCCGGAGAATAACTGCACGAACCGGACACCGTGTTCCAGAAGTCGTCGAGTCAGAAGGCAGCGACTTCCAAAGTCCGCCGTGTCCTCCTGATCGATTCCGTACATGGCTCGAGTGGCTTCGGTTTCTTTGCTGAGATCGGTGACGTCGGGAACCGCGAGCTGCATCTTCGCCGCGAGTTCGTACGCCTTCATGCGGGCTCGAAAGGCATCCTCCGCACCTGCTGATTCGAGTTGCCTCTGGTTCAGCTGTGCAAGGAAGTCGCGACTGGCTTTGTCGAGTCCATCGGGCAGTGGTCGCGACGGAAAGAGGTCCCGGATCGGAGGACCGTTCGTCTGAAACGCAACACCCTGATGCTGCGCGGGGAGAAATCCGTTGGACCAGTTGATCGTCCCGCCGGCGGGCAGACCACGAGCATCCGGAAGCACTACATAAGAGGGCAGATCGTCCGTCTCACATCCGAGGCCATAAGAGATCCATGATCCCATCACCGGAAAACCGTTAAGGCGAAAACCTGAATTCTCTTCAAAGGTCGCCGGCGTATGGTTGGCCGATTCCGCCACCATCGAGCGCACGATGGTCAGGTCATCGGCGACTTCCGCGAGATGTGGAAACAGGTCGGAGATCCAGAGCCCGCTTTGGCCGCGCTGTCGAAACTCCCAGTCGTTCTTTCGAATCAGGCCGATCTGGTTGAAGAAGGTTTCCGGCTTCTCCGGCCCATCCAGTGATTTGCCGTGGAACTTCGCAAGCTCCGGTTTGTAGTCAAAGGAATCGAGATGACTGAGACCGCCGCACAGGCACAAATGAACGACTCGTTTTGCGATCGGCGTATGATGTGGAAGACCTTTGGCTTCGCCTGGAACAGCATCGGCGCGAGCAACGCCGTCTTGCAGAAGCAATGAGGCGAGGGCCGTTCCTGTCAGTGACGCAGTGGAAAAATTCAGCAGGTCACGGCGCGGGATGACAGGATTCATGTGGCGGCTCCTGTGGATGATTCTTTCCCAAAGAACCTCTGAATGAGTTCATCGTCCATCGGCCTGGTCAAAAGACTCACCGTGATCCCGGAGGTTGCAGAAACGATCAGCCCCCAGATCAGCGGTTCAAAGCCCAGCAGGAAGTAGGGGCGGAACTTGTCGAGTGATCCAATGTTCTGAGTCGGTGTCCATCCCAGAATTCCGCAAAGGTACAGCAGCAGAATCGTCACGGCTCCGGAGATCATTGCTGCGAAGATGCCCTCTGTCGTCGCGCGTCGCCAGTAACAGGCCATGATCGCGGGAACGAGGAAGGTCGCAGCAGCGCCGGATGTACTGAAGATGATGAACACCTGAAGATACTGCACCGGGTTCCACATCACCAGAACGGAGACAAGACCAGCCACCAGCATTGTTCCCCAGGCCGCGAGCCGAAGTTCTTCCCGAGCCGCTTTAGGGTTAATGAACTTCTGGTAGATGTCTCGCACAACGCCGGATGAGAGAACAACGAGATACGAACTCACCGTCGACATCACTGCGCCAAATGGAGCGGCGAGGATGAGCCCGGCCAGCAGAGAACCTCCGGGCCACTTGCCAGTCGTCAGGATTGCCATGCGGGGAATGATCTGATCGGATGATTCCAGGTTCGGCAAAAGGGCTCGACCGCAGACGCAGATCACAATGAGTGGAAGGTAGATGCCAAGATTGTAGAGGCTCAGCAGATAGATGGATTTGCGAATCACGTTGGTGTTCTGGCTGGCCATCAGCCTCACCAGACCCGCCGGCGCGCCGACTCCTCCCCAGATCCACACCACAAAGAAGGAGATCGCCAGGGACAACGGTAGGAACTGGTGATCCGCGTTGCCTTCGACAAATCCAGGTCCGTACACGAAGCCGGGGCCCGTGTTCTTCAGCGACGTCATCGTTGCGTTCTCGAGTCCGCCGGCAGCGGACAGCGAAGCATAAAGCAGCAGCATCACGCCGAAGAACATCAGCAGACTTTGAAACAAGTCCGTCCAGACCGCAGCCAGAAATCCGCCAAGCAGCGTGTAGCTGACCACTGTCACTGCAAAGATAATCAGGCCGGTGTGATATCGAGCCTGAGAGACGCTGATTGTCTCTTCGGACAGAGACAATTCGCCGCCGGAGGGCCATGCCAGCTGCAACACGATGGCTCCGGCCTTGAACTGAGCAAACATCATGAACGACAGATACAGAAGAATGAAGATCGTGCACATCAGGCCCAGGGCAGGGCTGTTGAATCGTGTTCGAAAGAGATCAGGAACAGTGATGGCGCCCGTTCGTCGGCTCAACTGAGCCAGTCGCTTGCCCAGGATTCCAAAGCCTGTGACTGGAACCACCATGTAGCTTCCGATCCAGAGTGCCACGATCCAGCCGTGCTTGTAAACCAGAGACGGAAATCCCATGAACGTGCCACCGCTTTGAATCGTCGCGGTGAGCGCCAGGGCCCATGCCCCAAGTCCTCGATTGCCGAGGAAGAAGCCTTTCATGAAGCCACCGCTCTGAGTGGCCTTGTTGGCGAGACTGCCGATCCAGAAGGAGACAGCAATAAACAGCACCAGCATGAACATCGCTCCGTAACCCACCTGTGTTTGAGCGGCGGATGGAGCAGACTGAGCGATGATGAGCATGGTTGATGAAAAAGCGAGAAGAGACATACGCGGAGCTTCCAGAACTTCAGCAGTGAGTCAGATAGAGCGAAGGAAAGCGACTGGCTGTGTTATCCTCCGAGTCCCAGTTCATCAGCGTCTTCGACGTCTTTGCCAAGTTCCCCGTCGCGAACAAACCATGCTCCGAAGATCCACGACACAATGGTGCATGTCAGCCACGGAACCACGATGCCCCAGAAGATCCAGTCAGGAAATCCCAGGACCAGAGTCAGCTCTTCGGGCTTGCGACCGTAGCCCATGGTCCAGCAAACGGAGATGGACCAGGTCATCGCCGCGAACCAGATGACTGACACGATAATCGCTTCGCGCAGAGAAGATCTGACCAGCGGATCAAGGTCTTGCGTTCTGGTCGTGGAGTCGGACATGCAGCTTTGTTCCTGCAGGAGTCGGGCGGGAAATTGAAAGGCGCGGAACTCCATGGTAACGCGAATTGTCAGCCATGCCACCAACGTCTGGCAGCTGCCTCGCATTCCCTACAAATTCCGCAAACGGCATTCTTCGACTAAGCCGCCAAGGCGTTCCCGCGCTTCAAGTCGCTGCTGCGGAAATGGAGTTCCGCGGCTGCTCGGATTGCCTGCGTTTCATGCGGATTCGATTGCCCAATCGTCAGAGTCGACGAAAGACGTTGGTCGTTGATTCTCGGGCTGCGTCCCTGCGGACTGTGATCGCATCCGGTTTACTCGTTGCGACGCATCTGAGTGGCAAAGTACCCTGGCTCTTACGAATTCGGCACAGCTGGATCGTGAAAGTCCCATTCAAAGTCATGAGAGCTGCAATCTGATTTTTTTCCCGGCAAGTCTGTGTGCATGCGTGCGATGACTGCCCGCCGAGCGCGCGGTGCTGCGCCATGATCTCGTGAAAGGCAGAAGGAGCTCCTGACTTTCACACCCCGGTTCTTCCGGGGCAGATCACTTCGGATTCCCCTCATCGCTGTTGTTGACGAAAGAAGTCCAATGCCACGGAAACGCCTCATTTCGTTTCTGCATTCGATTGCCCATTCATTTTTGTCGTTGAACCGATCTGGTCGACGCCGACAGCAGAAACGATGGGTGGGAACTCCGACAGCCGCCCTCGAAGTCTTTGAATCACTCGAAACCCGTGCGATGCTGAGTCCGACGGTGACGGCATCGTCGGCTGCTCTGTCCGCATCGGAAACAGAGATTGTCATCAACGGTACGGGCTTCGACCCGATCGTTGCCAACAACAGTGTTGCATTTAACAAGAGTGCTGTGGGTGTGATCACCTCAGCGACCAGCACGTCGCTGACAGTGACATTCACAACGATGCCTGCTTCCGCAGGGAACCTGACCGCCGTGGTCACGACGAATGCTGTCAGCAGCGGTGCTGCGGTTCAGGTGGCGACAATCACACCGGACGTCACCAGCAACTCAGCGACAGTGGCTGCGGATGCATCGACACTGACGATCTACGGTGCCGGCTTTGACACAACAGCCGCGAACAACTCCGTCACGTTCAACAACGGTGCTGCAGGCACGGTCACGGCAGCAACAAGTACTCAGCTGACAGTGTCCATCACGACCGGTCCAACGGCTGCTGGTACATTGAACGCAACAGTAACGACCAACAGTGCTGCCGGCAGTGCGACCCAGGTGGCAACGGTAGCTCCGGTGATTACCGGAAGCACAGCCAGCCTCGCGGCGAACGCAAGCACGATCACAATCGCCGGGCTTGGTTTTGATTCGACCGCCGCGAATGACTCGATCACGTTTGATAACGGCGCAGCGGGGACGATCACATCCGCCTCGAACACCTCTTTGACTGTCAACCTGACAACACGTCCCGTCACCGCTGGAAGCTTCTCTGCCGTCGTCACGAGCAACGGTGTCAGCAGTGGAGTTCCGGTCCAGGTTGCCAATGTTACGCCGGTTGTCACATCTGCAACGACTCAGGTGGCAGCAAATGCGTCGACCGTCACCATCGCCGGCTTCGGATTTGATTCAGTTGTGGGCAACAACGCCGTCACGTTCAACAACAGCGCCGTTGGCACGATCACAACGGCGACTCCCACATTGCTGACAATTTCATTCAGCACCAAGCCATCGACGGCTGGCAGTTTGACGGCTGTTGTGACCACAAACAGTCTCACCAGCGGAGCAGCGACTCAGATCGCTGCGATTACTCCGGTAGTCACCGCCAGCAGTGCGAGTCTGGCAGCGAATGCTTCATCGGTCATCATTTCGGGTTTTGGATTTTCAACGACAGCCGGTAACAACACGGTCGTCTTCAGCAGTGGTGCAGTGGGGACAGTATCGGCTGCGACGAACACATCACTCACCGTTGGTTTTGATACCGCACCGGACACGATGGGCAGCCTGACTGCGGTCATCACAACCAACAGCCAGAACAGTGGCTCAGCAGTTCAGGTTGCCACTGTAAAGCCAGCAGTTACCAGCAGCACCTCAAACCTGGCCGCCAACGCCTCGACCATTACGATCAACGGTTTTGGTTTTGACGCGAATACACTGGCCAACAACACGGTTCAGTTCAACAACGGCGCCGTCGGAACTGTTACTGCGGCGACCGCGACGACTTTGACAGTTAGTTTTTCGACAAAGCCAAAGGCAGCAGGCAGCCTTACTGCCATCGTTACAACGGGCGGACAGACCAGCGGCACAGCAGTCCAGGTCGCCACTGTCACTCCCGTTGTTACCGCTGTCACTTCGGGACTCGCCGCCGATTCGAGTACAGTGACCATTAGTGGTTTTGGATTTGATCTGCTTCCTGCCAACAACACAGTAGTGTTCAATAACAGTGCTGTTGGAACGGTGACAGCCGCAACGAATACGTCGCTCACCGTCACGTTTTCAACTCGTCCGGCCACAGCGGGCAGCCTGACAGCAATCGTGACGTCGAATACAAAGGGCAGCGGTTCAGCCGTGCAGATTGCGACGATCACACCGGTTGTCACAAGCAGCACTGCCAGCCTCCTGGCGAATGCCTCATCGATCACGATCAACGGCTTTGGCTTCGATCCGACGCTTGCGAACAACGCTGTCACGCTTAGCAACAGTGCGGTCGGAACAATCGCATCAGCCAGTGCGACATCACTGACGATTACACTGACAACGAAGCCAGCGAAGGCCGGAACACTGACGGCTATCGTAACAACGAACAGCCAGACCAGTGGTTCGGCCGTCCAGATCGCAACGGTCACCCCGGTCGTGCTGACGAATACCGGCAACCTCGTGTCCGCAAGTGCGACAACGCTGTCGATCTTTGGATACGGGTTCGATACGACCGCCGCCAACAACACTGTAACGTTTAACAACGGGGCGGTCGGGTCCGTGACGGCAGCAACAGCAACCACGCTGACAGTGTCGCTGTCAACGCGACCAACGAGTGTTGGTGCATTGTCCGCATCTGTGATCTCAAACGGCATTTCGAACGGAAGCAACATCGCGGTTGCGACGATTACGCCTTCAGTCACTGCCACCACGACGAACCTTGCAGCGAACGCAGGCACAGTCACCATTACGGGGCTCGGATTCAGCCCAACGGCATCGCAGAACTCCGTGGTGTTCAACAATGGGGCTGTCGGTACAGTGACCTCTGCAACCGCCACGTCACTCACTGTCACATTCACCACCAAACCGACGACAGCGGGCAGCCTCACTGCCATTGTGACGACCAGCAGCCTGGCCAGTGGCAAGGCCATTCAGGTTGCCACGGTGACACCAGTGATCACTTCTAGCATTGCGAATCTCGCTGCCAACGCGACGACCGTAACAATTGCCGGCTTTGGCTTTGATCCTGTTGCATCCCGCAACGCCGTCACATTTAACAATGGTGCCTTCGGGACTGTTACGACGGCGTCGGCAACGTCTCTGACGGTCACTTTTACCGTGAAGCCAGCTGCTGCGGGATCTTTGACGGCATCCATTACATCAAACAGTATCGCAGGCAGCTCCGCAATTCAGGTTGCATCTGTGATTCCAGTAGTGACCGCGAATTCAACCCTGCGTCTTGCTGCGAACGGCACATCACTGACGATTAACGGTATTGGATTCTCCACAACGGCCGCCAACAACACGGTCGTCTTCAACAACGGTGCCGTTGGAACCGTCACGGCGGCGACAGCGACAACACTGACAGTGAATCTTTCCACGTCTCCAACGTCCGCCGGCAGTCTGACGGCAGTTGTCACAACGAACAGCCAGAGCAATGGGTCTGCTGTCCAGGTCGCGACCGTGACTCCGGTGGTGACTGCAAGTACGTCGAGCCTCCTCGCTGATGCAACAACACTGACGATTAGCGGATTCGGCTTTGATACAACGGCTGCGAATAACACCGTTGTGTTCAATGATGGTGCCGTCGGTACGGTGACATCTGCTTCACCGACATCGCTGACTGTTCTGTTCTCCACGACTCCAGCGACAGCAATGGATCTGACGGCGGTTGTGACAAGCAACAGCATTAGTCATACTGCACCGGTGCAGGTTGCGACTGTGGTGCCTGTTGTCACATCAGCTACCACACAGATTGCGGCTGATGCGACTTCTGTCACGATCAGCGGTCTTGGTTTTGATCCGGTTGCCAGTAACAATGTCGTGACATTAAGCAACGGGGCTGTCGGAACGGTTACGTCTGCTTCAGCCACATCTCTGACGGTTACCTTCACGACGAATCCAACTGCCGCCGGTACGCTGACGGCTGTCGTTGTCACGAATACTCAATCGAGCGGAGCTGCCGTCCAGATCGCCGACGTGATTCCGGTCGTGACCATCAACAGTTCGAATAATCTGAAGGCCAACGCCAGCACGCTGATCATCAGTGGAATTGGCTTTGATACGACAGCGGCGAACAACACAGTTGTGTTCAATAACGGGGCCGTTGGCTCAGTGACAAGTGCGACAGCAACATCTCTGACTGTCACTCTGTCGACGCTTCCAACGACCGCTGGTTCATTAACGGCGATTGTGACCACGAACTCGATGAGCAGCAGTTCTGCGGTTCAGGTTGCAACCGTTGTTCCCGTGGTCTCAGTGACAAGCACGAACCTTGCAGCTGATGGAACCACGTTGACGATTACGGGGTACGGTTTCGATCCGGTTGCTGCAAACAACACGGTCGTCTTCAGCAAGAGTGCTGTAGGCACCGTGACTGCGGCGACAGCGACCTCATTGACGGTCACACTCAGCACACAGCCGGACGTTGCTGGCGACCTGACTGCCGTCGTGACCACGAATTCACTGGGAAGCGGTGCCGCAGTCAAAGTGGCCACTGTTATTCCCGTTGTCACCGCAAGCACAGCGAGTCTGGCGGCCAACGGAACGACTCTGACCATCAATGGCGTCGGGTTTGATACCGTTGTCGCGAACAACAGCGTGACCCTGAACAACGGTGCCATTGGTGACATTACCGGTGTCACAGCAACCACGATCACAGTGACCTTCTCCACGAAGCCAGCGACTGCAGGTAGCCTGACGGCAATTGTGAACACGAACGGTGTTGCGAGTGGTGCAGCGGTTCAGGTTGCCACTGTCACTCCGGTGGTGACCTCGAGTACCGTGAACCTCCTGTCGAATGCGACCACTCTGACGATCAACGGCTTCGGTTTTGATGCGACAGCTGCGAACAACACTGTTGAGTTCTCGAACGGTGCTGTGGGAACTGTCGCCTCAGCAACACCGACCTCACTGACCGTCAACATCACCACGACTCCTGATTCTGCCGGAGCAGTTACGGCGGTCGTGACGACTAATTCGCTGTCGAGCGGTTCGGCCGTCCAGGTGGCGACGTCGGTTCCTGTCGTGACTGCCGCAACTGGAAATCTTGCCGCTGATCAGACAAGCCTGACGATTGCCGGGTTTGGCTTTGATACAACGGCATCCAACAATACGGTGGTCTTCAATAATGGAGCGGTTGGCACTGTCACGGATGCAACTGCAACTTCGCTGACCGTGACATTCTCGACACGGCCCGCTGCAGCCGGCCCGCTGACGGCGATCGTTACAACGAACAGTATTGCGAGCGGTGCCGCCGTTCAGGTGGCCACCATCATTCCAGTCGTCACTGCGAGCACAACCAATGTTGCGGTGAATGCCGCAACGATGGTGATCATTGGATTTGGTTTTGATTCGACCGCAGCAAACAACTCCGTGGTGCTGAGTAACGGTGCGGCTGGAGTTGTGACCAGTGCAACGAACACGGCCCTGACCGTGACATTCTCATTTGCTCCATCTGCTGCCGGAGCAGTCACAGCGATTGTGACAACGAACGGACTGGGCAGTGGGGCCGCTGTGCAGGTGGCAAATGCTCGTCCGGTTGTCACGAGCAGCACAGTCAGCCGAACGGCGACTGCGACGACAGTGACGATCAACGGTTTCGGATTTGATCCAGTCGCCAATCGCAATCTGATTGCATTCAATAATGGTGCAATTGGAAGTGTGACAACTGCCACAAAGACGTCGCTGATTGTGACCTTCTCCATTAAGCCAAAGGCCGCTGGAAGTCTGACCGCCATTGTCGTGACGAACAGCATTGCCAGTGGTTCGGCAGTTCAGGTGGCCAATATCACACCGGTGGTCACAAGCAGCACGGCGAATATCTCGGCGAGCGGCACCACACTGACGATCAACGGCTTCGGATTCTCTACCACAGCCGGCAGCAATACTCTGGTGCTATCTAACGGAGCAGCCGGAACCGTGACTGCCGCAACGAATACTACGCTGACCGTGAATCTCACAACAAAGCCCACGACGGCTGGCACTCTGACAGCGGTTGTGACCACCAGCAGCCAAAGCAGCGGAGCCGCAGTGCAGGTGGCGACTGTGATTCCATCTGTCACAGCGGCAAACGGTAACCTGCTGGCGAACGCTGCGACCGTAACGATCAATGGATTTGGCTTTGACACGACACCGGGTAACAACACCGTTGTGTTCAGCAGTGGTGCTGTTGGTACAGTGACGGCCGCGACGGCAACGGCACTCACTGTGACTCTTAGCACAGCACCAACGGCCACCAACAACCTGACCGCTGTCGTCACAACCAACAGCCTGTCCAGCGGAGCTGCGGTAAAGATTGCCAATGTGCTTCCAGTCGTAACAAGTTCCACTGCGAATCTTGGAATCACATCGTCAACGCTGACCATCAACGGTTTTGGATTCAGTACGACTGCGGCCAACAATACCGTCGTTCTGACAAATGGAGCTGTGGGCACTGTGACATCAGCCACAGCCACAACACTGACCGTGAATCTCGGAACAAAGCCAACGTCGCTTGGAAGCATGACGGCTGTTGTGACAACGAATACGATGGCCAGCGGAACGGCAGTTCAGGTCGCTACTGTGACGCCGGTCGTGACAGCCAATGCGGCTCTGTTGCCGATCAATGCGGCATCGATCGTGATCACTGGAACAGGTTTCAGTGCTACGGCTGGTCTGAATACCGTTGCGTTCAATAATGGAGCGGTTGGTACTGTCACCGCTGCCACTGCGACTTCGCTGACGGTTTCTCTGACGACTCGTCCGACCACAGTTGGTAACCTCACCGCAGTGGTAACCGTGAACAGTATTTCGAGCGGAACAGCGGTCCAGGTGGCAACAGTCCAGCCGGTAATTACGGCGACTGCTGCTCAAATGGCGGCCAGCGCATCAACGATGGTGATCAACGGCTTTGGCTTCTCGACCACCGCGGCCAACAATGTTGTAACATTTAATAACGGAGCCGTGGGAGCCGTCACGTCGGCCACCGCGACGGCTCTCACTGTGACATTCTCAACACGACCGGTTGGTGTCGGTACACTGACTGCTTCGGTGACGACAAGCGGAGTGACCAGCGGTGCAGCGTTGCAGGTGGCGAGCATCATTCCGGTGATCACGACCTCCACAACCAATCTTGCTGCAAACGCCAATACGATGATTCTCACCGGGTTCGCGTTTGATCCAACGGCGAACCGAAACGTCGTCGTCTTTAACAATGGTGCAGTTGGAACAGTGACCTCGGCGACTCGAACCAGTCTGACGGTGACATTTTCGACGCGTCCTGCTTCTGCTGGAAGTCTGACTGCATCTGTCACTGTCAACGGTGTTGCCAGCGGAGCGGCAGTGCAGGTTGCCACAGTGATCCCAGTGGTCACGACAGCCAGCACATCTCTGGCATCAAATTCGTCAACGATGACGATTGCCGGATTCGGATTTGACCTGACAGCGGCCAACAACACGGTTGTCTTCAACAATGGAGTTGTTGGAACTGTGACGACGGCAACGCGAACATTACTGACCGTGACGTTCTCAACAAAGCCATCAACGGTTGGTAATCTGACTGCAGTGGTCACAACAAACACACGCAGCAGCGGAGCTGCCGTTAAGGTTGCCTCTGTTGTACCAGCGATTACTGCGAGCACAACAACGCTGGCTGCTGGTGTGACAACTCTGACCATCAACGGCTTTGGTTTTGATTCGACCGTCAACAACAATTCGGTAACGTTCAACGGTGGCGCTGTGGGCATCATCACCTCGGCGACAACGACTTCGCTGAGCATCACATTTGCGGCTCTGCCAGACCTGGGCGGACCATTGAATGCGGTTGTCACGACGAACGGTTTCAGCAGTGCCTCGGTGCAGGTCGCGACGATTCTGCCAACAGTGGATTTGACAACAACCAGCCTCGCTGCGAATTCCACCACTGTAACAATCAGTGGTACGAACTTCAGTCCGACGCCCGGCAACAATACGGTCGTGTTCAATAACGGTGCCGTGGGTGCCGTTACCGCTGCGACATCGACGTCCCTTACTGTGACGTTTTCAACTCGTCCTTTGACTGCCGGGGCATTGACGGCCATTGTGACTACGAACGGTTCCTCCAGTGGGGCAGCTGTTCAGGTGGCGCAGGTGACGCCGTTTGTTACTGCGAGCACCGCAGCTTTGGGTATCAGCTCCGCTACAGTGATTATCGATGGCTTTGGATTTGATCCGGTTGCTTCAAAGAACACCGTTGTGTTCAACAATGGAGCGGTAGGAACTGTCACGACTGCCACAGCAACGAGGCTGACAGTCACGTTCTCGACGAAGCCGGCAGCACTTGGCAGCCTGACGGCGATTGTGACGACGAACTCACTGAACAGCGGTGCCGCAAAACAGATTGCCACAGTAAGTCCTGCAGTAACCGTTGCTACAACTTCGCTGGCTGCGAATGCTGATACCGTGACCATCAACGGTGCCGGATTCAGCACAACTGCCGCCAACAATACGGTGACCTTCAATAATGGTGCTGTTGGGACAGTGACGTCTGCTACGGCGACATCACTGATTGTGACCTTCACCACCAAGCCAACATCCGCAGGTCCATTGACAGCAGTTGTCACGACGAGCGGTGTTTCCAGTGGTACAGCAGTGCAGGTAGCCAGTGTTAAACCCGTCGTCACACTCAGTACCGCTAACCTCTCAATCAACTCGAACACGATGACCATTTCCGGCTTCGGCTTCAGTACGACGCCATCCGGAAACACCATCGTGTTCAACAACGGTGCGATCGGTACGGTGACCGCTGCTACTGCGACTTCACTGACAATCACCTTCTCAACTCGTCCTAAGGCCGTTGGACTTCTGACGGCCATCGTGACAAGCAATGGTGTGTCCAGCGGCACTGCAGTTCAGGTTGCGACCGTGGTCTGATGAAGGAAAATGAGTCCTGGCCATCGACTCGAATCCTGTCGAGCCGATGGCCAGACTCTCTCATCCAAGTTCAGAGAAGATCTGATCCAGCAACTCCGGAGGCAGTACGCCAAGTCGGTGAACCAGGCCTGTGCGTTCCGTCGTTGATACGGCGTTTGACGCGCCCAAGTTTGTACCGACTGAGGCCGCATCCGCCGAGGTCTCCTTCAGCTGATCCTTCCTGCCGGTTGCAGACGCTGAACTTGTTGATGGTGTCGCCGTCGAATTCGCGACGGCACCAGCGGGAGACCCAGTGCTCGTGCTTCCAGATCCCTGCTGACTGCCGGCACCTGGCTGCGGCGTGCCAGGTTTGGGAGTTGTCGGAGACGCTGATGCCGGAATCAGCAGCGTCACGCGTTCAAAGTCGTCTCCGCCTGTGATGGACAAGTCGCCGCTGGTGGCGAGCACTGTGCCATCCGATCCGAGGACTTGAACTCGATACACACCCGTACGCAGATCTTCTGCCACGTCAAAGCTGAAGTTGCCCTGCGGGTCGGTCTGTTCTTCGTGAACGACGGATCCGTCTTCGACCAGAATGAGCTGCACTTTGGCGTTGGCTGCAGGGCGATCCGTGCGGTCAGTTTTGCCATTCCGATTGCCGTCTGCAAGCACGGTTCCCGAAACACCCGCTTTGAAGAAGAAGGCATTCTTCTGAATCGACGTCAGTGATGTGTTGCGTCGAATAATGTCCGTCAGCGTCGTTCGACTCAGATCAGACAACTGCTTGCCTTTGAACTGGTTCTGATACCAGTAGCGATCACCGGCTCGAAGGCGATTGAACTGTTCCAGAATGATGGCCTTGAATGTCGGGCCGACACTTCCACCTTTTACATGATCTTCTGCCAGTCCTCCAACCCACAGGTCGATGTTGTCGACGTTACCGTAAAGGTCTTTGAGTTTCGTCTGCAGTTCTTTGTCCGATGTGATCTCCGCAAAGCTCGTGACTTTCTTCAGCCCCAATGCGGCTCGTGTCTGATTGTAGTCCGCCAGACCATGATCACGACCTCGCTGAATGTTCAGGGCCGCCAGATCCAACCCGCCTGATCCCGGTGGTCCAAACAGGAAGTTGCGAATGCTGCTAACAATCTCAGTGTCAAGTTCTGAAGACGGATCAGACGTCAGATACTTCAGCAGAGGATCGATGCCGTTCTCTTTGACGAGGTCAGGATTGAAGAAGGCATCCGCCAGACTGACACCATCGCGAATCTCCAGACCGTTGTTGTCGAGGAACTCAATGTCGTCGCCAACGAGACTGTGGCCAAATCGAAAGCCAGCCGTCGCGAACTCGTTACTGATTCCCGCGTTCACATTCGAGTTGTATCCGCGATACGGCCCGACGGATCCCTGTCCCAGCAGTGCCGGCAGCCATTCGTTGTAGGTGATGACCTGAATTTCCGCGATCACAATGGCTCGAGCCTGCTGGTAGACTTCTTCGTCGCTGAGCGATGGATTGGCCTTGGCAATCTTGTCCGCCTGATAGTTGTGTTCCCTTACAAACAGAGTTTGCAAAGCCGTGAGCTCAGGGTTTTCATTGACGCGGATGTCACCGGCTATGAACATCCCCGTTTCATCGACGGGCAGCAGATTCCCATCACTTGTCTTCATTCGGCCGCCACTGAACGTGCGAAGCGATGCGGCCGTTTCCGCATCGGAGCCGTAAATCATGGAGGCATCGAGATAGGCGGTGATCTCATTAACCTGCTGGCGAGGATTGCTGGTGCTTGTTCCGGTCGCTTCATCAAATCCCGATCGAGCCGTTGTGAGAACCTGAGTTCCCGTGCCGGACGGATCGAACCATGGATCACCTTTCGGAACGGGAATCTGCATCGATTCCGTCGTGTTGCCGCCTTCCGTCAGAGTCATGTCGTGATCGATGAATTGTCCCCAGGCGTAGATCATGGCGGACATCAGGCGATCGCTGATTTGATCCTGTCTGCCGGAATCCGAAACCGCATTGCTGATGACTCGTGCGCTGGGTCGATCGGCACCGGCAACGGCAGAAATTCCATCCGCGTATTCGGCCTGAGCCAGTCGCAGGAAGTCTTCATCGGTGCTGCCCCATTCGGTGTGCTGCAGGTTATTGCCGGTCCCGTCGAGCGTTGCCGACAGCAACGCTCTGGTCTCCACTTCTTCCACCGCCGGTGTGACACTGGCGCTGGGTCGGGCAAATCTTCGTGAGCGATTGGACTTTGCGAACAGTGCGCGCAGCATGACGTGTCTCCTGAACGAATTGAGGGTGGAGTGCGACTTCAAACTACGGGAAGAACGACAGCGTTCAGCCGGTTGTTGAAGTTCAATCAGCGTTATCAGCCAGCCCGTGATCTGTGCCCTCGGATCACACTCGGCCACAAGGAGAGGAAACGCCCGGTGATCGCCGAGTTCAGCCACGTATTCCAGAAAATTCTTGGGCGTCTTCAGGTATCGTTAAGCTTGAAGTCCGACAAAAAATGAGTGCATGCCGTAGGATGGCCGCCCTCGGCCGTCTTCCTTTTGCGCGCTACTTGCTGGTTCTGTCGCTTGTCTTTTGTTTGATATGGCTCGAGTGGTACTTGAGGAAGATGCAAACGTGACACGCAGACGGCCGAGGGCGGCCATCCTACTATGGTCGCGGCGGCCGATGGCAATCTGGGTGCGGGCGGTTCATAATGAGGGCTGTTGTTTTTTCGCCTCCCGTTCTTTCTCCGCTACTCTCGCCCGCAAAGAGAATCCTGACATGATCTCCCGCTTGGTTCGTCGATGGACGCTGCTGTTAGTTGCACCGATCGGATGTGCTTCTGTGATCGGACTACTGCCTGGTTCCCTGAGTGCTCAATCGCCGGGCGACGTTCAGTGGAAGATGCACTCCATCAACGATCAGTCTCCGTACGAAGCGTGCGGTGCGGCAGACCTCAACGGGGATGGCAAGATCGACATTTTCAGCGGTGATTCGTGGTACGAAGCTCCGAGCTGGACGAAGCACAAAGTTCGCGATGTGCCAGCGAGCGCTCCGAATCCTCATTACTACGAAGACTTCTGTGATGCTCCGATGGATGTGAACGGCGATGGCCGAGCCGACATCGTGACGTGCAATTATTTCGGCAAGCGAGTTGGCTGGGTCGAAAATCCAGGCGGCGATGCGACTCAGCCTTGGAAGGAACACGAGATCGATCTTCCGGGGAACATGGAAACGGGTGAGCTCGTCGATATCAACGGAGACGGCCGTCCTGACTTTCTTCCGAATCCGGGCAACGTGGTTGTCTGGTATGAACTGGTTTCACAGAAGCCAGCCGTTGAATGGAAACGCCATGAGTGTGGTAAAGAAGGCGCGGGTCATGGCGTCGGTATTGGTGATATCAACAGCGACGGACGGCGGGACATCCTGACTCCAAAAGGCTGGTATGAACAGCCCGCAGATGCGAACAGTACATGGACGTTTCATCAGGAATTTGAACTCGGCGCGGCAGGCGTTTTCATTCTGGGCCGCGACGTGGATGGAGACAGACTGACCGATGTAATCGCCGGCAACGGACACGGCTTTGGTTTGTACTGGCTGAAACAGTCCTTGGTTGATGGCAAGCGCATATGGGCTAAGTCATCCATCGATGATACGTTTTCACAGGTTCATACGCTGCTGTTTGCAGATCTCGACGGCGTCGGTGAACCTGAACTCGTCACCGGTAAGCGAGTCTACGCGCATGAAGTCGAACCCGGTGCGACGGATGCTTCTCTTGTGCTGTCATTCCAGTTTGATCGCAGCAAAGGCCAGTGGAGTCGCCGCACAATCTTCCACGGAGACCCTGCGTTGAATGCTCCGAAGGATGCCAAGGACCGATGGGCTCTGAAGGACTTTCCGAAGGGGACTGCAGGAACGGGGCTTCAGATGGCCGCAATCGACATCGATGGTGACAAAGACATCGATCTCGTCTGCCCAGGAAAATCTGGGTTGTATCTGTTTGAGAATCTTGGGACGAAGTAGGCGGGTGGGCTATGGAGAAGATCCTCAGAGTCTTTGACGATCATTCGTCTGCAGATCAGGCAACTCGCACTGATAACGCTCAGTTGACCTGCATGCAACGGTTCGAAGCATTCATGGAAATCATGAGGCCGTACTATGAAGCTGCCGGCGGACTTCAGAGAATTTGTCGAATTGATGATCTCAAACAACGTCAGTTTCGTGATGATTGGGGGATACGCCTTCAACCTTTACGGAAACCCGAGAGCGACCGGTGACATTGATTTTTTTGTGTCCTGCGATTCCGGGAACGAATTGAAGCTCCGACAAGTGCTGACAGATTTTGGCTTCGGCTCCACGCTCCCCGAGGGACGACCACTTATCGAGGAGGGGAAGCTGCTGATGCTGGGACGCGCCCCTTTTCGAATTGATCTGATCACACGAATTGATGGTGTTGAGTTCAGTGAGGCACTGGCATCAGCATGGGAGTTCTCGATTGACGAGCTCACGGTGCCAGTCATTTCACCCGAGTTGCTGCTTCAGAATAAGTTGGCGTCAGGTCGTCCAAAGGACCTCGAAGACGCGGAGCAACTGCGTGATTACCTTGACGCGAACAAACACGAATAGCAATCTGCAGTGAGGTTTACATGATCCGGACCTTTGTCTGTGCACTTGCCGGTGTCGCGTTCGTCTTTGTCGGTTCCATGCCGGCGATTGCCGCCGATCTTCGTGCTGGTGCGGCGATGGTGGATATCTCGCCGACCGTGTTTCCTGTTCGAGTGAACGGCATGGTCGAAGAGCGAACGGCAACGGTCGCTCATGACCGACTGATGTGCCGCGCGCTGGTGCTGGATGATACTCAGGACAACACTGCACGCCTGGCGATCGTGGTTGTTGACAGTCTTATGCTGACTCGAGATATGCTGGACGATGTGAAGCAGCAGGCGTCACAGCAGACTGGTATTCCAGCGGAACGAATGCTGATCTCGGCCACGCATACTCATTCTGCTCCTTCCGCCATGCCGTGTCTCGGAAGTCGAGCGGACCCGGAATACTCACAGTTTCTGCCGGGACAAATTGTTCGCAGCATTGTTCAGGCCAATGAGCGTCTTGTGGATGCTCAGGCGGGCTGGGCGGTGACCACGGATGATGTGCACAACCACTGTCGTCGATGGATTTTTCGCTCGGACCGCATGGTGATGACCGATCCGTTCGGGCAGCACAACGTGCGTGCCCACATGCATCCGGGGCACATGAGTCCCAATCATGTCGGTCCCTCGGGGCCGGCTGATACGGATCTCACTCTGCTGTCCATTCAAACTCGCGATGGTCAGCCGCTGGCCGTGCTGGCAAATTATGCGATGCACTATTATGGCTCGCCGCTTGTCTCCGGAGATTTCTGCGGGCGGTTTGGTGATGCCCTGGCAGAAGAAATTGGTGCGAAGGGTTTGCAGCCCGGCTTTGTCGGAATGATGTCGCAGGGGACAAGTGGCGACAGCATGTGGCCGGATTACAGTCAGCCTGCCGGAAAGAATGACCTTGATGCTTACACGCGCGAGGTCGCAAAGAAAGCCGCCGAAGCGTATCGCACGATCACGTATCGCTCGGATGTTTCTCTGGCGATGGCTGAAGCCACTTTGAAACTTAATCGGCGAACGCCCGATGAGGCTCGGCTGAAATGGGCCGCCGAGATGATGGCGAAGGTCGGGGACCGGCTGCCGCAGGGCTGGTCGGAAGTGTATTCGTTCGAACAAAAGTACCTGCATGAAGACCCGACGGCTGAGTTGCGCCTGCAGGCCATTCGTGTCGGTGACCTGGGCATCACGGCAATTCCCGATGAAGTCTATGGCATCACGGGACTGAAGCTTAAACAGCGAAGTCCGTTGCCACTGACCATGAACATCGAACTCGCGAATGGGGCTGAAGGCTACATTCCGCCGCCCGAACAACATGCCCTCGGAGGTTACACCACGTGGCCTGCGAGAACAGCCGGGCTGGAAGTACAGGCCGAACCGAAGATTGTGGAGACTCTGACAAAACTGCTGGAGCAGGTTGCGGGGAAGCCAGCGAAGTCTGTGGCGGATGAAACTCACGACTATGGCAAACGCGTACTCGCTTCAAAGCCAGCGGCGTATTGGCGTCTTGGTGAACTTGAAGGGACACCGGCAACACACCTCGGAGCGACCGGTTTCCTGGCGAACGATGCCGTCGGAAAGAACTCCGCGTTGTATGAACCCGGAATCGCGTTCTATCTGCCGGGACCACGCGGTTCAGGACTGCAGCAGGCTCCGCGAGGCAATCGTGCAGTGCAGTTCGCCGGAGGAAGACTCCATGCGAGGCTGCCAAATCTGCCAGAGAGCTATTCATTCGAATGCTGGGTCTGGAACGGTTATCCCAACAGCGATCGCGCCGTCACGGGTTACTTCTTTTCGCGAGGTCCAACGGGGAATGCGAAAGCACCTGGGGATCATCTGGGAATCGGTGGCAACTATCTGGGGAAGGGCTGGGATGGCAAGCTGCTCGTCTTCAATGGCAATGACCGTGATGAAGCGCTCGCAGGCAGAACCGTCCTGAGTCCTCGCACCTGGCATCATGTGGCCTTTGTTCGGAACGGCACACGAGTGACCGTGTATCTGGATGGCAACAAAGAACCAGACATCGATGGCGAATTGACTTCCACGTTCGCGGGTGCGACTGACGAGCTGTTTCTCGGCGGGCGAACAGATGGGCTCTTTGGACTGGAAGGTCGGCTTGATGAAGCGGCAGTCTATGATCGCGTGCTGACGGCAGACGAGGTCGCTACTCACTACTCGACTGCGGCGGCCAGCCATGATCCTCAGATTAACGAGACAATTCCTCGCGCGGATTCGGAACCCGTGTCTGCGTCGGATTCGCTGAAGAAGATTCACGTCCGTGACGGCTTTGAGGTTCAGCTGGTGGTTGCGGAACCACTGGTGATCGATCCTGTTGCGATCGACTGGGGTGTTGATGGCAAACTGTGGGTCGCGGAAATGGCCGACTATCCGAATGGCATGGATGACAATGGCAAGCCCGGCGGACGCATTCGGTTTCTGGAAGATTCGGATAACGACGGACAGTACGACGCCTCAACCGTCTTTCTCACGGACATCCCGTTTCCAAACGGAGTCATGTCGTGGGGCAAAGGTGTTCTGGTCACGGCGGCTCCGGAAATCTTTTATGCCGAAGATACTAATGGCGATGGGAAGGCCGATGTTCGCAAAACGCTGTACTCAGGGTTTCTCGAAGGCAATCAGCAACTGCGAGTCAACGGGTTGCGATGGGGACTTGATAACTGGATCTATTGTGCCAGCGGCAGTCATCATCCAGGCTATGGTGCGGACAGTCAGATCCTGTCTCATCTGACGAATCAGAAGACGGCCGTCGGAAGTCGTGACTTCTGTATTCGCCCCGAGACCGGCGCGATTGAACCGGCCAGTGGTCCGTCTCAGTTTGGGCGAAACCGTGACGCGTGGGGTCAATGGTTCGGTGAACAGAACAGCTATCCTCTTTGGCACTACGTTCTGGAAGACGGCAACATTCGACGCAACCCGCATTACGCTCCGCCGGATCCTCGCAAACTGCTGACGCCCTCCAATCCCAAAGTGTACTCGGCCGCGCCGCCGGAGAAGCGGTTTCATAGTTTCGAACAGTCCGGGCGATACACGTCGGCATGCTCCGGGATGATCTATCTGGACGAAGTGCTGTTTGAGGATTCATCATCGAAGGAAAGTCTGGCAAGCGGTGCGCTGGCTATGCAGCATGTTTTCACGTGTGAGCCTTTCAGCAATCTGGTTCAGCATAATCTTCTGATCGACGATGGCGTTTCGTTTCGCCTGGAACGAGATCCTGCAGAAGAAGGTGCAGCGACCGACTTCTTTGCGTCGGAAGATCGCTGGTGCCGTCCTGTCATGGTTCGCACGGGGCCGGACGGAGCACTGTGGGTTGTTGACATGTACCGGTACATGATCGAGCATCCTCAGTGGCTGCCGAAAGAAGGCCAGGACGAGCTGCGGCCGTTCTTTCGTTCGGGTGATGATCGTGGCCGCATCTACCGGATTGTGCCAAAGCGAGCAGGGCAGAAGCTGAACCCGCCAGCGTTTCTGAAGCAGCGAAAGAACCCTGACCTTGTCGCTGATCTGGAAAGCACAAACGGCTGGCTGCGTGACAGTGCTCAGCAGAAAGTGGTGGCTCGCGGAGATCAATCGACGAAGATACTTCTGGAAAAGATCCTCTCAACCAGCACGCGTCCAACGGCAAGAGTTCATGCGTTGTGTACGCTGGAAGGTCTTGGTTGTCTGACGGACTCCCATGTTCAGACCGCGTTGAAAGACTCGCATCCCGCCGTGCGCCGCTGGGCGGTGCGGCTGGCTCCGAAAGCCGGTGTGTCAATCGAACAGTTGAAGCCGCTGGTGCAGGATCCGCATCTGAAAGTTCGGCTGGAGCTCGCCAACATCGCGGCGCAGTATCGAGAGGCAGCCTCGGGTGAAATCCTTGCGGACTTGTTGTCGCAGAATTCCGATCCATACATTCGTGCGGCTGTTATGAGTTCGCTTCATGCAGATAACGTCAGGATTGTTGCTGAGCGATTTCTAACAGCTGTTCGTGATCATTCTGGAACATCCGGCGAGAACAAACTGCTTGCCGGTTATTCTGACGCGGACCGAGACGATCTGTGTTCTGACTTGTGCGAGCAGACCGTTCTGGTTGGTAACTCGGCCGAGATGGATTCTGTCCTGACGCTGCTGACTGGCGATGCGGACTCGTCTTTGGCGACCTGGCAGATGAAGGGACTGAGCGGCATTCTGCGTCAGGTCTCCGGCGACTGGACTCGTCTGACGAATGTCATTGGAGGCGAGACGGTCAAGACTCGTTTGATGACAACCCTGGAGCAGGCACGTCGACTGGCCGTCGATGCGGAACAGCCCACGCTGCTTCGTGCGGCCGCCGTGGAACTCGCACTGATGGATCAGGCATCAAAGGACAATGAGGGACTCGTTCGTTCGCTGCTGACGCCGCAGACACCGGTCGATTTGCAGCAGGCGATGATTCAGAAGCTGGGAGGACATCGTTACGAGTTTACTCCGACGCTGCTGCTTTCATCCTGGTCAGCTTACACACCCACAGTTCGAGCCAGCGTTTTGAATCTGCTGGCGGCTCGCCCGGAGTGGATGACGATTCTGATTGATCAAATGGAATCCGGTGATGTTTCTACCGCCGAGCTCGATGCGCCCACTCGGCAACGGTTGCTGGCGACTCGTGATGAATCGTTGAAGTCGCGTCTTCAGAAGTTGTTTGCAGCTGACGGGACATCGGACCGACGCAAGGTGATTGAGCAGCTTCAGTCGACGCTTCAGCTGACCGGAGATTCCACTCGCGGTGAGGCCGTGTTCCGAAAGCGATGTGCGACATGTCACCGACAAAACGGCTTCGGAGCAGAAGTCGGTCCGAACCTTGCATCGCTCACCAATCGCACGCCCGAGACTTTGCTCACCGCGATACTCGACCCCAGTGCGGCCGTTGAAGCGAAGTATCTGAACTTCGTTGCCGTGACAACGTCCGGCCGGAGCGTCACCGGGATCCTGACCACTGAAACCGCCAGCAGCCTGACTTTCGTCGCCACGGAGGGGAAGACAGAAACACTGCTCAGAACCGACATTGAGGAACTGAAGAGCACCGGAAAGTCACTGATGCCCGAAGGCCTGGAGAAGGATGTGACCCCGCAGGAGATTGCAGACGTCATCGAGTTCGTGAGAGGCCTGAAGCAGTAAATCACCTCCGGAGTTGGCCCCGATCGGTCCAGGCGAGTGTCGTCAAGGGCTGCTGATTTGATGACATTTTATTGACACTTTATCGGCACTCCCGTAGTCTGTGGCGACACCCGGAGCACGATGGCGTCGAATACGAAGGAGTGGCTTCAACGCCACTGGATCACTGGAGATGATTTCCGAATGTTCGAGCCGTGTTTCACCATCACAGGAAAGATGGCTCGCAATCTGATGAGGATTGAGGCGGACAGGGATGCCGTCACCTCATTGCCGCTGACGGCATCATTGCTGAACTCTCTTCGTCGAACAGCTCGCCTGCTGTCGACTCATTATTCCACACAGATCGAAGGAAACCTGCTTTCCCCAAGTCAGGTTGTCGCGGTGATTGAAGGAGAGGGTAACTTTCCGGGCAGGGAGCGAGATGAAGCGGAAGTCAGGAACTATTTTGCAGCGCTCACGTATGTGGAATCAATCAGTCAGACGAACACCCCTGTGACAGAACGGGAGATCAGAACGATTCATGGACTGGTCATTTCCGGGCGGCAGAAGGCTTCCGTGTGGCGAAAGCAGCAGAATGTTCTTCGAGATGCTCGAAGCGGTCGGATCGTCTACCTTCCGCCGGAGGCCAGTGATGTTCCTGGGCTGATGAAGGACCTTGTTGTATGGATCAATACGTCACTTAACAGTTCAGAGTGGCCTGTTCCTGTCATTGTTGCCGTCGCGCATTATCAATTTGCCACCATTCATCCCTATCTGGACGGGAATGGTCGCACCGCCAGGCTCTTGTGTAGTTTGCTTCTGCGAAGAAACGGATACGGGCTCAAGGGGATCTACTCTCTGGAAGAGTACTATTCGGAAAGCCTGCCGGACTACTACAACAGTCTTTCAGTCGGCGACAGCCACAACTACTACTGTGGTCGAGCGGAGGCCGATATCACTTCGTTTGTGTCGTATTTTGTCGAAGGGATGGCCGCTGCGTTCGGAAACGTGCGAAAAAAGGCCGAAGCCTTCAGCAAGCGTCGTGCATCAGATCAGACTGTTTCTTTGCGTGACCTGACGCCGCAACAGCGTCAGGCACTGGGCTTGTTCGCTCATCGGGCACGCGTGTCGCGAAATGAGATTGCTGTGTTCTTCAAGCTTCCTGAACGACGAGCCTACCTCTTGTGCAATCGATGGGTGAAGAGCGGATTCCTTATCGCCAGTGGCACTGCGAAGAAGAACCGCCTGTACCAACTGGCAGACAAGTACCAGCACCTGTTTGAAGAGATCTGAACTCACAATCCTCGCCGTGAGTTCACTACTTTCGAAACATCACAAATCCGAACAAGTCCCGGACTTCCTCATCGCTGAGTTTGTCCAGCATGCCGTCGGGCATCAGGGACTTTCCGGTGTTCTTTGATTCCTCGACGTCGCTTCGAGAGATCGTCAGCTGTTCCTTATCGGTCTGAACAACGATCGCCTGATCGGTCTCGGAGATCACCACGCCATTGAGTACTCGACCGTCTTTCAGTGCGATCACAGAGGTCGTGAACTGTTTGGGGACGACCGAGCTGGGATCGACAATGTTCATCAGCAGATATTCCAGATTGCTGCGGTTGGCTCCTGTCAGATCCGGTGCAATGGTCTTGCCTTCACCATAGAGCTTATGGCAGTTCGCACAGTTCTTCTTAAACAGTTCTGCGCCGTGGTCGAGATTGGCCTTGGCGAGTGTTTCTTTGGTGAGCGACTTTTGCCATTTTTCGATGGCCGCTTTGCGTGCTTCCGGAGTTTCCTGAACGACGCCCCAGCGAGCTTCCAGAACGCTGCGAATGTGGTCATCGTTGAAGGCCAGCAGCTGGCGGACCTGTGCGGCCGTCATTTCCCTTGCGTCGAATCGACCTGCTTCCACTGCGGCGACCAGTTCATCAGCCCATGCCTTGCGACTGGCCATTGTGTCGATGGCAAGCCCCCGATTACCGTCCTTGAATCCTCCCATTCGATTCAGCAGTTCTTTGGCTGTGTTGGGGTGGTCAAAGCTGGCCAGCGATTGAATGACGGTTCCGTAGACAGCTCGGTCGCCAAGAAGATTGAAGAACATGGGAAGCGAATCCGCATCCTTCGCCTGAGTCAGTGCCTTGATCGCCTGATCTCTCGCGACGTAATCCTGTGACGCATCACCAGCAAGCTTACGGAGGGCGTCGAGCGATGCGCCGTCGCCGAACAACAGCCCCAGTGCTTCACCGGCGACTGCGATATTCTTGTCACCGGAGGTTCGAAGCTGACCTTCGACTGCTTTCCATGACGATGGAGGTGCGACTCGGGAACGACCTGCAAGTCCTCGAAGAACTCCTTCAAGCATTGCAGATGCCTGAGCAAGCTGCTTTTTCTCTGCCTGGTTTCCAATCGTCGTCAACAGGATTGCTGCCGCATCGGACTTCTTGTCGATGTCCATCATGATGCGTCGTGCTGCAAACTGCTGAAGCTTGGGAACAGAGCCAAGTAAATCGATTTTGCCGTCCAGGCCCACAATCGGTTCGACAGCGTACCAGGTCATTAGCGTTAGCTGATTCTCTGCAGCAATCGTGGCTGCATTGTTCGGCTGGCTGAAAATGGCTTCGATGAAACAGTTACAAACGTTGGTGCTCTTGAACTTTGGGATGGCCGAAACAATGGCCAGCAATACGTTGGCCGATTGTTCCTTTGCTGCCAGTTTCAAAAGCGTTTGCAGATGAGCATTTCGGCGTTCAGGCGTCGATGTCGCCAGTGTCACCGCGGCGGCTCGAACCATGGCATCAGAAGACTCGAGTGCGTTTTCGATGTGAGCGGTGTTGTTGCCTCCGAAGGCCTCTGTGAACAGCAGGCGAAGAGCAGATTCGTCGCTCACACTTGAGGCCAGCGATCGGCCGGAAATCTCACCGTCCTTCACGAGTTCCTGACGAATTCTACGTGCGTGTCGTCCAAACCAATCCGGCTTGTTGATCCAGTCGGCGTTCAGGAATGCAAGCCGATTGCCGCCCGTTAGTGCCTTATGTTGCGCGTCCGTCAGCTTTGGAGTTCCGTAGGCAATTCGATAGATACGTCCGCTGGTTCGGTGGATCCCGTCGTGGTCGTGACATTCGCCGTTGTCGGACCAGTCCGCGACGTACATCGCACCTTCGGGGCCCATCTTGATATCGACACCGCGGAACCAGGGGTTCTTGACCAGCATGAAGTCTGGTTCTCGGCGACCGACATAGCCGCTGCCTTCGCGGTCCAGACGGTTCACGTTGATGCGACGACCGTGAGTATTGCACATGAAGATCTTCCCGAAATACTCCTTCGGGAAATTGTCGCCCTGGTAAATCAATCCACCCACATGCGAATGACCGCCACCGAGGTCGTTCGCTTTTCCATCGCGACTGTCGGTCCATTTCATCTTCGTGTCCCAGTGATAATGGTCGGCTGTCATATCCATCAGCTCAAAGCTGTAGGGATTGAAGTCCTGACCATACATGCGCTGATATCGCGCGCCGGGAATGACGTGCCAGAGATGTCCCTGAACGTTGTTGGTCATGAAGAACTGACCATCTTCGTTGTAGTCCAGTCCCCACGGATTCGTGGTGCCGTTGCAAACGACTTCGACAATCTGCTTCGTTGGATGATATCGCCAGACACCGCAGTTCATGAAAGGACGTTCTTCCTTCGGTGTTCCTGGAACTCCCGGGTACGACGTGTCGACAATGCCGTGGCGACCGTAGAGCCAGCCGTCCGGACCCCAGATGAGCCCGCTCACAAAGTTGTGGCCACAGTCTTTGCTCCATCCATCCAGCATCACAACCGGTTCGCTGTCCGGAACGTCATCGCCGTTTTTATCCGGAATGAATGACAATGTTCCGTCGTGAAGAACCCAGAGTCCACCGAAACCCCAGGTCAGACTCGTCAACATGAAGCCCTTGTCCCAGAAGACCTTCCGAGAGTCGTGTTTGCCGTCTCCGTTTGTGTCTTCCAGAATGACGACTCGGTCACGAAGCTTCGTCTCATAAGGCCCGCCGCTGTACGTGTAATTCTCAGCGACCCACAAGCGTCCTCGATCATCAAAGTCCATGCAGATCGGCTGCTGCACATCCGGTTCGCCGGCAAACAGAGTCACATTGAAACCTGCCGGCACCTCAATCAGCTTGACCATCTCGTCCGGTGACGGTGGATTCGAATCTGGCGGATCGGTATTGAAAGCCTTCGGGAACTCATCGGCCCGGACAGAGGTGCTCAGCGTCAGTGGCAACAAACAGCTGGCGAGACAACACAAAGCGAAGGTCAGGCGAGCAAACAAAAGACGGCTCATGGAGAGATCCTGTGGGAAATGTTCACCGTGGCAGAACAGGCGGAACTGAAGTTTGACGGGAGATGGTTCCAGAATCAAACCTGTCGACGAACAGAGGCTGCGCAACTAATTCGAGAGCATTGGCGAGCGGGATGCGTCAGCTTCCCGGTACGATTGAAATTCCAGACGTGCGGATTTGTTGCCGTCCGACAACGTCACACGAAATCAGCGAGACCGAAAGTTGGTTTCGACTTCCGAAAAATCATGGCATCAGGTTCGCCGGTCTCACCACAGTGATGGACTCCTGCGACCGATGTGGTCGCCGCGACACGTTGACTGCATGTTTGCTGTGACATCGAGTGTTCTATGTTTGGCTTCCTGAAACGGCGCTCTGCCACTTCCGGCGAGATGACTTCTGTGTCCGGCTATCAGCACCAGCTTCGAGGGTTGATGGCGGAACTGCATCAGAGAGTTGCGGATGTTGAATGCCAGCAGGACAGAGAGCGACTCAGTGCGGAGTTGGCTCAGTCGGAATCTAAACTGGCTCAGACAGTTCGCCAGTGGCAGCAGGTAACAAGCCCGTCAACATGACCGGGACTGGTGCTCATCAGCACATGTTCCTGTGCAAATGGTGTCGAATTTTGGCGAATCGACAAAAGGGAGCGTCCGCGGCTTGATGGCGGGGCTTTGTTGCGGCAGGATTTCCGAATCCTCTTACATCCTTTGACAGGAAAACTGCCGTGATTCGATCTCGTTTTACTCTGCTGAGTTTGCTGCTCAGCGTTCTTGCCAGCCCTTGTCTTCGCGCCGGCGAAGATGCTCACACGGGTCCCTTCGCGGGGGCTCAGCCTGTGCCAGCCGACTACGCTGCGGGATTCAACAGTATCACGGAAGCAGAATCCGAACAGATTCTGAAGACCCTGGTGGAAGGGGAAATGAAAGGACGCGGAACAGGCCAGGAAGGTTACCTGAAAGCCGCGAAGTGGTTTGCTTCACAGCTCGAAGCGAACGGTTTTCAGCCAGCCGGTGACAACGGGACCTGGTTCCAGTACGTGCCTTTCATTCGCATGAACACAGTGCCGGACAAGTGCCAGTTTTGCGTTGACTCAACGGTCTGCGTGAAAGGTGATCAGCTGGGGATTACGACGTGGAGTGGCGCGTTCGATATGGCTGTGCCGGTCACGTTCGCGATTCTCGGTGAGACTAAGCCGGAGATTGCTGAAGGCGCCTGTGCTGGACGATTGCTTGTCGTTCAGGGGCGAGGACGCGTTGTTCCGGAAGATGCCTGGATCCTGAAGGCGAAGCCAGCCTGTGTGCTGATCGTCCAGGAAGATTCACGCGTCCGTAATGAAGCGGTGAATCAGAGCGAACAGACTCCGAGTGCCTATCCAGCTGCTATGGTGATTCGAACCGCCGCGAATGCTCTGGCTGCTGCCTGCGGACAGCCGGCGGAGTTCTTTGCTGGTGGTGAGATTAAGGAGAGCAAGCTGGTTCAGGCCGACAAGACCGTGGATTCTCACCTGGTCGTTGAGCGTGAAGCGGTCGATATGCCGAACGTTGTTGGCTGGTATCCCGGATCCGACAAGGCCGTTGCAAATCAGCATGTGATCGTGGGGGCTCACCTGGACCATCTTGGTGTTCAGCGAGGCGAGTTGTTCCCCGGTGCGGATGACAATGGTTCCGGATCATCAGCCATTCTGCAGGTTGCGAAGGCCATCCATGCAAATCCCGTGAAGCCTCGCCGCAGTGTTCTGCTGATGGCATTCTGTGCCGAAGAACGCGGCCTGCTGGGTTCAAAGTACTATGTGCAGCATCCTTTGAAGCCACTGTCAGATGTTGTGTGTATGCTGAATATCGACATGATTGGACGCGATGAAGAAGCTGCGGGTGAGCCAGCGGAAAACAACCGCAACACGATTCATCTCGTCGGCAGCAAGGACCATTCGTCGAAGATGCACGCACTGGTGGAAGACGCCAACAAGCACGTTGGCTTTGTCTTCGAATACGACGAAGAGGACCGCGTTGACGGCCGCAGTGACCACGCCTCATTTTCGAATCAGGGGATTCCTGTGGCATTCCTGTTCGGTGGTTTCAATCCGTACTACCACCAGACAACGGACACGATGAAGGGAATCAACTTCTCCAAGATCGCTAACGCAGCGCGTCTGTACTATCTCGCCCTGATGTCCGCAGCAGAACATGGTCCGCTGGAGAAAGACCTCGTGAAGAAGTAAATCGCGGGAGATCTGCAGAGATCTGCCCCGGCAGACAATGACAAGGCCACGCTCGAAAAGGGCGTGGCCTTTTTTGTTTTGTGTTGATGGAGTTGCGATATGCGGGACTTCGGGTACTTCGGTTAGCACAGACGCAGCCTGTGACGCGCAGCGGCCGGAAGCTGATGGAGAAGTGTCGTAGTTTCGGTGCACGCAAATCCTGATGTTGTGGTTCGCGACTCTCTTTTCGATGCTTCGAGCATCCTCCATTCGAAAACGCACTCGCCGATTCCTTCGCGCCTTTGCGCCTCCGCGTGCAACCAAACGAATCACTACCGTGAACGATTGAGACAATCGTTCTCCACTGCGTTTGACGGATGCTTCTTGATTAAGACGGAATGATCTGGGATAGTGTGGGCCCCTGATTTTCCCTCCTGCCTTTTCCGGCCCTGCTTCCGGAGCCCACCGATGTTCAGTATCCCGGATTATTCCACTCGATTATGTGATGGCATGCTCCGTCGTGATGCGATGCGAGTGGGTGGATTGTCGGCGCTGGGGCTGTCCTTGGCGGGGCTGAATCAGGCGAAGGCCGATACCACGGAACTCGATCAGTCTCCAGGCTTTGGACGTGCGAAATCCGTCATCATGGTCTGGCTGCTGGGTGGTCCTCCTCAGCATGAAACGTGGGATCCCAAACCGAATGCACCTCGTGAAGTTCAAGGGGAGTTTGGCTGCATTGATTCAGTCGTCCCTGGCATTCGCGTTGGTGAGCTGATGCCGAAACTGGCCATGCACACGGACAAGCTGTCGGTCCTGCGTGCGGTCGTGACAAAAGACCAGGCACATTCTTCCAGTGGTTACCAGATGCTGACCGGAGTTCCTCATCAGCCCCTGAGTCAGGAAAACGTCACGAGCAAAGCACCGAACCTGTCACCGTCTCATGCGGCGATGGTTCGAGCGTTGCGGCCGGATCGAGATGGCTTGCCGTCGGCGATCGCGCTGCCATACCACATTGCAAACGACGGTGAGATCCTGTGGCCGGGGCAGACGGCCGGAGTTCTTGGACGGCAGTTTGATCCGTGGCTCATTCCGTGTGATCCCTCGAAGCCGGATTTTCAGGTGCCGGACTTGTCGCTGCAGTCGGATATCTCTTCGGGTCGTTTTGCGTCTCGCCGTGCGTTGCTGGCAGGACTGGATTCCGTACGTCGACAGGTTGATCAGCTTGGAACAGCAGGGCAGTTTCATCAGCATTCTCAGCAGGCGTTTGATCTTCTTGCCGGCAAAGCAGCGCGGCGTGCGTTTGAGATCAACGAAGAATCCGACTCACTGCGAGACCGATATGGTCGCAATCGTTTTGGACAATCGCTGCTGCTGGCTCGACGACTTGTTGAGGCGGGAGTCTCGCTTGTGCAGGTCAACTGGACTCGTGTCGAAGATGTGAAGAACAATGGTTCATGGGATACTCACAACAACCATTTTTCAGACCTGAAGAATCATCTGATGCCTCGCATGGATCTCGCGTGTTCAGCGCTGTTTGAAGATCTGCAGCAGCGAGGATTGTTGAAGGATACTCTGGTTGTCTGGCTGGGTGAGTTTGGTCATACACCGCGGATCAACGGCAACGGCGGACGGGATCACTGGGGCAATTGCTTTTCCATCGCGCTGGGCGGAGCCGGGATTCGAGGAGGCTTCGTTCACGGCGAATCTGATCCTCACGCAGCGTTTCCGTTATCGGGAGCGGTTTCACCGGCGGACGTGACTGCGACGATCTTCCATAGTCTCGGATTTTCCCCCGAGACATTGCTGTACGACCAGACTGATCGCCCATTTCCGGTGACTCGAGGACAGGTCATCCGCGAGATCCTGGCATAGCGCCGCGGAAGTGCTCTAATTCGCGGATGATTTTCCCTTCCGAGCTTCTTCGCAAATGCTGGTTTCTTGCCGGGCCCACTGCCTCCGGAAAGTCCGCTGCGTCATTGGTTCTGGCACGCTTGCTTGATGCCGAGATTATCTCGCTGGATTCCATGGCGATCTATCGCGGCATGGATATTGGAACAGCCAAACCGTCGCTGGAAGATCAGCAGCGTGTTCCGCATCACATGATTGATATCGCGGACCCGGAACAGGACTTCAGTGTTGCAGAGTTTCTGAAGCTGACGCTCGACGCCGCGGAACAGATCGATCGACGCGGACGAGTTCCGTTGTTTGTCGGTGGCACGGGGTTGTACCTTCGAGCCATCCTGCGAGGACTGTTCGAAGGACCGTCGGCGGACTGGACCATCCGGCAGCGCTGGGAAGAGCAGGCTCGAGCGAATGGACCTGAGTGGCTTCACCAGCAGCTCCGGAATGTGGATCCCGTCGCGGCCGAACGACTTCATTCGAATGACATGAGGCGAATCATTCGGGCCCTGGAAGTCTTTGAGGTCACTGGCCGGCCGATCTCCGATGATCAGCAGCATGGGCCTCGGCCAAAAGACGAACAGCCTCGGTGTGTCGCCTGGATTGAACCACCCCGTGACTGGCTGCGGGCGAGGATTGATCGGCGAGTTGACTTGATGATGGAAGAAGGCTGGCTTGCTGAGACCGAGCGACTGATGCGGCGTGATCCTCCGCCGGGGCGGACCGCATCCCAGGCTTTAGGTTATCGAGAACTGAATGAATACCTACAGGGGCGCCAGCAGAGCCAGCACGAGCTGTCCGCGACGGTCGAACTGATCAAAACGGCGACTCGCCAGTTTGCGAAGCGGCAGCACACGTGGTTTCGGAATCTGGAAGAGTGTTGTGCGATCGCGACAACTGGGGAGGAGACTGCTGACGAGATTGCTCGTCGAGTTCTGGCAGCTGCGGGAAGTTAAAACTACAACATTCGTTCTGCGTGTGTTAGAGTCCCGCCTTACCGAGATGGAATGATCTCCGTAGCACCATGCCTGGCCGGAACACGAAGTTCAGCCATTGAAGAGGATT
>JAEUII010000427.1 GCA_016795145.1 Planctomycetaceae bacterium
CAGCAACAAGGGCTGCCTGGACATGACGCTGGATCGCTACCTGCAACTCGTCGACTGGACTGGCCGGCAACTCAGGAAGGACAAGCCCGGAGCCATCGGCAAAGGCCTCCCCGGAATCCTTCAGCGTCTCGACTGCTCCGCCGACACCTGGCTGGACCTCGTCCGCAACTTCCGCAAACGCTTCCGAACGGAAGCAGGCCGGCCAGCCTCTCTGGCTGAGGCAAGTTCACTCCGGCGAGCCTGCCGGGTGGCGAATCAGCGCGGGTAACTCCGCACAAGTGTGTGAGAAAAACACAGTATTCTAATTGGTCAAATCACGGTAGGTGCATGGCACCTGAATCGTGGCACCTGAATCGGCACCCGGAGCCATCGACAAAGGCCTTCCCGGCATCCTGCAGCGACTCGACTGCACCGCCGACTCCTGGCTGGACCTCGTCCGCAACTTCCGCAATCGCTTCCGCACGGAAGCCGGCAGGCCAGCCTCTCTGGCTGAGGCAAGTTCACTCCGGCGAGCCTGCCGGGTGGCGAATCATCGCGGATAACTCCGCGCAAACGTGTGAGAGAAACACAGTCTTTTCTCATGCCAAATCGAAATAGGTGCATGGCACCTTGAAGAAACCTTGAACAGGGAACCAAGCTGCGGGTGTCTTCGGTGTTCCCCTACAGTCGTCCCAGGTGGTGCAAACGGCAATTGGTCGAAATCCTGCCAGTGAAGGAATCAGATGGTTCGATATCAGAGATGATGCAGCGTCGTTCTGCATTCTCTTTGTACGAATACCGTTGCAAAACGGTTTCCAGCTGTCGCCGTCATCGTTCATCCCCCTCTGAACGGTGACGGCGATTTTTCTGCGCGGTTAGAAAATTCGTTACGGTTTCACAGGGTTCACATGACTCGCCGCAAACGTCCGCCGGAAGGCCGTAGTTTTGCAGTCGCCACATTTCGTGATCCGGGAGCCTGGCTTCAGGGGTTCCTGAACTACCTGGATGCCGAATGCGGGATGTCACCCAATACGCTGGCGGCGTACCGTCGAGATCTGGAACGCTTCTTCACCTGGAATCGTGATGTTGCTCGCACCGGTGTGCATGACATTGGCGTGCCTACGATCACCGCGTTTCTGGAATACCTGCAGAGCCTGAATCTTGCAGCGAGCAGTATCGGACGCGGCCTTGTCGCCATTCGAATGTTCTTTCGGTTTCTGATGCTGGAAGGCATCGTTGCTGAGAGCACAGTCGACCTGGTGAGTTCTCCGAAGCTGTGGGAGCGTCTGCCGAGAGTTCTGAGCCCAGACATGGTGGACACTTTACTTGTGGCCCCTCAGGGACCGCTGGATCGCTACTATCGCCGCGATCGAGCGATCCTTGCTGTGATGTACGCGACTGGATGCCGAGTTTCAGAAGTGGTGGATCTGAAACTCTCTGACGTGGCGCTTGAAGAAAGTTATTGTCGCTGCACGGGTAAAGGCAATAAGCAGCGCATGGTGTCTCTCAATCCCAGTGCTGTTGACGCCATTCGAAAGTACCTCGAAGCCGAGCGCCCGGCGATGGTGCTGGTTGCTGGCGCGGATCCGGGAAATCTGTTTCTGTCTCGAAGTGGAAAACGCATCAATCGTGAATCAGTCTGGGTCATGATTCAGCGCTATGCTCGACGTATCGGCTGTGGATCTGAGGTTAGTCCTCACACGCTGCGCCACAGTTTCGCAACGCACCTGCTGGCCGGTGGTGCCGATATTCGAGCATTGCAGGAGATGCTGGGCCACTCAAGTATCAGAACGACGCAGGTTTATACTCACGTCGAACACAGTCGACTCAAGGCGGTCCATAAGCAGTGCCATCCTCGTGGCTGATCCGGCGAGTTCCCAGGCGGCCGTATCATCGGCTTGTGTGGTGATATTTAGAGTGTACTTAGTTGCTTTGTGTTTCATGTCCCTCTAATTTGGTGAGCACTGAGGTGGTCGGTCCGGCTTCCAGGACGCCCTGCCCTGCTCGTTCGAATTAGATACACACCATGTCCAGCAACGAAGATCCACAGGAACCGGCCGACCGTCAGAGTCATGCTCCTGGCGAAGCAAGGGAGAACGCTGGCTCGAAAGATGAGGCAAACCAGTCAGCGTCGTGGCGCCGATCGCTCATCCTGTTCCTCACTGATGAACATCGTGAGTTTCTGCGATGGACAATGGTGCTGCTTGTTGCCGTGCTGGCGGCGGAATGGAGCTGGCTGGTCTTGGAACGGCCGGATCCGGTGCTCTTGAATCGAGGTGACACGTTTCGCAACACGTACCGCATCGACATCAACCGCGCGACGTGGGCGGAGTGGATTCAGCTGGATGATGTGGGACCATCAACCGCCAGTCGAATTGTGGCGGACCGAAAGGTGAATGGCCCCTTTCGAAGTCTCGAAGATCTGATGAGAGTTCCGGGAATTGGCAAGGCAACGCTTGAGAAAATGCGTCCGTTTCTGGTCCTGCAGAGTTCCGAAGAGAAAGCTGTATCTTCGGCAGCCAGAGACTAAGATGGCTGCAGGAAACTCGCAGAATCGTTCTGCATGGCCGGACTATTGCTCTTGAAGGCGGTCCGTGCTGAGACCATGAACCATGAGCCTGCAGGCTCACGAGGCAGGAGACTTGTCTCCTGTGATGCATGAAAACTGAACAACACGGTGCGGAGTCACAGGTCGTCGATTCTGGCAAAAAGTCGAAGACCGATGGGCACAGCAGCCGCCAGCGATTTGCTGAATACCGCAACAAAGTTCGCCAGAAACTCCTGCCAAAAGGAAGCGTCCATTCTGTCGGAGATACTCGGTCCGCAAAAGACCGAGTGCGCAGTTCGTGGCAGTTGATTGTCGAGTTCTTCGGGCTGTTGAAGCCGTTTCGGAGGCAGGTGATCCTGGCGCTGTTGTCCGTCACGATTTCGACTTTGCTTGGGCTGCTGCCACCTGCGGGCACGAAATTTGTTGTCGACTACGGATTGTCCGGGAAACCTCTGCCATCATGGTTGCAGCAGTTTCCTGCGCTGTCGAATCCGATGCGACTGCTGACTGCGACGGTTCTTGCCGTTGCGTTTGTCTCACTTTCGAAGATCGCAGTTCATATTTGGGGACGCTGGTACGCGACGGTCATTGCGAAGCAGATTCAGTTATCTATTCGCCGCAAGGTGTTTGATCACGCGGTTCGGCTTCCGCTGCATCGAGTGCACGAGTTGCGTTCTGGTGGCGTCGCTTCGATCCTGCGCGAGGACGGTGGCAGTGTTGGCGAACTGGTCTTCGGGATGCTCTACAACCCATGGCGAGCCGTCATTCAGCTGATCGGGAGCTTTGTCATTCTCGCATGGGTCGACTGGACTTTGCTTCTGGGAGCGATCGTGCTGCTGCCGACGGTGTTTGTGACCCATCGAGCCTGGATCAACAGCATCCGTCCTCAATACCGCGCGATTCGAAAGCAGCGAGAGCAGATCGACGCTGGTGCGACGGAGTCGTTTGCGGGGATGCGAATTGTCCGTGCGTTCAGCCGGCAGAAGCGGGAGGCTGCAAGATTCTCCGAAGAGAACAACATGATGGCTCGCCAGGAGCTTTATGCCTGGTGGTGGATGCGCGTCGTTGAGATGGTCTGGGAAGCTCTGATCCCGATCGCAAGCGCGGGGCTGCTGTTCTATGGTGGTTGGCGCGTCATTCAGGGGCACATGACCACTGGCGACTTAATGATGTTTCTTGTCTATCTGCTGATGCTGCTTGAGCCGCTCGCAACGCTGGCCAGCAGTGCGACGCAGTTTCAGAACAGCCTGAGCGGACTGGATCGTGGGCTGGACCTTCTTGAAGAGCCAATGGAGATGCAGTCGACTCCGGGAAGTCTTCGCGTCAATCGCCAGACAATTGAAGGACGCATCGAGTTTGACCACGTGACGTTTTTGTATCCCGGGACATCCACACCGGCACTGCAGGATGTCTCGCTTGTTGTTCCGGCTGGCTTTACGGTAGCGCTTGTTGGACCGAGCGGCGCGGGGAAGACGACGCTCAGCAATCTGGTGGCTCGATTTTACGACCCCACGTCAGGACGAATTTTGCTCGACGGTCATGATCTCAGAGACTACGACGTGGAATCATTCCGATCGCTGCTGGGAGTCGTCGAGCAGGATGTCTTCCTGTTCGATGGGTCGATTGCCCAGAACATTGCCTATTCGCGGAAGCATGCGACAACGGAAGAAATTCGCGCTGCAGCCGCGGCTGCCAATGCAACCGAGTTCATTGAGCGGTTGCCCGCTGGTTTCGATACCGTGATCGGTGAACGCGGTGTGCGACTGAGTGGCGGGCAGCGACAGCGACTTGCGATTGCTCGCGCAGTTCTTGCAGACCCGAAGCTTCTGATTCTGGATGAAGCGACAAGTAACCTGGACACAGAAAGCGAACAGTTGATCCAGCAGAGTTTGTCGATCCTGATGCAGGGCCGAACGAGCTTTGTCATTGCTCACCGTCTCAGCACGATCGCCGGTGCTGATCTGATTGTTGTTGTCGAAGGTGGTCGAATTCTGCAGACGGGGACTCACCAGGAACTGATGGAACTTGGTGGACGCTATCGAAGCATGGTCGAGCAGCAGGTCAAGATGACGCTCGGGAGTGTTGGGAGTGTGAGTTGAACAATGTGTTGCCGCACCAGGTGAACTGAGCGACTGAGGACAGTCGCTCTACAATTTACTTGGGTTCGGGGGAGCGGACGAATTTCTGGGCTCGTTTGCCGATGATGTCGCCGAGGTACATGTTCCCCTTTGAATCCAGTGCGACAGCGTGCAGCCAGTTGACATCGCCGGGTTTTTCTTTGCCGTCTTCACCCTTGGGAATGGTCCACAACTGTCGGACTCGACCACTTGTATCAAACTTCATGACAAGTTGATCACGAGGCGGGCAGCTGAGTGGTGCTCCGGGATATGCAGGATCTTCCCGCCATGGCATCGGGGAGGGGCCGCAGACCCAAACTTCGTCTTTCGGGGTGACCCAGAATCCCCAGGGAACAATCACATCGCTCCAGCTGTCGAGGAGCTTGCCTTCCTGATTGTAGACCTGAACTCGTACGTTATTGCGATCGGCGACGTAAAGACGTCCCTTTGAATCCATCGCAATGGCATGTGGCAAACTGAACTGGTCAGGTCCTGTCCCCATTTGTCCCCATGCTTTGATGAACTTTCCCGTTGCATCAAAATGGACAACTCGATTGTTACCGTAGCCGTCTGAAACAAACACATCTCCGTTCGGCGCGATGGCCATATCGGTGGGTTTGTCCATGTGAGTCTCGTCTTCTCCAGGGACGCCTGGTGTTCCAATGGTGAGCAGGATTTCGCCGTACGGGTTGAACTTTCGAATGATGTGAAAGCCGATGTCTGCAACCCAGACATTTCCCTCATGATCGATCTTGATATGGTGAGCCGAGCCGATGGTCTTGTCTCCCCAGGCTCGCACCAGTTTTCCTTCCGGCGTGTAGACCTGAATTGGTGGCGTGGACCGGGTGAAGATCCAAATCTGGTCTTTGTCATCCACGGCAATTCCCGGCATCGCTGCCCATTGAAACCCATTCGGCTTTTGCGGCCAGGCGGGATCCACTTCATACGATGGACTCATATTGCGGCGAGGATAGTCCGGAGTCTTCCCTTTTTGCATGAGCCCGGCAGAAGCGTCCGGCTGAGCGGCAGTCTTCGAGTTCGATTTTTCCTGTGCTGATGCCTGAAAACAGAAAAGGCCTGTGATGACGCTGGCCAGCATCAGGGAACGAACAGAGTGGTCGTGCATACTGGACTCCTTGCCTTCCGAAGTTGGGATTAGGGCACTCGCCTGCCACTATGAATCGCACAAAGAAAACGAGTTCTATGTGCAGAATTGAGCATAGCGGTGCGAAGAGAGCTTATCCAGCAAGGCGAACGATGCGCGAGTCGGCAGTGTAGTTCTCAGTTTCCCTCGATTGACGCTCTAAACGCGAACAGCTCTTTCATGTGAAAGAGCTGTTACGGGAACAATGGAAGATGCCGGTTATCAGGTCAACAGGCCATCAATAGGCTTCGAGGATGGATCGGCGATCGGCATTTCTCGTCCGTCGACGATGAAGTTGCCAGTTGAGTCCACGCCGACGGCCTGAAGATAGGTGTGGAAGAGGTTTCCGTGGTCAACCTGCTTATCGACCACTTCGGTCCCTTTGTCGTTCGTCGCTCCGTGTGCGTACCCTCGAGGAGCGCGGCAGCCGGCAAGGCAGACGGACCAGGCGCGAGACCAGTGATCGCGACCATAGTACAGATTGACGTTGGGCGTGCGTCCGAACTCACTGAGCACGACAATCAGAGTACTTTCAAGCATTCCGCGATCGGCCAGATCTGCGACGAATGTAGCGAACGACGTATCGAACTCTCCCAGCTGTTCGATGTGGAAATTGAAGTTCTCGTTGTGAGTGTCATAGTTGGAATGTGACAGCTGCACGAACGACACGCCCTGTTCCAGAAGGCGTCGAGCGAGGAGGCAATGGCGTCCAAGGTCCGAAGGTCCATACTTTTCGATGGCCGAAGCGGGCTCTTTGGTGACATCGAAGATATCACGCTGCGCCATCAGCTTTTCTGCCTGCTCAAACGAGTAAGTGAACGCCTCGGTAACGGCCGTGCGGCGACGGTTCAGGAATCGCTCGCTGACCTTACGACGAAACTCCTGTCGTGCCTTATCCGAATCTTCCGGAATGCTGTCCGGTCGAACTGTGTTGGGAGGCGGGTTGCCGTTTCCGAGCTGAACGCTGGAGTACTTTGGGCCAAGCCACGCGGAATCATTGCCTCGACCACCGCCACCACCGGGAGTAATCACGATGTGGCCAGGCAAGGCGCTGTCTTCCGGATTGAGAGTCTTTGAAGCGACGGCACCAAGCTGAGGAAACTCGCCTGCAGGCGTTTGCCGACGCCCGGTCATCATCAGATACGCACCCTTTCCGTGGTCATCTTCGCTGGTGTTCACACTGCGGATGAGACACAGGTTGTGCATCTGCTGAGCTGTCTTCGGAAGCAGCTCGGAAATGTGAATCCCCGGAACTGACGTTGGAATCGAAAGAAACGGTCCGCCGGTTTCCGTGCCTGGCTTTGGGTCCCAGCTTTCCAGCTGGCTGAGTCCACCGTGCATGTTGAAGACCACGATTCGCTTCTGATCGGACTTCAATGACGCAGCGATGGCAGGGTTCGCAAAAGCGCCAAGACCTCCGACGATGGCACCGGCTCCCGCGGCCATTGTTCCGAGAAACTGACGGCGAGCGATTCCGTGAGCGGCAGTGTTGCAGGGGTATCGAAGAGGCATTGTAAAACTCCCAGGACTGAATTCGTTCGTGGATTCAACGGACCAGGATGACGTTCATCGGGTCTGAAAAGTTAGTGGTTGAAGCGAAACTCAGCGCTGCTGAGAAGGCCCCAGACAAGTTCCTTTGCCGCCTGATTCCGATCTGGCCGTGAGGCCAGGAACGAAGTCACATCGGCCACTTCTTCTTCGGTTGGCATCCTGGTCAGAATGCCGAGATACAGTTCTTCTGCCGCAACTCGTGAATCGGTTGCCTTGATAATGCGTTCTGTTGCATTGCCGCCGGACGGGGCAACCCAGCTGTTGATGGCTCCGCCGTTGGAAGTGAAGAGGGCCTGATCAGGGCTGGCGTAGAAATCACTCTGCGGCTGTCCTGGAGCACCTCCGTAAAGCGGAACATAGTTGCCGATGTTCCCCTTCAGCTTGTCCCATGTTCGCTGTTCAAGTTCGATTTCTCGCTGAGCCAGGACTGCGGGATCCTGCTTTTGGGCGTCCGTCAGTGGGCTGGTCTTGTCGAGTTCAGCAACCTCATTGTTTCGGTAGTTGTCGTAGACACGTGTGACACGGAATACTGTCCAGCAAAGCTGTTCCGGACTGAGGTGTTTCAACTGAGCCAGCATGAAGTGATTGGCGAGATCCGTTGGAACCGGTTCGATGGCCTTTGTGAATTCCTCCGCTGCCTGTTGACGAGTCGCCTTGGCAGCTTCGAAGCCTGCATTCATCTGCGTTTCCATGTTCTGGCGACGCTGGAATTCCGTCTGAGCGTCGTTCATCTCAGACTGTGCCTTCTTCATCTGTTCGTCAGCCAGTTGCATCTGCTGTGATGCTGTCGTCATCTGGGATTCAGCCGACTTCAGTGCGACAGACGCAGCATCAACCTTAACGGTCAGTTGCTGTGAAGCGGCCTTCAGTTCCGCGTCTTCCGCCAGTGCCTGCACCGCACGATCGAGTGCAGCCTTAGCTTCCGTCAATGACGTGACGACGGTCTGTTGTGACGACATGGTTTGCTGAGCGGTCGTGAGTGCTGCCGCGGCGGCAGCCCGAGTCGTTTCTGCATTCTTCAGTGACTCCGCCTTTTGCTGAACCACAGGCATTATTTCTGAGACCTGTTGTTTTGCCACGACGTACTGGGATTCTGCCGAAGCAACCGCGGAGATTGCGGAGTCAAGTTCCCTGCGTTCGTCGCCGGCTTTTTTCATCTCATCCAGCATCGACAGTCGCTCTTCAGCGGATCGAAGCACTGCCTGAGCATCCTGCGCCGCCAGGCGTGCCGCCACGACCTTGGCTTCTTCGGCTCGAACGGCGTCAAGGAGTGGCTGCAATTTCTGTGCAGCACCTTCCAGTGCTGTTCGTGCTGTTTTTGCGGCTTCCTGTGGAGCTGTCGTCGCGGTTGTCCTGTCGGTGACAGCCTGTTTTAACGCGGGGAGTTCGGCGTTGATTGCTGTTGTTCGGGTTTCCAGGAGACCTGCAGTTGCCGCAAGGTCCTGACTATCCGGCAGGGCTGCGATGGCGTTCTTCAGAGAGGCAAGCGACTGATTCAGCGTGTCGGCGGCCTGTTGTTTTGTCGCCAGTGCAGCGTTTGCGTCAGTCAGCGCCTTTTGGGCTTCATCAAGTTTCTTCTTTGCTTCGGCGTACTGATTTCGAGCAGCATCCAGTTCGCCAGCGACCGGCAACATTGCCTTTTCTGCGGCAAGGAACGCATCGTCCGCGGAATCTTTGGAAGTGGAAGCCGTTGCGTTTGCGGAATCAAGAGCCGCCTTTTGCTGGGCAATGCGATCTGCCTCAGCCTTTGCAGCGGCCAGCTGTGCTGTTGTTTCAGCAGGAAGGTCAAACGGGCGCTGATAGGTTTGGCTGAGGGCGATCTCTCTAAGGAAGCTCTTCATGTCAAAGTTTGAGGATGCCAGACGCTCGCCGAGCTGCTGCAATAAGGCTGGACTGACCGCCGGATTGTCCGGGTGCATCATGTCGAGTGGATGCACCAGTCCTCGACCAAACATCAGCGACCACAGACGGTTTGCAGCGTTCTCATTAAAGACGCGATTGGATCCATTGGTGGCCTGTTCCGCAAGGAGCGTGCGCCGACTGACTTTCGGCACAGCACGAACGCCGTCAGCCGGGGCAATGACGTAGTCTTCTCCGGGAACGAGAAACTGTTCGATCAAAGTGGTGCTTCCCGGGAGGCGTGCTCCGGTGCGATGCATGTTGCCCTTCGAAAAGACGGATTCAAAAGTCAGATCGGAGCCTGATCGTTCACCAAGGACAGTGACATCTTTGTCATTGACTTTCTTTGTCAGCGCGTAGGTTGCAGACGTAATCGCCAACAGGCCCTGATAATCCTTCTGCAGAAAATCAGCGACCAGCGGCGAGTCGTGACACTGAGCACACTGAAGATCGCGACCAAAGAAGAACCGCCCCATATCTCGAGCGACAACGTTGGGCTCCGCGCCTCGATCAAGAATAAAACGAGCTGCCGCGCGGTGGGCGGGGTTGTCCATTTCACCATCGGCCGTCATCAGTTCTTTTGCAAGAACGTTCCATGGCTTGTTGTCTCGCACTGACTTCAGCAGCCATGCGATCCATTCATCCTGAAGCACATTCGTGTTGGCACGACGTTCCATCAGCATGACATCCAGCGTCGCAGCAATGTGTCGCGCGTAGAGTGGAGAAGCCAGCAAACGGTCGACCAGTTTTTCTCGCTTTGCGGGATCGATGTCGTTCAGAAATGTGCGCGCTTCATCAGACGTTGGAGGCATGCCGTTCAGGTCGAGTGAGACCCGGCGAAGAAATTCTGCATCCGAGCAAAGCGGGACGGAGATTCCGGCGGGAGGCGCGAGTTCGCGATCGATGAGCTGCCGCAGAGGCTCCTGGGCATTACCTGTGGCAGGCAACAGGCAAATGGACATTGCTGCATAACACAGCAGGCGAAGATTCGCGTTCATCGCGATCTCTCCGAGTCTGGTCTTCAGTCAGCCATTGAGGAGGGACCGGCAGGCCGGCGATGGACTGAAAGAAGAAATGTGGGAAGGTGGGAATCCGATCGTGTGACCGGCCAGTATCCTGCTCGGGCGTTTCATCCCGAGCCATTTCTATTTGTGAATCAAATCAATCAGGCTGGAAGCCTACCAAAGTGTCTGGTTGGTGTATCGCCAGTGATTCACCATGGTCAAGCCAGACCCTTGCCCAGTTGAGCGTCGAAACCGAAACCAAGAAAGAAGTTTTCTTCTGTATTTTGACACTTCGGCCACGAAAGGCTGGGGAAAACAGCCATTTTTCTATGCCGTGAGGAGAACGTGTTGAGGAAACGCAACGAGCGTGTCAAGGTCGCACGGAAAAACCCTCATAGCGTGCAGGCTGGCACACACACAAAGTGTTCAGAGTGATCCGGCTGATCGTCCTGAAAGATCCTGCTGCGCGACATCGTTTTCGGCAACTTTTGAAACGGGGTTTTCTGCAACGATGCTCCGGATGGCTCTGATGAGCTGAGTCTTCCGAAACGGCTTCTGCATCGTCATCCGAACGTTGGGGAACATGCTGTAATCCTCTGCGTTCGTCTGCGAGTAACCACTCATGACGATCACCGGAATATGGATGCCTCGCTGATAGAGTTCTTCGAGCATTGCGTGCCCATCGAACTCGGGCATCATCATATCAAGCAACAGGCAATCAATCCCGGGTGTATCAGCAATGAACTCGAGGGCTTCAGTCGCACTGCGGAACACATTGGCTCGAAGCCCGCTTCTCTCACAGGCCCGCTGGACCACATCAAGCACAGTCTGTTGATCATCAACGGCGACGATCGTACCGTGAGAGACATGAGCCGTTGCGCCAGAATCACTGAGATCATCGTGGTTCGTGTCAATCGATGCTGTGCTGTCCGTCTGCGGCAGCAGAATTCGGAACGTTGTTCCTTCACCGGGACGCGAGATCACCTGGATCAAGCCATCATGGCGATTGACGTGGCCATAGACAACGGACAGGCCGAAACCATGTCCCTGTGTTCTTGATCGTGTTGTGAAGAACGGCTGAAAGAGTCGTGACAGGTCTGCTTCAGAGATGCCGACACCGCTGTCTGTCACTTCAAACCAGACAAACCTGCCGCCACAGGTTCTGTTGCCAAAGAGTTGCAGTCTGGAAAGCTCCGCAACATTCGCGATCGACATTTCTCCCGTACGCAGAGTCACTCGGCCATGAGCATCCTGCATCGCCTGCGCGGAGTTTGAGACAAGATTCATCAGAATCTGTTCGAGCTGCCCTGTATCCGCTTCGGTCATACAGGCAGACTCACCCGGAGAGAATTCAATCAGGTGTCGACAACTGAGGCCGGAGCGAAGCAGGGGCAGCATTCGACCGATAACTTGATTCAAATCCACGACGCATTTTCGTGATGGTTCTTTGCCTGCATAGACCAGCATCTTACGGCTGAGCTCTGCTGCCGTCTCCGCGGACCGAATAATCCCCTCGATGCATTCTTCAATCTGTGGATCTTCCGGCACGATGAGCTTCAGGAGGTCGGCATTCCCCAGGACGCCGACAAGAAGGTTGTTGAAGTCATGTGCCACGCCTCCTGCGAGTGTGCCCAGACTTTCAAGACGTTCCGTCTGAGCAATTCGGAGTTCCATGCGTTCGCGTTCAGAACGCTGCTGCTCGGCTTTCTGTATTGCGAGTGAAAGTTGTTCATTGATGTTCCGAAGCGCTCGCTGATCCATCAGCATCAGTACGAACAGCGAAACGACCACCACACCGGCAACCGCCATCCAGAAGTCGCTCCACCACGCGTGTGAACTTCCATCGACGAGGACTTCCTTCAACAGTGCAGACTGCTCCACCTGAGCCTGCTGCAGTTTATCGAGGTCAAAGGAGGCCTTTGACGCGATCAGCGCCGATGCGGCACGGTCGAGCCCCATCAGCCGATTGGAATGTGATGTAATCCGTTCGCTTGCGGCGATCTTGACGGGGTTCTCACTGGAAACGAGACCTGCCCCTAACTGCCGGGAAAGGTCCAGCAGCACATCGGGATCCGGGACCATCGAAAGATCTTTCTGATCCGACGTCAACAGTTCCCTGACGTACTGCTGATGTTCCGGGAGAGACGAATACGAAGCATAGGCTGCGCGAACCGGCGGGTAAGGAGTACTGAAGGCGAGTGTCGCCAGGGTCGTACGCAGATGCTCGGTCATGGCTCTTTCATGTGTCAGCCGGTCGAGTGACAGCAGGTTTTCGGTGGCGGCGATTTTCCAGAGCACCGGCAAAGACTGGAACTCGGGTGAGTTCAGTGAAGATGTGATCTTTTCACGCAGGACGCTGGCATCATTTTCAGCCTGACATTTCGAACAATAACGGACCAGTCGCACGAACCATGCCTGCGACGGGAAGCGATCCTTTGCGGCGTCCGCAAGAGCGATAGCGTTGGTGAAATCACTGTGTCGCCTTTTGAACGGGACCTCAACTCGGCTGGCTTCGGTCCACAGAACTTCAGACCACATGATGAGGGCCAATTCGTCTGGCAACGTACTGCCGAGGATCTTCAAGTCCTTTCTCAAACCTTCTGTACACGAAACAACAGCGGCCGATCGCATGAGTCTTGCACGCAGGCATAACGCGTGAAGGAAGTAGATGTGCGAGATGCGGTCCGGATCCCGGGGGAAGGCATCCATTGCGGCAATAAAGTCTGGTTGCCCTGCAAGTGGTCCCTGCGTCAGGACACGTGCACATGATCGTTGAGCCATTGCTGCGGCATAGGCACCAGTGTTCGATGATTTGTAGGCAAGGTCCGCCACCTTTTGGCTTAGCTCGATGACCTGCTCTGGTGCCTCATACAGTTTCTTAACCGACTGCTGCAGTAGCTGCTGGACATCAGCAGGAGGTGGTGACTGGGCTGGCTGACTGACTGTTGCAAGTGGCGTTGGCGATGCCGGCTGCGCTGTGCAGGCTTTTGAAAACTCAGGCGACAGGAAAATGACTGCAGGGAGACAAGCGACCAGCCACGACGATACCCTCATTGATGTGCCCTCCGTGCCACATGGCGTGCGTTCTGTCCAGCATTATTGTCTGTGCTGGCCGGAACACATTTCCTGAACAGGTCAGAGATTTAGTCGCATGACTGGAACCTGAACCTGTGACTTATGGGGAGGATGGCGAAATCCCCTGGCACTTGCAAGAGACGCCGGTGAGTTGTCTGCCAACTTTGACTGCTCTGAGCTGTCTGGCTGGACCATCGTGTCGGGCACTGATGTGGACGATCTAGTCCTGCGATGCCGGGTTCGATGTGGCTCGCTTCTTAGTCAACAGCCATGAAAAAGCGGCGTCGGGGACGCTTTCGTGTCCGCCATCAAAAATGATGACTTCCGAGTCTTTTGAGCGACGATGGAGAAGGATGTCTCGCGATAGCCCTGTGATTTCGCTTCGGGGCTGCAGGGCACTGAGCTGTTTCTTCGTGAGTAATTCTTCGATCTCGCGTTCGCTCACGGGAGGCACATTCTGGCCATGACCTTTCGCAATCGCATTGAAGGCTCGCAGGGAATGGCTGACCGGGACCGATCCTGTGTGGCCATCTTCGATGCCAGCCCATATGCTGACTGGCAGATCAGCGACCTTGTGAAGGTGGAAGACGGGCGATCGATCCTGATAGTCCCTGTCGATCTCCAGGGAATCTCCCGGTTGACCACTCAGGGACTTTGCAATCATCTGAGCATACTTCTGCGGTTGCCCATCCTTGCAGTGAAAGCGATACCACTCTGCCAGATCTGTCGGGCCAACCCATGCCGAAACAGCACTAAATCGATCAGGATGGTGGCCGGCCATCAGCAATGACATATGGCCTCCGCCGGAAACTCCTGCGAGGTAGACACGACTGCGGTCCACTTTGAACTTTGATGCGATGAAGTCGATGGCGTCGAGGATATCCTGTCGAGCGTACTTCGAACCGCACGCTTTGGGCGACTGATTGACGCCCCGGAAATTCGGGTGCAGCCAGATCCACTCGTGTTCGACACAGGCCCGCAGCCACTTTTCATTGTCCTGCGTATAGTCGCTGCTCCACGAATGAAGGAACACGAACAACGGAGTTTCTTCTTCCGTTGCTTTCGGAGGTGCCCAGTACAACAGCGGTTGTTTCTCTCCATCCAGCGGGCTTGTCGTTTCGCCCTGAGTCGTCTTGGGCACAGGCGTCAGAGTCAGTTCATCGTCAATCGCAAATGCCGCAGTTGCTGCAACAGCGAATGCCATGATTACAGTGAGCGTCACAGGGGTGACGTGAAGCACTTCGCACCATGTTGTGCACGAGTATCGCTCGCTCGGCCGAACTTTGTTCAACGTGCGAACTCGATGAGTTTCCATGTGTGGTCGCCTCAATCAGCCTGCAGCCACGTCTTTGCAGAAGTCATAAAGTAACTGCAACGAATGACGGGCATCGTTCACGGAAATCGTCATTGGCGGACTGACTCGAATCACGCAGCCAGCCAAAGGACCGAGAAGGTGAATTCCTTCGTTCTGAGTGTTGCCCTTGTAACAGCGCTCGACGATTGCGCAGGCTGTTTGTGCAGGCGTGAGGCTGCCGTGCGGGCCACATTCGATTCCGAAGACCATCCCTTCGCCTCGAACCTTCACCACGATGCCGGTTTCTTTCAGGCGACGCAGTCCTTCGAGGAAGATCGTGTGCAGCTTTCGAGTATGCTCCAGTACGTCGGTCGTTTCGAACTCATCCAGTGTCGCAAGGACTGCCGCAGAAGAGATCGGATTTGCGCTCCAGGTGTCGGAGGTTGAACCGTACCCCATTGGATCGCACACATCGCGTCGACCAACGGCCGCACTGACGGGAACTCCGTTACCAAGTCCCTTACCAAGGCACACGAAGTCCGGTTCGATTCCGTACGATTCGAACGCGTACATGTGGCCGGTCCGCCCGAAGTTCGCCTGAACCTCATCGAGGATGAACAGGATGTCTTTCTCACGGCAGAACTGCTGTAACAACTGCAGGTAGGCCTTGGGTGGATGGTAGCTGCCACCACCACCGAGATACGGTTCCGTGATCAGGCAACCAATGGTCTGTCCCGAATCCTGCCAGACGCGTTCCAGTTCCGCTCGATACGGTGCTGGGTCGAAGGCTTTGGAAGGATTGTCGATATCCGAACATTCCTCGCGGGGGAACGAGATGAAGCGGACTCGGGGATCGCGATCCGGATCAGATTCCGATCCAGTGACAGCACCACTCAGGCCCTTCTTGCCATGAAATCCAAAACGAGTCGCCATGATGCCATCGCGAGCCGGATCGCGTTTCATACAGGCCCAAAGAGCCTTCTGCACAGCTTCTGAACCGGAAGCCGCCCAGATCACTGTCTGTAGACGGCTGCCGCCCGGAGAACTCTGCAGGCTTCTGACCAGACGCTGACTGGCTTCTGCTTCCAGTGGCGTGATCGCGTTGTAGGCTGTCATGGAAGAGGCCTGGAAGTAGCCTTCATCACTGCCGCTGAAATCGGCCGGATTCCAGCCCATGTATCGAATGAATCGCTTCATCCATCGACGTGGGTTGTGGCCCAGGTTTGAGACCAGAACGCCCGACGTGTAATCAAACAGGCGGCGTCCTTCCGGAGTCCAGTGGAAACAGCCGGCGGACCTGGCAAGTACGGCCTGGCTAGGCGTGAACGTTCGCAGCGAATGTGGTTCCGTCGTCGCAATCACATCTCGAAAGGAATTCGACTGATCTTCACGATCGAAGTGAATGGAAAATGACGGGGCGGGCTGAGTCATTGGTCAGGGTACCTGAAATTTCGACGGGCCAATCAAACACGCGGAACACAGATGGTAATGGAATCGAATCGTTCCGCAAACAACAGCGGAACGGATGTCGGCCGTCTCGCTTCCTGTTCTGTGGGAAAATGCTGATCGCCCGAGGTGGACTTTCTGATGCCATCAAGTCCTGGTCCTGACAGAGACGCACCGTTCAGCAGATTCGGTTATTCAATGTACGAGAGCGAGTGACATTCAAGCATCGTAGGCGGTTCGACTCTGCGAATGAGTGATTCGATCACGTCTGTTGGTACGCTCTTTGAACGCAACTTGTTCTGTTTCAGAATCGTCTTCAGTGGCGGCTCGAGATACACGATTTCAATTCGAGCATCATACGCCGCAAACAGTCGAATCCAGCGACTTCGCGTCGCGCGGAGTGTGTTGGTTGCGTTGAATGCAAACGAGGTTCCGCTCCGGAGATATTCGCGGCATCGCTCCTGAGCTTCCTGGGCGACCTGGCCCTGATTATCCGTGGGATCGATCTCCAGTTCGCCACGGATTTCATCAAGCGACACGACTGGCAGTTCGCTTCGATGGCGTGAGAGCCAGGTGTCTTTTCCGCTGCCCGGAACACCAGACATCATCGTCACTGTGCAGGCGTACTTTTCATGCGGTGAGTAAAGCAATTCTCCCTGATCCTGCTGAAAGTAATGGAATCGCGCATGGTCTGACGGGAATGGCCAGGAACAATCGAAGCACCCGGCTTCTTCTGCCATGATTTTCCAGTAGTGCAGGTTCTCTTCCGGGCGAGACATGCAGTCGGTATCACGCCCGCGAGTATCGGCAAGTGCAAACAGATATAGAAGACGGTGATTCAGTAACCACGATAGTCGCACAAGCTCCTGAATCGGATCTTCACGTTCCAGCAGAAATGCGGGCCGCCCGTGATATCTCACAAGCCGGCAAATCTCTTCACGGGTTGTCAGATCGCACTCGAGGTCTCTCAGAATTGTTCTCGCCAGGATCTCGCCTTTGACGGCATGTTTCGGCGTTCGGACGCGGCCTGTTTCCGGGTCGAGTTCCGTCGTAAGGGGTTTAGCAACGTCGTGCAGGATTGCAGTGAACGTCAGTATGGACTGCTGTCGGGGCGTCAGGGCCGTCCAGTCTTCAAGCCGACGGAGCTCTTCGCAGACCATTTTTGTATGGGTCCAGACATCGCCCTCGGCGTGCCATTCGGAATCCTGAAGGCAAGCAGACATCGCCCGACACCAGGGTTGTATCTCGACCCAGTGAAGAATGTCGCTGACGGGTTGCTGGATGAGTTGCTGCCAGTTCATGACCAGATACTCACGTTTTCGGCCAGCAGGTTTGGTACCAGTGTTTGGTGCTGCCAGTGTTCGCTTTGTTTGATTTTCTCGACAAACTCCGGCCGGACAAATTTGGCCCTCGCAGTCACCTGGCCGGAAGCTTCTGTTCGCAGATACACGCCTTCCATCAGGTTGTCAGTCTTTCGAGTGATCGGGTTTTCGAATTGACTGTCGAATTGTGATGGTCCAATCAGCGATTCAAGAGATGCTCGATTGAGTGCTCCGCGATGGATCACGGGAACCGTTTGAATGCCGGTGCCTCGGAGCAGTGTTTGCCGCGTGGCAAGGTCGAGAAAGTGCCCATTTGTTTTGTCAAAGATATCGAACTCAAAGAAATAATGCGCCAGCCTGCGATAGTGGATCGAGTGTCGCGCGTAGAGCCACTCGCCGAACAGGATCAGTCGGTTTGTCAGGATGGATTCCAGAATAGGACGCTGAACAATGGCCCATTGCTTGAACAGGTCGTACTGAGCATGCATCCCTTCCGTGATGAGGTGTCCGCGACACTGCAGAACCAGCTCGCCGGCGTCTGAGAAATGGATGCCGACATTGGTGCCATCCAGCTTCTCCTCCACGATCAGTGATTTGTCGGCAATGAACTTGCGCGATTCGGCTTCACCCAGATGCTTGTCGTCGTCGGTTCCCTTCGATCCGAAAAGGTGTGGGGTTCGCGGGTATTTTGTGAAGTCGCCGTGTGAGGTGCCCATGATCCACTCCTGAGTTGTTTGGGGCAGAGTATCAGTTGTGGACAAGGTCCCATACGAGGTCAAACACCTTGTGTTCGTCGAGGCCGGAATTGGTACCCAGACACGGTCTGCAACTTTGGGTTCGGGTGAGGAGCGTTCGAAATATCCCGGTCTTTATGTGGTTTTTGCGGACTTTGGCGGAAGTTTGAAAAATCTGGCGGACCATGGATCGGAATTCTGCTCCTTCTGAAGGAGAGCGAATTCCGTGGATTCCGGCGGGCAGGATGGTCGGTGTTTCGCAACTCCGTTCCTTTCTTTTTGCTCTCAGGAGTGGCGTCATGAATTTGAACTGGCTGAAGAAGTTGTTGGGTGTTCGTCCGGGAAAAGCACGAGGTCGTCGGCGCCGTTCGGTCGTGGGGCTGGAAGGTCTGGAACAGCGACAGGTACTGACCATGATTCTGCCAGTCACCGTGAACTCCGGAGCCAATGTTTCGACTGTCGAAGTGCGTGACTTCAACGGAGACAGTATTAATGACGTCGCCGAACTGAACTCCAGTCTTGGCCAGGTCAGCGTGCAGCTTGGAAACGGTGACGGGACATTTCGAACCGGCCTGACATCTTCCGCGGGTGGCGTCGGCACGAAGATGGCGGTGGCGGATTTCAATCACGACGGAAATCTGGACATCGTTACGGATCAGGGTTACACGATCGATCTTCTGCGAGGCAACGGCGACGGCACGTTCCAGGCGCCAATGCCCTACTCTGTCGGTCCGTATGCGAATGACATTGAAGTAGGCGACTTCAATCACGACGGCTTCGATGACGTTGTTACCGCCAGTTTCTCTTACGGCGGCACGACCGAGATCTTTATCAATGACGGCATGGGATCGTTTCTTCCCGGGCACAACATGTCGATCGGTCCGAACGGACTCGATATTGAAGTGGGCGACATCGACGGTGATGGTGATGAAGACTTGATCCAGTCAGGCGGCAATGGTGTCGTGGGTGTCCTGGTTGGTCGAGGCGACGGGACGTTCTATTCCGTTGCATGGGTCAATGTCGGATACACCGTGCAGGACATCCATGTCGAGGATATGAACCACGATGGTAAAGATGACGTCGTGACGTCAGATGGTTCGACGATTCGATACTATGCCGGTAATGGTGAAGCGACATTCCAGAGCGCTCATACCTATTCGTCCTCCGGCGCGACTCGATTTCAACTGGGTGACGTGAACGGTGACGGGCACAGCGACGTCCTGACGAATGGCGGGGCTGCGGTTCTGGGACGCGGGAACGGTGAGTTTTACGCCTCATCGCAGTACGGTCACGGCCCATCGTCGAGCATCGGGCTGGGTGATTTGAATGGCGATAACGTGCTGGACGCGGTGCTGATTCGAAATGCTGTCACCGGTGGAAGTGTTGACGCCTCATTTAACGGGAACAACGATCGTCAACTGCTGGCCGGCGCAACTCATGTTGCCATCTCAGCGAGTTCGTCGACGACCGCAGGCGTTGCGAATGCCGTCACGGTGACTGCACTGGACGATAACGGCAATGTCGTCACCGGGTTTCTCGGCACGGTCGCAGTCAGTGGCGCGGTAGGGACAGATGCTGTTTCCTACACATTCACCGCATCGGATAACGGAGTACACACGATTGCCGACGCTGCGGTGTTCTTCAAAGCCGGCACTGGCACAATCAGCGTGACATCCCCCTTCCTGCCTGATGCTTCAGCGAGCATTACCGTTGTGGGTGGGGCTGCGGCGAAGTTCCAGATCACCGGTCAGACGACTTCCGTTGCTGGTGAACTGACGAGCGTCACGGTTTCGACCTTCGACATGTATGACAACTTCGCTTCGGAATACACGGGCACTGTGGCATTCGGCAGCAGCGACGCCCAGTCTGAGCTACCGGCACAGTACACGTTCACGACGACTGACTCTGGTTCTCACACGTTCGCACTGCGACTCAAGACGGCAGGCAATCAGACGATTCAGGCTTATGACGTCAGCACTGCCGGGTTCAACGGCACTTCTGGCAGTATTCTAGTGACACCCGCCGCGGCGGCTTCGCTGGCACTGAAAGGCGGTGGTGGTTTCATTGGTTCGGTCAATGCTGTCACGATTACAGCGAAGGACGCCTTTGGGAATGCAGCAACCGGATACAGCGGACTGGTTCATCTTTCCTCGTCCGACGCGAGTTCGATTACCTCTGGTGATGCGGCCCTTGTGAACGGTGTCGGTACATTCACCGTTCAGCCGATGACACTGGGCCAGCAAACTCTGACCGCAACAGATGTGGCCGACAATACCGTCGGAGGCAGCTCTGTCATTGATGTCACGCCAGGCTGGGGAGTCCGGCTCGATGTGGCACCGATTGCGTCTACCGTCGGTGCTGGCCAAGCGCAGTCGACGAAAGTGACTGTGTATGACTCGTTCGGAAACGTCTCGACCGTCTTCACAGGATGGATCGTCGTTCGATCCTCTGATCCAAGAGTGACTCCTGCGTATCACTACTTCAGTGCCGCGGATCAGGGAACAAAGACCCTTCCTGTAACTCTTTACACGGCCGGCAGCCAGGCCGTCACAGTCTCTGACAATGCAAACCCGAGCACCACGTTTACTCAGGCCGGGATCAACGTAGCTCCCGCCGCTGCCCGGACGATTGGCGTGACGCCTTTGCAGGGAACCACGGCAGGTGTGTCACAGAACGTCACCGTGACTGCAAGAGACGTCTATGGGAACGTGGCCACTGGCTACACCGGCACGCTGCACTTCGCCAGCAGTGACGCGACTGCAACTCTGCCGAGTGACTACACCTTTACGAGTTCCGATGCGGGGGCTCACACATTCGCTGTGATCTTTCGAAATGCCAGCGGACAGGAGATTACGATCAGCGATGCCGCGACACCAACAATGTCGTACTACCAGCGAGACATTTACATCACGCCCGACGTTGTCAATCACTTTGCGGTTCGATCGCCGTCCAGCAGCAACGTCGTGGCAGGAACATCCATTGATCTCACGGTTACCGCAAACGATGTCTACGGCAACACTGTCACGGACTATTCAGGCACCGTGAACTTGACGGTCACTGATCGTCAGTCAACCTTCCCGGTTCTCTACACATTCGATCCATCGGAAGGTGGCGTTCATGTTTTCAGCGGTCTCCTGAAGACGGCTGGTGACCATAGTGTGACCTTTGCGGATGCTACCGACTCCGGAATCTCAGGTTCTGTGACCGGTATCACGGTGAATGCTGCCGCAGTGAGCCGATTCGCGATCTCAACGAATCTGAACGCGACCGCTGCATTGAATCAGTCGGTCACCGTTCGGTCCACTGATGAGTTTGGCAACGCGGTCGATTCCTACACGGGAACCGTTGCCTTCAGCAGCAGTGACGCAGCCGCAACGCTTCCTGTCGGATTCACGTTCGGAAACAGGGACAAGGGCGTCGCGACGTTCAATGTCACATTCAGAACCGTAGGGACTCAAACTCTCACCGTGACGGATGCAGGACAGGGCATCGCGTCGACTCTGAAGGACATCGTCGTGACTCCATCACAGGCGAAAGTCACTTCCTTTGCGGTGAGTGGCATGGCGACTCCAACGGCCGGAACCGCGGGCAGTTTCACCGTTGTCGCTCGCGATGCGTCCGGAACGATCGTCTCTGGTTTCCGGGGGACAGTCAGCTTCAGCAGCAGCGATGTTGCCGCGGGGCTCCCAGCGAATTACACGTTCACCGAAGCCGACGGTGGAACTCATACATTCGCTGCGACACTGTTCAAGGCTGGGACGCAGTCGATCACCGTGAAGAATGTGGATGACAGTGCTGTGACTGGGACCCTTTCCGGGATCGCCGTGAAGGCCGCCGCGGCCAGCCGATTTGCGATTTCTGCTCCAGCCTCTGCGACTCAGGGTTCCAGCATCAAGTTCACTGTGACCGTTCAGGACGCGTATGGAAATACTGTGACCGACTACGCAGGCAAAGTTCGAATCAGCAGCTCGGATACGAAGGCCGGGACTACGGACTATACGTTTGCCAGGAAGGACGCCGGCGTGCATACCTTCAGCTACACGTTCTCAACACTTGGTAAGCAGACGCTGTTTGTCACTGACCTGAACAACGTGAATGTGAAGAGCCAGTTCACACTGGATGTCTTCTCAAAGAAGTAATCGAGTCCATTCCAGGCCCCCGTGGGATGATGGTTGAGCTTTGCCGACCGCCATACATTTGTTATCCATCTGCAAAGCAAAAGGCCACCGAGTGATCGGTGGCCTTTTCTTTTGAGACATCACACTTCAGTTCTGGATCAGCCAACTTTCATCGCGGCAGCCAGAATCTGTGAGGTGCTTGGTCGCATAATGCGAGGGTCAACCATCTCACCTTTCTGCAGCGTCGCTCGGATGTCCTTGCCGCTGATGGACCAGGGCTTTTCGTCTTTGTGTCGTTCCATCAGGTCAACACGTCCGACAGACTCGTAGTACGCTGCGAATCCGACGTTGACGGTCTTGATCTTCAGGTCGCCGTTCAGCTTCTTGAAGATGTCCTGTGCGTCGAAGTCGCCCCAGATCGCTTCGCCGTTGGCGTATGGTGCGTCTGCGTGCTTTCGACCGATGACAAGGTGGGTGTAACCCATGTTCTGACGGTAGATGCCGTGCATCACCGCTTCCTTTGGACCGCCGTAGAACATCTTGATGTCGAGACCAAGCAGAACAACTCGGTCCGGTACAGATTCGCCGCGAGGACCCCAGAGGCTCTGATCACTGTCGCCGTCGCCGAGTGCTCGGTCGGTGATCAGCTTCTCATAGGTCTGCATACGGATCTCTGCGTTGACGTCGTCGCCCTTCACTTCGCCGATCAGCGGGTTCAGGCATGCTCCTGCGTTGTAGCCTTCACGCAGAAGTGTTTCGAGTCCATACACAAGTGCGTACTCGTGAGCACGGTGCAGCGGATTACGTGTCTGGAATGCAACGACTGCGTTCCATCCGCGTGATGCCAGCAGCTTGCGGACTTCGCGAGGAGTCAGGACGTACTTGCCGAAGGAAGCGTTCTTTGGCTGTGGCAGAACTCGGATTTCGCCACCGATCAAATGTGACTTGTCCGCTTCGCCCTTGATGATCATGTCAGCGCCTGGATGGTCGAGACGATCAGTGAGGTACACAGAGCGGAGGTACTTCAGCTTCGGCCAGGCGTAGACGTCATTGATTTCCAGCGTTGCAACGATATCACCGTTTGGTGCTGTCAGAGCAACCTTCTGTCCGGCCTTCAGAGTCTTCGCCAGATCTGCAGTCACTGGGAATGCGATGGGAATGGTCCACGCATACTTCTGGCCGTTGCTGACCACGTAACATTCATCAAGAACCTGATTGTACACGGTCGAATTCATCGGGCCTGTGAGCGGGCTCAGAGTGCCATCACCAAATCGATAAACGCTCGACAGGTCTGCCGCGGAAACTGGAACCTGAGCCAGCGTTTTTGCTTCTGCGAGAAACGCGTCTCGCTCCTGCTCGCCAACGGTGCGACATACGGGTTCGGACAATCCTCCATGTGGAGCAATCAAGTCAGCCATTTCGAGAGATTCCTTTGGGCCATCGGCGTCGGAAATTCCAAATATCTCCGGTCCAACGATGACCGGACGTCACAATCTGGTGGGACCGTAGAAGAACCTGTATTTTCAGTCAAGAAGTTCCTGGAGTTGGCCATGTTTCCCAGAGTCGCCTGCCTGCCAAAGGCCTTCTGGCGCGTTCTTCGGCTCGAAGAGGAAGTCAGAGTATTTCTGGTTGTGTTACTCGTGCAGCCCGTGTCGGAAAACGAAAAAAGGCTCACCGAGGGTTTCGGCGGGCCTTTTCGCGGGGCGTCAACATGTGGACCCAGAAACTAGATCGGATCTGGATATCGGAAAGTCTTGCCTTCAAAATTCTTCAGCAACAGATCGTCTCCATCGCGTCCGACGACCGTGTCCGGCTGCAGAGGAATCTTACCTCCGCCGCCTGGGGCGTCGATCACGTATGTCGGCACCGCATATCCCGTCGTGTGTCCTCGCAAGCCCTGAATGATCTCGAGGCCTTTGGACACTGGAGTGCGGAAATGGGACGAACCGCTGATTGGGTCACACTGATAGATGTAGTACGGACGAACTCGCATCAGGAGCAGTTTGTGAACCAGCTGCTTCATGATTTCCACTTCGTCGTTAACACCCTTCAGCAGAACAGTCTGAGATCCGAGCGGGATCCCGGTGTCTGCCAGGCGAGCACATGCGATCTTCGATTCCGGAGTGCATTCATCTGGATGCAGGAAGTGAAGGCTCATCCAAAGCGGGTGATACTTCCGCAGAACGTTGCACAGTTCTGGAGTGATTCGCTGCGGCAAAACCGCAGGCATCTTGGTACCGATCCGCACAAACTCAATGTGAGGAATCGCGCGGAGTCGACCGAGGATCCAGTCCAGTTTATCGTCGCTGAGTGCCAGCGGGTCACCGCCGGAAATCAGCACGTCACGGACCTGTGTCGTTTCCTCAAGGTAATGGAAGATCGCTTCCAGCCGTTGAACATTCGGCTGGATCTCCCCATGACCTACGACTCGGGAACGAGTGCAGTAGCGGCAGTACGTGGAGCAGAAGTCCAGCGGCAGCAGCAGAACTCGATCCGGATAGCGGTGCACCAGTCCTGGAACAGGGCTGTGGCCATCTTCGCCAAGCGGGTCATCTGCCTCACCTGGAGTCCGAACGAATTCGCGAGTCGTCGGAACGACGGTCTTTCGCAGTGCCTGAAGTGGATTGTCAGGATCCAGCAGGCTCATGTAGTACGGAGTCACCGCGGTGGGCAGCAGCGTGCCACCATCGGAAAGTACATCGCGTTCTTCAGTCGAAAGTTCGAGCATGCGTTCGAACTGATCGAGCGTCTTGACGCGATGTCGAGACTGCCAGCGCCAGTCATCCCAGTCGGCGTCTGATGTGTCGGGGAAAAATCGTTCTCGAAACAAGGTGGTTCGAGGATTCTCAACCCTGCTGCCGGATCCTGAAAAATGACCGGCATCGATTCGAGTGTTTGTGTTCTGATCGGAATTGGACTGCGCTGATTTGGATCGAGCAGTCGGTGCCGCGCCGGAGCGCAACAGGTCAAGCACTGAGACAGCCGTGGCCGTCGAATTCTGAGAGGCAATTCCTTCTGAAGGTGTCAGGACTGGCAAAAGACCTGAACTTCCCGGAGGCTCTTCCTGGTCCGGGCTGACGGCAGTTGAATTTTCACATTCAACGCCGACGAACGAAACGTCGTTCACGAGCGATTTCTCCACATCGCGCAGCCTTGGTTTCGAACGGGGCCTGTTCCTTCGTGTTCTAAGTTGCGAACCGGGAAGGCATACTGAGCTTCTACGTCACTGGAGGATTGCCGAAAGCAACAGTCGTCCGTAATGCTCAGGGGCAGGTTGAGTTCAGAAGTACCGAGGCAGGCACATTAATCTGAAGTCGGCAGACTCGAGCCAGTACCGGCCGACTCCATCCCGGACTGACATTCAAAGTTCACTGAATCTTGAAACGAGTCTCTTCCGTGGCTTCTGAATCTTTCAGCAGCAGCCATCGGGCGAAGGGCGAAGCCAGCAGGCAAATTCCCTTCAACACCTCCAGATACAAGGATGAGTCCGTTCCGGGCTTCAGGGCCTGTGTCGAAAACAGCTCTGACACAAAAGTCTGTCACCCGCTTCACGACGCACAGTGCGCCTGAAACCTCACTGCGCCGGCGTTATAATCACATGAGGGTTCAAATCAATAGAGCAGTCAAAGCTCTTTCACCGAAACGGAAAAAATTTTTGCCACACTTGCCCGCAAAAACTCTTTGGTTCCGCAGCGTGAGTGGCCACATTTTGATCGGTGATGATTCGCTGCGAAGGACTCGCGACCCCCTGCATGGCATGTTCACGGAGGTCCGGTCGGTAGCGGCCGCTGTGCTTAGTACTCATCTCGTGTCTGGATGAACAGCGCCTTCTTTTCTCCGGGCAGCGTGAAGTCAAAGCCGCAGGCCTGAAAGAACCCATCGCTCGAAGTGATCGCCATCACTTCCAGCACATTGCGTTTGACGGCCAGTTCCACACATCGCTGGACCAGTCCTCGCCCGATGCCCCTGCCCTGATACTGGTCATGCACGGCAAGGCTGCGAATTTCCGCCAGCTTTGCGGAGTAGATTTCCAGTGCGGCAAAGCCAACAACCTGCCCGTCAGCCACCGCAACAAAGCCAAACGGAATCAGATCGCACAGCTCGTCCGTCGTACGAGGGAGCAGCCGATTCATCTGGACGAAACGGTCCACTAAGTTCTCCAGCTGAGGAATGTCGTCACGACACGCTTCGCGGATGACATAGCCCGGAACATCATTGGAACCAGTGCCAGGCGTTGGCTGTTTAGAATCGGTCATCGCACTTTTGCTCGCTGTGTGTTGAAACTAACAGGTGGGAAGACTACTTTCCCGCGCCGATGGTTCGCTCAGAATGCCCAGCCGCCCCACGATTTCGGAGGTGACTGTCTCGGCGTCTGAACAACAGTCGTGACGGGTTCGGCGACTTTGACAATTCCTGTTTGTTTGTCCCGCAAACCCACCAGAAACGATATCCACCAGAGTCGAGCGTTGTGCCCGGCTCATTTCCGAAAACAGTCGTTATCAGGATTTTCTTCGATGTCAGAACTCAAGATTCAGGTGAAAGACCATGGTCCATTTCTCATCACTGGTCCAGCAACAGTCACTGATGCAGCCGGGAATTCCTTTGATCTAAAAGGCAAAGAGACATTTGCACTTTGCCGCTGCGGTGCTTCAGCCAACCGACCGTTCTGTGATGGTGCTCACAAGACCTGCGGTTTCCAGTCTGCGGAACGAGCTGTTCAGGGTTAAGTGCTGGATCTGCGCGGTTGGTCGACAGAAAACGTGAAAGCCATGCTCCCGAACATTTCGGAGCATGGCTTTTGTTTTGGGACTTATCTCTTCACGCAGGTCGCCTTCGAAAAGGCGAATCCGCGGAAGGGGCATCAGGCTGCGTGGCGAGAACCTTCTTCCTTGCGGCCGGACTGCCATGACCACAGCGACAGACCTGAAAGAACTCGTTCAGCAACTTCCATGGCGGCAACCGCGGCTTCACCGGGGACTTGTGGCGTCGCACCTGTCCGGATGCAGTCCACAAAGTCGCGAAGTTCGGCCGTCAGAGCATCCGCGGAGGAAGCCTGATGTTCCTCTTTCTTCATCCACTTGGTGAAGACTTCATCTTTCAGGGTCAGCGGATTTGGTGTCGCGCTCACAATGTCATGAACCATGCCGGGGTTTGATGCAAGCGCGGCACAGGGTTTCCAGGTGGTGACTTTGCGGCTCTGCAGATCGGCCGACACGAAGCCCTCAGTGCTCCACACCTGAACTGTTCGTTCTGCTGTTGGGTTCATGCGGCTGCACGTCAGGTCGATGAAGGTTCCCTTGCGGGTCTTCATCCGCGCCGTTGCCATGTCTTCATGTGGCCCGATCGTCACGGCTCCAAAGGACGACACCTCTTCGATGGAGTCACCCGTGAGTGCCAGCACCAGATCGATGTCGTGAATCATCAGGTCATGAACGACGCCGATGTCGGTCGAACGAAATGTGAACGGACTCACTCGCTGGCAGCGAATGTAAAGAGGCTGACCGCACTGCTGTTTCAGAAGTTGAAACGCCGGATTGAATCGCTCAACATGGCCAACCTGAAGCAACCCGCGTCGAAAGGACGCCAGTCGCTGAAGTGTTCGAGCAGCGTCAAGCGTATGCGCGAGAGGCTTCTCGACCAGGACCGCCTTGCCTGCTTCCAGAAACGGGCGAGTGACTTCGAGGTGAGCCACGGTGGGGACGGCAACCACGACACCGTCGACCATTGGCATGATCTCAGGCGCCTGGGAATACCATTGCGTCCCGTGCTTTCGCGCGATCTCGCGACCCTGCTGCTCACGAGCATCGACGACGCCCACAAGTTGCACATCGTCCATCGTCGAGAGAATACGGGCATGATGCTGCCCCAATGCCCCGACGCCAATGACTGCCAGCCTGACTCGATTCATGCCGCCTTACGTTCCTGTGATGCCTGAGCGTCTGCTGCCGGTTTGTTGCGAATGGCTTCACGAGCGCGGCCCAGTTTGCCCGCTCGCTGATTTTCCACGAACGTCAGCAGCATCGACAGTTCAATCGGAATGATGCCCTGAAGAGTATCCTCAAAGTACCGACACACTTCATCGAGCGGGCGGTTACGACGATACAGGAGCCGAAATGCTTCTTTGATAGTCTCGATCGTCGAGTTCGAGATTCCCGCGCGACGCATGCCGACGACGTTGATTGTCTTCAGGGTCGGATCGTCGCTGCCCGCTGCCAGCATGAAAGGAGGAATGTCATGCGGAACTCGACATCCGCCGCTGACAAAACTCAAACGTCCAAGGGTTGAGAAGTGGTGGACGACAGAATTGCCCGACACGATGGCATTGTCATGCACATGAACATGGCCACCAAGCAGAACGCCGTTTACCAGAATCACATTGCTGAAGATCCGGCAGTTGTGGGCAATATGGCTGTTCGCCATAAACATGTTGTTGTTGCCAATGCGGGTAACGCCGTCTTCCTTCTCTGCGCCACGATTCACGGTGACACCTTCGCGGAAGATATTGTTGTCGCCGATTTGAATCTCGGTATCAGAATCCTGCCAGCTGACATCCTGCGGATCACCGCCGATGATACAGCCTGGCCAGAAGCGATTGTTGCAGCCAATGGTCGTGTTGCCGATGATGACAACGTGGCTGTTCAGGACGCACTGGTCGCCGATGGTCACACCCGGGCCGACCAGACAGAAGGGGCCAATGACCACGCCTTCCCCGATTTTGGCGCTGGGATCCACCTGAGAGAGTGGCGATATCCGTGTTTCCATGCTGATCATCCTGATCAAGGCGTTTTTGGGTGGTTCCCAGGGCGGACGTCCTGAATCCGCCGATTTGAGGTCGTCACGCAGCTCGGCTGAGCATTGGAGTCCCTTGTTCTATCGTCGACAGTGTCTTGGCCATGACATGATTTAATTTATGTCCGCTTCGACTTGCAACCACATGGCCCGAAAAACTTCGTCCACAAAGGGCCAAGTCCCCGATGCAGTCGAGAATCTTGTGTCGAACTGGCTCATCTGCCCATCGGAGCTTGTTGTCAACCACAGTACCGTCCGTGTTGAACACCACCAGGTCTTTCCCCGTAAGGTGCCGACCGAAGCCGCGTGCCTGCAAAGCCTCGACTTCTTCAACCAGAACAAAAGTTCTTGCTGCCGCGATTTCGTTAAGAAACTGCTCTGGTGTGAGCTGCACGGCAAAAGACTGCGGGGAGAACGGTGCCGTCGGGCCATAGTCCAGCTGATAATCAACCGTCGGAATGCCGTTCATGGACGGGATTGCTTCGATCCACTGTGCGTTGGCTCGATCATTGACGCACTGCGGCTCTTCAATGACCAGGATCGACCTCTGTGCGGTCTGCTGATTGATGCCTGCTTCCAGGATCGCGTCGCAAAACGGCAGGCAGGAACCATCAACGGCAGGGACTTCGATCGCGTTGATTTCCACGACGCAGTTGTCGATTCGAAGGCCAGCCAAAGCGGCCATCAGGTGTTCAACAGTCTCAACGACTGCCCCGTTGGATGATTCAAGAATCGTCCGTCGAGCCGCAGCAGAGACATGATCGACGTGAGCACGAACTTCCGGACGCCACTTCAGATCGGTTCGCCGAAAGACAATGCCAGTGTTTTCTTCAGCCGGGAGAAGCCTGACTTTGGCCTCAATCCCATGGAACAGGCCCCGCCCCGAAACGACTGCAGGCCGTGCAAGTGTCTGCTGAAATGACGGCGAAGTAAGGTCAGTCGCCATGGTCTCAATCCCCCGAAACAGACAAAGCATAGACATCGCAGTTCAGTCAGATGGGTTCGATACCGTGCACGTCATGATCTCGCCAGATCACGGACCAGTGGTCAGGGAGGCAAGCTCCAATGCACAGATATTCAAAAAGGCGGCAGTGGATGCTGATTGACCATCCACTGCCGGGTTCTTCACGATGACAACTGACAGAGCAGGATTACTGCTGAGCAGAGCGAGGAGCCGCTCCGCTTGTCTGTCGAACCGGAGCCTTTGGAGCCCCTGTGGGTGCGCTGTCGTAGTTCCTGTTCAGAGCATTCAGGACGGTCTCGGTGATGTCGTCCTGAGTTCGATAGTACACAACCTGCTTGTTCATTCGCTGAACAGCTTCGGCTGGTGGAGTATCGTCTTCGATGTCCTTGCTGTCGAATCGCATAACGACTGTGTAGCCAGCGTATTCGGCATACTTCTTCACCATGCTGGTTGTGTCAGCATAGATGACCTTGAACATTTCGGATTCACGGCGAGCCAGCTTACGCTGAGTCGCAGCGCGGAAGGCTTCGAATTCGCCCTTTGCGTCGAGAAGCTCCTTCTCGGCCTGTTCATACTCGGTGCTGCCGGCAGTCAGACCGCTCTCGGCGATTTCCTTCTGCTTAGCCTGCATCTTTTCAACCATGGCCTTGGCTTCAGCATCGCTCTTGCTGATTTCCGCCGCCAGTTCTTCACGCATTGCTTTGAACTTCGAGTAGCCTTCGAAGACCTTGGCCATGTCAACCAGGCCAACTCGGTGAGGCGTTGTGTCCTTCGCTGGCGCTGCCTTTGCGGCTTCCTGAGCGACAACGTGTGGTGCAATTCCGACTGCCAGGGCAGCGGCGAGGGCAAGAGCAAATTTCTTCACGGTTTAGGCACTCCTTTGCCAGATTTGCCAGTCTGAAACCCCGGTTCCATGGGGTGGTAGGTTCATACGGGTGACCCAACCGGGCCACAGACCAGCGTCTTTTCCCAAACCCTTCCGGACCGGTCAAGGTGAAGGCGATGGAAATGAGATTTTCACAAACGCCGCGCCCAGCTTCCTGGCCCAAACCGGCAGGAATTGCCTCGAGGCAGCTTCTGAGCACGCCCCCAACAGACAGTTTTTAGGTCCGCCGGAATATCAAGGTGCATGGCACCTGCGCTGATGTGCTGAGTCGTAACGTGTTTTGTGAGAATACCTTACGGAGAATCACTCTGGGCGGTATGTGAGCACTATGGCGCTGCGGCTGTTCGGCGTACTGGAGAGCTTGGTGCCCTCGTCGAGCAGCTGTGCTCCGGTC
>JAEUII010000433.1 GCA_016795145.1 Planctomycetaceae bacterium
CGAATTGAACAGGAGACATTTGGATTCACTCACAACAAGCTGTCTTCCATCCTGCTTCAGCAGATGGGACTGCCGGAACGCTGTCACCTCGCGATTCGTGGAATTGATGGCCCTGTTACGTCGGGGAATGCTCATGAGCCGCTGCTTGAAGTGACCAGAATTGCTGACGCTGTCGCCGGCCTGATCTGTGATGGCACAGCCGCGTTGTCCATCGTGCAGCTTCAGGAAGCCATCGGCGCGGTGAAGATGCCAGAATCTCTGTCGATCGAAAGCCTGATCGATCAGGTTCGTGATCGACTGGAATGCTCATCACAGCTGTTCGACTTTGATCCTCCCAAACTGCCATCGGCTGGCGATCTACTTCAGGATGCACTGGATCAGCTTTCTCGAATCGCGACGGCGGCGGAAGAAAGTTCCACGACGGCTCAGGTTCCTGTCGAACTGCTCGACGAAAACCGACAGCTTAAGCGACGTGTGGCTGACCTGCTTCAGGTCGCTCGCCTGGATGCCCTGACCGGCCTGGCGAATCGAGGCTACCTGCTGCAGCAGCTGTCCGAGAGAACGGCTTTGCACCGAGTCCGAGGCTTGTCGATTGGCCTGGCCGTTGTCGACATTGACCACTTCAAGAAGATCAATGATACGTACGGGCACCAGGCTGGTGACCAGGCACTGCGTGTTGTTGCCGAGACGATTCGAAAGTCGCTCCGCGATGATGACCTCGTCGGTCGCTACGGTGGTGAGGAATTCGTTGCGATCCTTGAAGATGCGAACCCGGAAGGGCTTGCGATCGTCGGCGAACGAATCCGTTCAAACATCGCGAAGGCCGAAGTTGTCTTCGAAGGGAAGAAGATCCCGGTCACCGCGAGCATTGGTCTTGTCGAAGGTCAGATCTTTGGAACCGAAGCGGAATTCGGAGAGCAGCTCTTTGCGGTCGCTGATGCCGCGATGTACCGAGCAAAGAAGGGTGGACGAAACCAGTTTATCGTCGATACCCTGATCGCTCCGAATGACGGGCCCCAGGTTCAGGAACGAGCCCGATCTGTGGCTGTACCTGCGATGGCGTGAACGCTCTGATGACGCTGCCCTGAGGAAACTCGTCAGCTAACCGGGCGGCTCGATCCGACGTTGTTTGCCCTATCATGCTCGTTCAGGGCGAGCACCTTCAATGGCTGTCTCGTGCCGATGCATGAGGCGATCGCTTTCGTTACGATACGGAACACGTTTCCGTATTGAACAAAAGGCAGATCCATGCTTCGAGGCCCCTTGTGCATTCCGATGCATCACCGAATGATGTTTTCCGGCTGTCTGACGGCTGCCCTGCTCTTGTGTTTCGCATCGAGGCCAGTCATGGCAAACGATGAGTCGCCGGCGACGTACGAGCAGCAAGTCTTGACCTGGCGGCAGAAGCGGCTTGAACGTCTGAAATCCCCGGAAGGCTGGCTTGCGGTTTCCGGACTGATCTGGCTGGATGAACCGAAGGAGCAGACGGATTACCTGATTGGCTCTTCGGAAGGCAGCCACATCCGGTTGTCCGCGGAATCAAGTCCTGCCTCTGCGGGACGCGTGAATGTTCGCGATGGCATTGTTTCGTTCACGATCAATGACGGTGTTGAGGCGACGCTGAACGGCCAGACGAGTCGCGGGGGAATTCTGCAGATTGATCCGGCAAAGCCAGAAGCAGATTCACCCGACAAGCTACAAGTCGGTCATACTTCCATTCACTTAATTCGTCGAAGCGGGCGACTGGCCATTCGACTACGCGATGCAAAGAGTCCGCTGATCCGCGACTTCCCTGGCGAAGACTGGTACCCGGTAGATGCGGGCTACCGCGTGACGGCCAAGTTTGAGCCCTACAATCCGCCTCGCCCCATTCAGATCACCAACGTGCGAGGGGCCACGTATGAAGATCACTTGGTGGGCTTTGTGGAGTTTCAGCTGAATGGACAGTCCATCCGGCTCGAGTGTCAGGAAGAAGGCCCCGACGACCTGTTCATCGTGTTTCGAGATGCCACAAGCGGCAAAGAGACTTACGGAGCTGGCCGATTCCTGAACGCGAAGAAGTCGGCCGATGGGCAGGTCGTTCTGGACTTCAATCAAACCTACAACCCGCCCTGTGCCTACAACACTCATACGCTCTGTCCGCTTCCTCCCAGGGCGAATCATCTGTCAGTCGCGATCCCGGCAGGTGCAAAGAAGCCTCTGGCTTCAAAGCCGTAATCGTTGCAGCCTGCGACGGACGCAGATGTACCGACCAGGCCCCCGGATCTCCGATGGAATTCGATCGAACAAGGCGCAGGGATGATTGAGATTTGCAGTTATCGTTCATCGTGGGCTGACGACTTCGTTCAGCAGGCGTCGGCTCTGCATTCAGCGCTTGGGCCACTGGCACTCAGAGTCGATCATATTGGTTCGACATCAGTTCCGGGGCTTGCTGCAAAGGACGTGATTGATATCCAGGTGACCGTCGAAGATCTTTCTGTGGATTTGGTCACCCAACTGACGGGCGCTGGCTTTGTGCAGCATGTGCGAGTTGGTCACGATCATGTTCCGCCGGGATTCTCTTCCGACGCCCGGCATTGGAGTAAGCTGCTCTTTCTGGAACGTCCAGGTGACCGTCGCTGCAATATTCATGTGCGAAGGAACGGCATGGCGAATCAGCGTTATCCGCTTCTTTTCCGCGACTATCTGCGAGCCCATCCAGCGACCGCCGAAGCTTATGCAGTGCTGAAGCGTCGGCTTGCCGTATCACTGGCGGATCCGAAACAATATCCGGAGGTAAAAGATCCGGCTGTTGACCTGATTTACCTTGCGGCAGAAGACTGGGCCGGAAGAACCGGGTGGCAACCGTAGAGGTTGCAAGGTTTCTTCCTGAACGACATGCGAGTTTCGTTGTCAGGATTGTGTGACTATGAGGTGGATCATGTTTCGCAGGAGTTTAATGCTCGTCACCTTTGCTTTTCTGACGAGCAACATTCAGGCTCAGAACGCCATTCCGGATCCTCCGCCGGCACCGCGTGAGTTTCGAGCGGCCTGGGTTGCGACGGTCGACAATATTGACTGGCCATCGAAGAGAGGATTGTCGACTGATGAACAGCAGGCGGAACTGCTGCGCATTCTTGAGACCGCGTCACGGCTGAAATTGAATTGTCTGGTGCTGCAGGTCCGGACAACAGCCGACGCGTTGTACGATTCAACGCTGGAACCGTGGAGCTACTATTTGACGGGCGAATCCGGAAAGGCTCCGAGTCCGTATTATGATCCTCTGACGATGTGGGTCGAAGAAGCTCATCGCCGCGGCATCGAAATTCATGCGTGGCTGAATCCTTATCGTGCTCGATTCGGAAACAATGAGGTTGCGGATTTACACATCTCAAAGACACGCCCTGACCTGGTCAAACCCTATGGTCGCTATCTCTGGCTAGATCCCGGCGAGCCGGACGCGGCAACTCATTCACTGGCTGTGTTCGCCGATGTGGTGAAGCGATACGATATCGATGGCGTTCACATGGATGACTATTTCTATCCATACCCGATTACTGAAGACGGAAAGGAAGTGGATTTTCCGGATGATCCGTCATGGTCGAAGTACCAGCAAAGTGGCGGAACACTCAGTCGTCCCGACTGGCGTCGAGACAATGTGAATCGACTCGTGCAGAAGATCCACCAACAGACTCGATCAGCGAAGCCGTGGGTCCGATTCGGCATTTCTCCGTTTGGAATTGGCCGCCCAGGCGCTGCTCCCGGCATCACGGGATTTGATCAGTACGAGAAGCTCTACGCTGACGCGACACTGTGGCTCAAGGAAGGCTGGTGCGACTACTTCTCCCCACAGTTGTATTGGCCGATCGAACAGAAGGCTCAGAGCTTTCCCGTGCTGTACGACTTCTGGCGTAAGGAAAGTACGGCGAACGTTCCAGTCTGGCCGGGACTGTTCACAAGTCGCACGGGAGACAAGAGTCGCCCATTTCCTCCGCAGGAGATCCAGCGGCAAATCGAAACGGTACGACTTGCCGGCGATGCGACCGGTCACATTCACTTCAGCATGAAGGCTCTCATGCAGAATCGCGAGGGCCTGGCGGAAGATCTCGAGAAGACTCTGTATGCAAACTCAGCTCTGGTACCAGAAGATTTGAAGGCCGCCGGTAATCGCCCTGTGGCTCCCGTCGTCGCACGTTCGAATGACTCCGGGGACGTTATCACGATTCGTCCAGGTAACGAAGACGCCTTGAAAGTCTTCGCAATCTGGAACTGGAATGGCAAAGAATGGAAGTTCGACGTGATCCCGGCAACTCAGGCTGAATACAAGTTGCCCGAGGGAGTTCAACGAGTGGTTATTACGGCAGTGGATCGATTCGGACGTGAAAGTGATCGCGTTGCGACAGATCGCTGAAACGCCCTTCAGACAACTCTCGGGAGATTACCGGATGGACACCGTCCAGAGATTCACCAGCCTGGCAATCAGAGTGGTAAGAAACGTCTCAGCGGAAGAAACTCAAACGCGACATCGCGACGCTTGAACCGCCAGCGATGTTCGTCGGTGCCGGAATGCTCGCTGTCTGACGATCCATTCGGTCAGGCGGGATCAGGCGGTCCAGTCGCGGACGGAAGATGATCAGCAGCAGCAGCGGCAGGTACCAGAGCACGTAGCGACCGATGTCGTCCGGGTACCAAAGCTGTGCGGCCACGACGAGTGATGTAGAGTTCGAGAGTAAGTTCTCAAGGTTGCGTGGCCGTGGCAGAACCGTCATCGCTGTCAGCATCACGAAGAAGATCGCAGCCATCGGAATACGAATGAAAAGCTGCGAAAGTGAATCATCGTAGGCCGTGCTGGTATCGTCCAGAAGGCGATAAACTGTCCAGTTGGTGGTTGTCACCAGCTTGTTTGTGAAGGAACTTGCATCGCCCGAGATCAGCAGCAGTGTCGTGATCAGCAACGCGGCGACCCCCATCACCGAAACAGCAAACTTCACGCTTCCTCGACGACCGTAAAACACAGCCCAGACGGGCAACAGGAATACGGTGAAAAACAGAGTACCGCTGGCGAGTCCCAGAAGAACACCTGCGACGACCGGGTTTCGATAACTTGCAATCGCCCAGATCAGGCACGCTGCGGGAAGTACATGGCTCAGCTGATGAGCATACACCGCGGTGCACGGAAGCAGAAGATACAACAGCGCCATCGCAACGCCCTGCTGCGTATTCGCGAAGTGCATTTTTCCCACCGCAATCAGTCCCAGCACCACCAGAGTATGCGCGATGATCACGAGAGATCTCGCGACCCAGTCAACTTCCTGCTCCTTGTCGGCCAGCTGAGCGACCACGGTGCCGCCAGCGGCAACGAGCGTCTCCGTGGGAGCAGGGTGATCTTCCGTGGGTGAGTTTGGATTCACCGGAACATCGCGTCGCTCCAGCAACGCTTTACCGTAGTCGAGTGCCTTTCGAGTACTGTCTGGCGGAGCGTTCTGAACAATCGCCGTGATGAGAAGTGCGAATGCGGGGATACACAGGAAAGTTACTCCTGCGGAATTGAGATTCAGATCAATTCGCGGTCTCCTCGTCAGCCCTTCATCAAAGATCAGTCGTACAATCAGCAGGCACGTAGAGATCAACAGAATCGTTGAGCCCCAGATGTATCCCGGATGCGTTCCCAGTTCTGCAGGTTTGGGGGCTTCAACGATCGTTTCGTTCGCGGTGGCAGCAACGAGTGACTCGCCCACCGGAGCATCCGCGACCTCAACTCGCGTCGGAGGATTCGCCTCTTCCACGGAGGTGATTTTCTCCGCGGCCTTTGGCGGATCATTGTTCCATGGTTCATCCCGGTACTTGAAAGTTGCCGTGGCCGACAAAGCCAGGATCAACAGCAGGCAGAGGTCCAGGTTACGAACTGAAAAGACCCGCGAGAACCGAAAGAAAATGGCGAACAGCAGCAACGCTGAATACAGCCACCAGGCCAACAGCTCTGCGCTAATGAAAAGATCGTTCGGGGACAGCTTCATCGAAATAGTCTGGTTTTGCGTTCACTAGTGTACGCATGCGGAGGCTTCAATGATCATTGAACGCATGAGTCAGGCAAATGGCAACAGGGTGCCCGAAAAATCGTTCAATTCTGCAGGAATCGGACCGGCCCACGGAAAGATGGCGAAGCTTTGCGGGCCAAGTCGTTTACCCCGAACAGCACCGCCCGTTCTAAGGCAAACCTGCGCAGGCCAGGCCGTAAGTTGTTTCAAAACAGTCGGTTGCATCGAGAGGTGCATGGCACCTTGAGTTCCGCCCTTGCCTCACTGACGTGTCGGGCTACGAAGTGTCACTAGATCAACCGTCTGCTATTAGGGCGGCGCAACGCTACCCCGTTAAGCGCCGCCGCTGGCAGCCTACCTGACCTGCCGGATGGCTCGACCGAGCGCTGTTCCGACTTCTTCTTCATCCCCAATAACGATGTCCGCCCCGGCAGTTTCGAACGCCTGTTGGTGAATTCGATATCGGGACCGAACAACGATGCTGGCTTTCGGAGCGAGCTGCCTGACGCTCTTAAGAATCGTCATCGCTTCCGAGAATCCGGGGATCGTGATGACGACCATTCGGAAATTCTCGGGATGCAGATGTGCCAAGATTTCCGCGCTCGTGGCGTCGGCCTGAAGAGTCTGGAACCCGTACTCTTTGGCCTTTACCAGTCCTTCACTGCTGAGATCCAGGACCATGACTTCGTCCGCGTGTTCCTGGAGCGCCTCGGCAGCTCCACGCCCTGCTGGTCCGAAACCGACCAGAAGGTAGTGGCACAGATGATGATTGTTTTTTGTCTCATCCGGGCCGCGGTTCTTTGATCGTCGCTGGTTGAGCCATGCTGCGATCTTTGGCGTTTGTACGATGAGTGTTGGTGTCACGAGCAAGGTCACGATTGATGCAGACACAATGGCGCTGTACTGATCGGCGGTGAGCAATGCGGAGGATCGAGCTTCACCTCCCAGGACAAACGCGAACTCGCCCACTTGCGCAAGACACAGTCCTGTTCCGACAGCAGTGCCTGTCGGGTTCCTGAATGTCATGAACAGAGCAATCACGACCGCAGCTTTGATCACGATCAGTCCGGTAGCGATGGCGAACACAGCCCCCATGTTGTGGAACATCCAAACGGGATCGGCCACCATTCCGACAGCGCCGAAAAACAGTGTCAGCAGGACAACTCGCAGCGAAGCAACATCGGCACGGATCTGGAAAGCGAACGGCGAGTTTCCAAGGAACATTCCCGCCAGAAATGCACCCAAAGCGGGCGAGAGCTTCGCCGCGTGTGCTGCCCATGTGGCGCCAAGACCCACGACGACACTGAGGATCACCATCAGGTCACGATTGCGGCTGATCGACGCGACTCGCATGATTCGAACGGCGATCGTATTGAGTACAAAGTAGAGCGAAAGAACGACAAGAGTCCCCGCGACCGCAATGCCACCGATCCGAGGCAGCATTGATCCTGACTCGCCACTTGATCCCAGCAGCGGCACCAGCAACGCCAGGGGGACGACTGCCATGTCCTGGACAAGCAGCACGGCCAGCGATTGTCGTCCGATTGCGGAATCAAGCATCGCGCGATCATTGAACACACCGAGAACCGTTGCCGTGCTGCTGAGACTGACCATGGCGCTGACGGCGATGGCAGAATTCCAGCCGAGTCCCAAGAACCGCGCGCAAAGAGTGACCGCGAGCATCGTCAAAATGACCTGCAACGCTCCGCACAGCAGTGTCGTTCGCCCAAGGGCCATCACGCGAGACCAGGAGAACTCAAGCCCGAGGCTGAACAGAAGAAGAGCGACTCCAAGTTCAGCGATCCCTTCAATGGCAGTATCCGCTTTGACAATCGCAAGGCTTCCGGGGCCGCCCATGAACATGCCGGCAAGCAGGAACCCAACGAGTGGGCTCTGGCGAAACAACGCCATCACGCTGCCGGCAGCAAAACAGGCGAGCAGCAGAAGAATGACCTGAAGAAGCAGATTCCAGGTTTCCATGTCAACAAGCTCCGTCCTGGTCTCGTGAGTTCTCAGTCAACAGGGCAAGACGCCAATTCTGGTTCGCCCGGAAAACAAAAACGCCCGGAACTGTGGACCAGTCCGGGCGATGTGGGGTTCGCAGGTGGATGGATCAATCGGAGATTTGTTGGTCTACAGAATTGAGCCTGAGACGACGAAGTTCAATGGTTCTTCGCGGTCTTTGACCTTCACAATCATCTTCTCAGAGAACTTGCCAGGTTTGTCGGGAGCAGTGAACTCCATCTCAACAACCTGCAGCTTGTTTGGTTCTTCGCTCTTCTTGACCTTGAAGCAGTCGCTCATGTTCTCGCAGTTCACGTCTTCCACGAGGAATGGTTTATTGCCTTTGATCACAACTTTGACCGTCGTGGTCTGGCCTGGCTTCAATGATCGAATCGCAACGTTCGGGCTTGTGATGGCAATGTCAGGAATGACCGTGCCTTCAACCAGCAGAGGCACGTACGGATTGGCGGCATCGTCAGTCACCAGAGTGATGTAGTCTCGAACGCGACCAACCTTCGCGGTCTCAGACAGCTGCACAGTCAGCTGATATTCCACGTTGATACCGTTCTGAGCAAACTGGCTTCGAGAAACCTCTTTGAATTCCGCCTTCAGCTGAGGGTTATCAACCTTCAGGTCGCGAATCTGCCAATCAGGACGTCCCGCATACGTGATGCGAACAGTCTTCGATGACCCGGCAAGGAACTCGACATTGCCGAAGTCAACCTTACCTGGATCGAACACGACGTCGGTTCGGATGTAAGCTGTAATCGGGATGCGAACTTCGGCATATTGCGGCGCGTCGAAGTAGACTGTGAGAGCAGTGTCACGAGCCCCTGTGAAGGAGTTCGTGTTCATTCGAACGGTGACTGTGGTCTTCTCACCAGGCTGAAGCAGACTCTTCGCAGGAGCACCCTGCACAAAGGACCGGGAATCCTGGTAGTAACCAGCTTCGGCACAGCGACATGCGGTCGTCAGGTGTGAAATGTGAACCGTCGACTGAGTCGTGTTAGTAATCGTAATGATGTTGGTCGTCTCGGAGTTTCGGGCGATCACTCCGAACTCCAGCTTCTTCTTATCAACCAGCTGATCGGCCCAGTTCTGAGCCTGAACTTCTGCTGCGGCAGTTACCAGCACAAGTGCCGCGATTCCCCAACGCCCCATGTATCCTGTCATTGTTACGCACCTGCTCAAGAATGGTTCCAGATCGAAGTGCCTGGGACCTCCGTCCCCCATCCTTCGCACAGCGTTTGGAATTGACCCGATTCCAAACTGACAGCCGTCCGGGGCCGCCCTGCCGCACCTGATGCACGAATCTTCTCGTTTTCCCCCGCAATCTCCATGAGGTTTGACTAATCGTCACAACCTGGAATTCGAGGTCCATACGGATTCTTAGCGCCCCAGTCCTGCGGCTCATCGGCGAAGTTCTGCGCTGAACGTTAGGGAGCGACTGGTTTTATGTCAATCCGCGGTTTTTGCGGGCCTATCTGACGGTGTGGCAAACTCTGCGGGCGCTGTGGATTTCTGACTCTCGATTGTGAGACGCTGGTACCGTGTTTTCTGAGCGTGTGTTCATGTCTCGCCCCGAGATGCTCTACGGGCGATTGCCTGGAGGACGCCCCGGATCGCGGTTTGACCGACCGTTCTGACAGCAGTTTGTTGGTGGGCATTTCCCCGACTGCGTGTGGTTTCCGACGTTATGAATCGGAATCCTGAGCCAGGCTGAATGTTGACGTTCGGCATCATTCAATTCGTGGAGTGCCGAATCCATGTTTGCCTTAATGGTCAGCGGGCTGCCATCACATTTGGCTGGCCGTGAACCGGGATCCGGAGTTTCCTGTGCCCCACACCATCGAATCGATTCTTGCGTCCGAGCGTCTTCCGAGTCTTCCAGAAGTGGCTGCGAAAGTCATTGAGATCGCTCGTGATCCAGACCCGGACTTTGATCGACTGATCGAGACCATCAAAATCGATCCTGCAATTGCCGGTCGCATCCTGAAGACCGCGAACTCTGCGTTGCTGGGAATGCGAACGCGAGCATCGTCGATTGAAGCGGCCGTTCCGCGACTTGGCACAACCATGGTCAGGACTCTGGTTCTGAGTTTCAGCCTGGCGGATTACCAGAGCCGAAACTCCGTCAGCCTGCGTCCCTGGTATCAACTGCTCTGGCGCGAATCGCTGACTCAGGCGGCGACTGCTGAAGCACTGGCCGAACGTCAGCATGGCAAAGTCGATCCTGCGAACTGGTTCCTTGCTGGTTTGCTCCAGGACATTGGTCGACTGGCACTGCTTCACATCTGTCGCGACGAATACGTGAAGAATGTCCTTGAAGTGGAAGACGATCGCACCCAGCGTCAGCGCGAACAGGACTGGCTCGGCTTCACACATACCGAAGTGAGTGCGGCGCTGTGTCGTCGCTGGAATCTGGATTCGGAAATTGTCGACGCCATCATGGTGCATCACAGCCCGGCTCATCGAGTCGTGCCGTTGAAGTTCGTTTCGAGCACTTCATTGCCGGCAGCTTTGATTACAAGTGCTCACGTGTCAGAATATCTGGAAGAAGTGAGCCACAATCTGACATGCAGCCGTGAGACAATTGAACGCCTGTTGATGCAGGTGTTTGCTCAGCGTCCGAACGATGTCTTCCGTCTTCTTGCCGATGTTGATCAGCGAGTCGGTGAACTGAGTGCGGCGTTTGGAATCGACGTGGGACGATCCCCGTCACTGGAATCTATCCTGACCGAAGCTCAGGAACTGTTGTCGCAGATCGCGATTGCAAGCCAGCTGCGACTCGTGAATGCTCATACGAATATCGGCAAGATCGAACGTGGCCGTATGGAAATCGAGCGCGAGATCGAACCGAAACACGACGTCCAGTGGCGAGACCAGCTGACCGGTGCATTCAACCGAGATTGGCTGCAGTCTGCTCTGGATTCCACTGTCGAGCAGATCCACCAGCATAAGGTTCCGTTCGGACTGCTGCTGGTCGATATCGATCAGTTCAGGACGATCAACAACCTGTCGGGTGAAAAAGTTGGCGACGCTTTGCTCCAGCAGGCCGCCTCCGTGCTGCGTCACTGCGTCCGACTTTCAGATTCCGTGACACGCTTCGGTTCTGACGAATTCCTGGTGGCTCTGAAGGACGTGAATCAGGATATGCTGACGTTGATCGCGGACCAGATTCGAGCACGCATCCGTTCTGATTTGTCCGCCACCGACGGGACTCGCACGATCACCTGCAGCATCGGAGCCATCTTCTGCGAACCTCACGAAGGCGCCCGACTGAAGGCTGATGCGATCATCCGGGAAGCCGAACGATCGCTCGCTGATGCCAAACGCCGCGGCGGAGACCATTTGGTCCTGACAGCGTTCGAAACCGGCAAATGGATTCCGCAGGCCGTGCA
>JAEUII010000016.1 GCA_016795145.1 Planctomycetaceae bacterium
CTTTCCGGCAGAAAGGACCTACTGTGCCGCTTGCCGAGCGGCACTTCGCGGCCTCGCCGCTACCAGCGACGTTTGGTTGTGCCTTGATCTTACTGGCCGTCGTGGAACAGAGCACCGCCACGTCGAGCTTTGTTGGTGAGAGGGTTTGCATCAAGTGCGTGCCAGAACGTGGTTCGCCTGACGGCGAAAGTCCTTTCCGGCAGAAAGGACCTACTGAGCGCGCACCGACGCGCCGTCGATACGGCGGACGATCAGCGGAAGAGCGGGCACCTGGTCGCCGATGGTGATTGACGAAAGAATGACCGACTTCACGCTGGCGGCGTCCTTCGAAAAGACACGGACGATCGGCTGACCCTGTTCAACGCGATCACCGACTCCAACCAGCATTTCTAGACCAACACTGTGATCGATGGGGTCGCCCATTTTTCGTCGGCCGCCGCCCAGGCTGATGATCGCGAGCCCCAGTGCTTCGGTATCCATCGAATGAATCCAGCCGCTGTGAGGAGCCGTGATCTCGGTGGCAGGGGCGACGGTCAAAGTCGCGTGTGGATTTCCTCCCTGAGCCACGACCATGCGACAGTAACGCTCCCAGGCTCGACCACTGTCGATGATAGCCGCACACTGGGCGCGAGCCTTTTCAATGGTGGTCGCGCGGTGAGTCATCACGAGCAGTTCCGCACAGAGTTCGATGGTCAGGAAGCGAACATCGTCCGGGCCTCCGCCCTGCAGCACATCGATCGATTCAATGACTTCAACGGCGTTGCCACACATGCGGCCCAGAGGCTGATTCATGTCGGTGAGCAATGCCACGGTTCGGACGCCCATGCGCTCGCCGGTTCGCACCAAAGATTCCGCGAGAGCTGTCGCCTGCTCCAGCGTCTTCATGAAGGCACCGGAGCCAAACTTGACGTCGAGGACCAGTGCATTCAGAGACTCGGCCAGCTTCTTGCTCATGATGCTGCCGGTGATCAGCGGGATCGATGGAACGGTCGCCGTGACATCTCTCAGAGCATACAGCTTTCGATCGGCCGGCGCGAGTTCGACGGACGCACCTGTGATGACGCAGCCGATTGACTGAGTCTGTTCCGTCATCTCCTGAAGTGACAGATTCGTTCGAAATCCGGGAATCGCTTCCAGCTTATCCAGCGTCCCGCCAGTTGCTCCCAGACCGCGTCCGGAGAGCATCGGGTTTTGAAGACCACACTCCGCGAGGATCGGCGCGAGGATCAGCGATGTCTTGTCGCCAAGTCCACCAGTCGAATGTTTGTCGACGCGGGGAATACCATCGCTGGGCCACTTCAGCACCGTTCCGGAAGCCAGCATCTCCGACGTCAGGCAGGCGATCTCCTGAGTCGACATGCCATTCAGATAAATGGCCATCGCGAGCGCGGACATCTGATAGTCAGGAATATGTCCGGACGCATAGCCCTGAATGAAGAAGGCGATCTCTTCGGGTGAAAGTTCCCTGTGATCTCGCTTGGCGGCGATGATGGACGCTGGCAGCACGAGTGATGTTCCGCGGGAGTTACTTCGAGCTGTCAGCAGGCTTTTCGGTCGCCTTCTTTTCCGTCAGCACTTCGTACGGAGCGCGAGGATTCATGCGACGCGGTGGATCCAGATAGTGGTAGCCCGTGTTCGGGTTCGTTTTGTCGAACGCGAATGCATCACGATTGCGCAGGAAGTGTTTCAGATAGGCGATCGGGATTGCAAACCCCAGTCCTTCACCAAAGGTCAGCTTCATGTTGATCACACCAACCACCTGGCCTCGATTATTGAACAGAGGCCCGCCACTGTTGCCGGGATTGATCTGAGCTGTCGTCTGGATGTAAACGATTCCATCCATGTTGCGATTGCGAGTACTGACAATCCCTTCGGAAACCGATCGTTCTAGCCCTAGCGGACTTCCAATCGCGAACACGCTGTCGCCTTCACGGTGAGTATCATCATCGGCGATGTAGACGGGCTGGAAGGGAAGGTCCTTTTGAGCAGGAATCTCCAGCAGTGCCAGATCGAAGTAGGGATTGAGCGACAGGATTTTCACATCACGAATGGCACGACGTTCGAAGTCTCCGTTTTCGCTCTTGTGGAAGATCGTCACGCCAACGCGAGTCTGTCCTTCGACAACATGGTAGTTGGTGACACAGTATCCTCGGTCGTTGATGATGAAGCCGGACCCGAGTCCTCCTGGCGTTTCAATTAGGACGACGCCTTCACCAAACTTCGAGACGAGTTCTTTGACGGTTCGTTCCGGAAGATCGCTGGACATGAAGATGCCCGTTTCCGACTTCGCGGCTTCCGGCTTGGCAGGTTCCGCAGTGATGCGTTCCTGAATCTGATCGACAGGGATGCGAACAACATCAACGCCGACGTCGACGAAGAGCGTATCCTTCTGAACTTTCAGAACTTCGCCCTCAATCCGCTGACCGGACTTCATTACGATCACGTCGCCGAATGTCTGTGGAATTGTCACGCACAGCAGGGCAAAAGTGACAAACGCAGCTTTCACAGGAACTCTCCAGGGAAGTCGACTCTTGAAAAGGCGGAACGCAGCTCAATGTGGCCCGTCACTCCGTGGCGGGAGTACTCGCGTCGGAGACACGAGCCACAATGAAACGCGAACCAGGCCCGTCGCGATAACATAATCATTCCGTGCCCAGGTCACCAGTCGCAGATTGTCAGTTGGCCGGGTTGCCATCGCGGATTTCGGTAGGTGCTGTCTGCCGGACAGCACTTCGCGGTCCCACCGCGACCAGCGACCGTTCGACACGCCAGGATCTGTCGCGACGACGTGGAGCGATCCACCGCCCGATCTTTGCGCCAAACAAAGACGTCAGGCATCAAGTTTACTGCAGACCAGGGTTCGCCTGTCGGCGAAAATCCTCTCCGGCAGAGAGGATCTACAGTAGGTGCTGTCTGCCGGACAGCACTTCGCGGCCCCGCCGCGACCAGCGACTGTTCGACGTGCCACAATCTGCAGTGACGACGTGGGACAAGGCACCGCCTGATCTTTGCGCCAAACAAAGACGTCAGGCATCAAGTTTACTGCAGACCGGGTTCGCCTGCCGGCGAAAATCCTCTCCGGCAGAGAGGATCTACGACTGGACATTTGTGTTTTGCACTTGCTTGTCATTACCAGATGCTGGACGATTCTCCGACCCAGCGAGTTCCTCCCGCCCCACGTTTTGCCTCTCCTGACCTGTTGCTGCAGATGACAAATCCTGCCTCCCGAGTTTCTCGACGACGAATCGTCCAGAGCGGTGTCATTGGTGCCGCTTCGATGGCGGGAGGGTTGTTGTCGTTGCCCGCTCTGCTGCAGGCCGATCAGATTCGCACAAACAGCAAGCCGCGATCGTGCATCTTCATCTATCAGTACGGCGGGCTGAGCCAGCTGGATTCGTGGGATCCCAAACCGAATGCTCCTGCGGAAGTGCGAGGGCCCTACAAACCGATTGCCACTGCAACGCCGGGGTTTCAGGTGTCCGAGCTGATGCCACGACTGGCACTGCTGTCGAACAAGTACTGCGTGATCCGCTCGATGAGCCACAGTGTCCCAGTGCACAACATCGCGAATGAGATGTTGTTGGCCGGTTCATCCGCTCCCCGAAAGGACTCGCCTTCCCTCGGTTCGATCATCTCGAAAGTGCGGCCGTCTCAGGCGGCAGTACCGTCGCAGGTCTGGCTGCAGAAGTTTGGAGGAGGAGCGGCTCCGGCGGATTCGTCCTACCTGACCGGTGGCTTCCTTGGCATGGGCCACGCGCCGATGTTGGTGGGAGAGCGCCACGACGACAATCCCGGAACTCCGGGCTATCAGGTCCGAGCCTTTGAGAGTGCCGATGATCTGCTGTTGCCGCGTATTGGGGAGCGATGGCGACTGTTGAAGCAGCTTCAATCCGGCGATCACAGCTATGGTGCGGCGACGTCGTTCGAATCGATGCAGGAACGAGCGTATTCGATGCTTCACGGGCCCGATGCAAAGAGAGCCTTCGATGTCGAACAGGAACGGCCGGAAGTGCGAGACCGCTATGGTCGTCATGTCTTCGGACAGAACCTGCTGATGGCTCGTCGATTGCTTGAAGCTGGTGTGCGACTTGTGAATGTTGTTGCCTGGATGGGGCTTGCTCCGAACGACAAATTTGTCAGTGTCGAAACCTGGGACATGCATGGCAACGCTGGCATCGGGATCTTTGACAACGGCTGGAACGGTCTCGGCTATGCCCTGCCAAGAGCTGATGCATCGGTCGCAACACTGCTGGAAGATCTTGAAGAACGCGGGCTGCTGGATTCAACGCTTGTGGTACTCGTGGGTGAGTTTGGTCGAACGCCAAAGATCAGCCGAGGAGCCTCCGCGATCGGGCGCGATCACTGGCCGAATTGTTACTCCGCGATGCTGGCCGGTGGTGGCATTCCCGGAGGCACCGTTTATGGAAGCTCCGACGACACCGCGGCCTGGGTTCGCGACATGCCCGTGCGCCCGGAAGACTTCGGCGCGACAGTGCTGGCATCGCTTGGTATCGATCCATCCACTCGCCTGAGTCCCGATGGATTCACTCTGCCGGCAAGCGCAGGGCAGCCGCTTCCGTTTGTCGTTTGATACTCTTTGCCGTGCGCGGTGAGGAGCGCGGAATGGTTAATGGTTATTGGAGATTGAAAAATGCAAATTGAGTCTTCGTGACCCAGTGCATTTTGCATTCTCCATTTTTCAATCGTCAATAATCATTTGTCGTTCGCGGCCCACCCCCGAGCTTGCTTACGCTCGCTCGACCCCTCCCAGACGATGTCTGGGTGGGGAGGATTTGATGAACGCGTACGACATAAAAATCGCCAGCGAGCCGCTACCAGACTTTCCACCACGGCTTTGGCTGACGTGGCGGAGGTGGTGGCGGAGCGACGGGGCCTCGAGGTGGTGTGCCGGGACGTGAGGACTGCAGGACGACTCGTTCAGGAAGAAGGACGCAGCTGAGTTCTCCGTCGACACCTCCGCTGGTGTCCGTGCAGATCAGGCCGTTGCCAAATTGAACGGCAGGAACCGGCACATGGCCGATCACAACGGGGACGGGACAGTCCATCGGTGGACCAGCGACGATGAAGGTCTTGGAATACAGCCATGGCGGATGACTGAGGCTGTAGTCTCGTTCGCGAAGAATGCGAATCTGAGTCTCAAACGGCATGTCGCGATCGAGCCCTGCGTGGACGAACAGGAAGTCGCGATGCTCGATGCTCCACGGAAGGTCGGACATCAGACGTCGATGCTCTTCCGGCAGTGCTTCCTTCAGTGCGTCGAGGTTTCCATGAGGAACGCCGTACGATGCGAACGTCTTGTCGGAGTCGTAGTGATTGATCCAGCGACTTGCGAACTCCACGTGTTCTGGTGCCGGCAGCAGACCGAGTGACCCCATCATCGCCAGTTCATGATTGCCACAGAGCCAGGTGACTTTGTCGTGCTGCTTTGCCAGTTCGCAGTACAGTTTCACAGCACCGGCCGGATCCGGGCCACGGTCGACGAGATCACCGATAAAGACAATCCAGCGCCGATGAATGTCGGGCAGGCGAGCCAGCTGGCCAATGATGCTTTTCAGCTTGTCGGTCTGGCCATGGACGTCGCCGATGACAGCAACAGGACCATCAATGCGTTGAGGAACAGATGCCATGTGACTTGCGAGGGGAAACCCCTGACTCCATACCGTGGTTTGACTGGAATTCGATCTGCGAAGGCCGTTCGAATTCTCGTTCCCTGTGATCACTGGTTCACTCGCACCCACCATGCGCACGAGTTGCGTTGCTGCGATGCTGCTTTGGTCCGAACGCAGCAGCAATCTCCTGGGACAATGACAAAACACTGCCCGGTCAACGCTGTCACGAATGCTACCGACACAGCCCCGCTTGTCCAGCAAGGCATACGGCACAGGGCTCAGAGGGGCAGTCTGACAAAAAATGCGGGACAGAAAATAATCGCAGGCGAGTTCTCCCCAATACTTCCAAAGTATGGTGTTCGCGATATGCCATGCTGACCTCAGGGTCCTGGGAAGAACATCCTGTGTCACTCAACTTCTGTCAGACATTCGTCTTCCACCGGTACGTCGGCCTTGTCTGGAATCGCAGTCGGACAAAAAATGAGTGACGGAAAATAGCTGCAGCAGAGTCTTCACCAATGCCTTACATCATGGAGCTTTCACCATGCCAATCCAGTGTGATCGTGACTTCACTCGCCCAACTCAACGTGAGTTCGGTGCGATCTCGTATGAAGTGATGAAGACCGTCTACGAGATCCACAATGAATTTGGAAGGTTCTTTGAAGAGGCTGTCTATAAGCGAGAATTGGCAAGACGATTGTCTGACGTAGAACTTGAAGTTCCGGTCATTGTTTCACATGCAGAGTTCTCAAAGACCTTTCGGCTTGATGTACTCGTCGATAGAGGTGGTCTCTTCGAGTTTAAGGCCGCGGACACCATCAGTCCGAAGCATCGTGGCCAGATCTACAACTACCTGCTGTTATCCGATCTTCCCCACGGCAAAGTTGTCAACGTTCGCTCTGAGAAGGTGAGCGAGGAATTCGTGAATTGTCGCTATCGGCTCCAGGATTTGAGGAGCCCAGACATCGATGTAGAGCGGTTCGACTTCAGTATCTCGGGAGCCTCTTTTCTTTACGAGCATTTGGTCGCCCTAATTCAAGACTGGGGCTGTGGCCTGGACTTAACGCTCTATGAGGAAGCAATCACCCATTTTCTTGGTGGAGATGAGCAGATTCTTCTTCCGATGTCCGTCTATGGCCGACACGGCCACATTCACGATCAGAAGGCTCGACAGATAGCCCCTGGCGTTTCCTTCAGAATAACGGCTTTCCCGGATCGACTCGCAGCCTTCGAAACACACGCAAAGCGCCTGATTACACACACATCACTTTCCGCAATTCACTGGGCAAACATCACAAACAAGGCAGTGAGATTCGCGACAATTCAGTAACCTTGCGTTATTCCATTTTTTGTCACTCATTTTCTGTCCGACAACACAACACTCAGGACTATCGCTTCGTCAGAATCAGCAGGCGGTATTGGAGATGTGCGGGTTGGTGGATGGGGCGGAAGTGGTGGTCGCGGTTGTCGATTTTCCAGCCAGCGGCCTGGGCCAGTGAAGCGAACGCTGGCGCGTGGGTTCGACCGGCGTCGCCGATCCAGACTTGTCCTCCGGGGTTCAGCATCTGCTCAAGAGTGACCAGCAATGGTTTGTGGCCGCGCGGGTCGTAGAGGATGTCGCTGCCAAACAACAGATCAAACTGGTTCGCTGGCGGCGACTGCCAGTCAAATGCGAGGCCGGTGGCTTCAGGAAAACCGTTACGAGCCGCGTTGCGGCAGGCCATTGCAACGGCTGACGGTGACTGATCCGAAAACGTCACATTCAATCCCGCATGAAGCGCGGCGATGCCGGTCAGGCCGACACCGCACCCCAGCTCCAGAGCAGTCACCGCAGTGGAGGGTCGGAACTGCATGAGCTTCGCTGTGGGTGTTGCGGCAGCCCACAACATTCCCCAGTACGGGTCCCAGCCCGGAGTTCCCGCGGCTTCGCCTTCGACGGCTTCATTCAGCAGCGCGTCGGGATCCGGTAACTCAAACTCAATCGAATGCCCTGAGATCGTGACGGTCTGCAGCGGCATCAGAATTGACTAAGGAATCGAAGGTCGTTTTCGTAGAAGCGTCGAATGTCGTCGACTCCGAAGTGCTTCATGCAGAATCGTTCAATTCCTAGGCCGAACGCAAACCCAGTGTACTCCTCCGGGTCATAGCCGACTGCGGCAAAGACGTTCGGATCGACCATGCCAGCGCCGCCGATTTCCATCCACGAATTTCCCCACTTCATGTCGACTTCGACAGAAGGCTCGGTGAACGGGAAGAAGGATGGACGAAAACGAATTTCGACATCCGGCCCCAGGAAGCTGCGAGCAAATTGGCTCAGGACCGTCTTCAGCTGAGCCATCGTCACGTGGCGGTCAACCAGCAGACCTTCCATCTGATGGAACATGCACGAATGAGTCGCATCGATCGTGTCGGGACGATAAACACGCCCGAGTGAGACAATGCGGACAGGAGGCTTCATCGACTCCATCGTGCGGATCTGAACGGTCGACGTCTGGCTGCGCAGAAGCACTGGTCCGCCAGCGGTGGCTGAGGCACAGGCGACGTAGAAATTGTCGAGCGGATCGCGCGCGGGATGATCTTCCGGAATATTGAGCGCTTCGAAATTATGTCGCTCATCTTCCAGTTCCGGACCATCAACCACGGTGAAGCCGAAGCGACCCATGAGTTCACGGAACTCGCCCATCACCTGCGTGATTGGATGCAGCTGGCCAATGCGAGGACGTTCGCCAGGAAGGGTCACGTCGAAGTCCGACACGGCTTTCTGGCGAGCAGAATTCTTCAGGTGTTCTGCCTTTGCCTCCAGGCTCGCAGACACACTGTTGCGGACTTCGTTGAACCGCTTTCCGACAGCTGGCTTCTCGTTGGGTTTTGCAGTGCCAACCAGCTTCTGCAGGTCTCGGATCCGCCCGTTCTTCTGGCCGAGGAATTCGATGCGCACTTTTTCCAGAGCATCCGTATCGCCAGCCTGATTGATGGCCTGAAGAGCAGCGGCTTCGTAGTCGCTGAAAGCGTTCAAAATTTCCATGACGATCTCACATCAAAACAAACATCGCTGTCACAGCGAAGCGGATCTTGAATTCTGAGTGTAGCAGAAGACCAACGAAAACGGGCGAGTCTGATCACAGACTCGCCCGTTCGATTTGAATTCATCAGTCGGCGAAGCCTGTGAAGGCATCACCGAAGCAAGATCACGCTGCTGAAGCGCGAGCCTTCTTTGATGCCTCAACCAGTTCGCTAAACACTTCTGGGTTCTGAACAGCCAGTTCGCTCAGCTGCTTGCGGTTCAGAGCGATGCTGGCCAGTGACAGGCCGTGCATGAAGGCCGAGTATGACAGGCCACGCTCGCGAACAGCGGCAGTGATACGAGTGATCCACAGAGCGCGGAATTCACGCTTGCGAACTCGACGGTCCCGAGTCGCATAAGCGCGGGATCGAATGATCGTTTCCTTGACGGTACGCAGCAGCTTGCTGCGGCCACCAAAATTACCACGCGCTTCTTTGAACAAACGCTTCTTGGCACGGTGACGGGCTTTTCCGTATCGGGCACGCATGAGACCAAACCTTCAGAACCAGATGACAAGGAATCTTCAATTACAGACTTGGGCGAAGAGCATCCACAATCTTGCGGGCTTCGGCACCATCCACCACACCGTCCTGTCGGAGACCGCGCTTACGCTTTGGGCTCTTATGGCTCTGCAAGTGGCCACGGGAAGCCGAGCGGTGCTTGGCCTTACCGGATGCGGTCACTCGAAAACGGCGTTTCATTCCCTTATGGGTTTTTTGCTTTGGCATTCGACTTCTCCGCGACACATTCCTTAGTTACCTAAGGATCGCGAACTGAACTTTTGTATAGACTTTCACGGGAAAGAGCCAAGGAGTATAGCGTCGGGTCCCAGCGCTTGTAAAGGAGTGAAGAAACGCTTGACGCACAATTTCCATGCTCGGCAGTTTTCCCGACGCGAGACAATGAAAAAGCCCGCGGTTGACCGCGGGCGAACGTGGTTTCATCGCCTTTGATGCGTCCCCTCGCAGCACGCAGCTTTCCGATTTGGGATACGGAGACCAGATTGGTCAGAGAGAAAAGGAGACAATTCCACGGCACGGACATCGGTTTTCGGCGTCCAGACCCTTCAGAATTTCTCAGGAATTTTTCCGGGGCGCAACTGGCTCGTCGACAGAACGGACAGAATTCCTGTCGGAAAGCGGCAAAACTGGCGACCTAAGTCCCGTCCGGGTCAGCCGCTGCCTGTCGATAGACGGGCGTTCTCATCCATCGGGGCTACTTTGTGGCTATTTCGCTGGTGGCTGGCCTACTGGTGGTTGGCCCGCTGGAGTCGGATTCAGGCCCTGTTTGATGGCCTGAATGATGGCTTCTGTCTGGTCTTCTTCCGCCGCATTCTCTGGTGGCGTAAAGGAGAACATCTCCGGGTCAACCTGCTCATTCAGTTTCAGATTTCGCAGGTCCAGCGTGAGGAGTGGTCGCGCCATCTTTTGCGTTTGGTCGATGCTTCGCTTCCAGAACTGGATCCGCCGAATCAACATGCTTTCTTTATCGACGTAGATTCGGACATATTCCGGGACGAACGGCCGAGAATCGACGACAGTGCCTTCCGGCAGCTGGAAGATCTCCTTGCGAACCCGGTCGTTCCATCGTCCTGTGACCTCATAGGTGTCGCGGTCCCCGTTCTTCTCCATCTTGACGGGGACAAACAGCATATTCTTTTGCAGGCGTGCAATCAGTCCTCGCAATCCGCCAACGCCCAAATCCATTGCGACTGACTGAGCATCGTATTTCTCCACGCCTGCGACAGAGGCCTGAATGTCTCGCAAATTGCGTCGAAACAGCGTCTGTTTGTCACCATTCTTCCAGGACGTATGGACAACGGTGCCATCGCATACCTGAAGCAGCGTGCCTCGGTTGTCCGCCTCTTTCAGTTCGGGGGCCGGAGCATCCAGTGCCGGAGATTTGCCGTCAGCCACCTTCATCGGAGTGAGAGCGAAGATACTCAGTTCGAGTCGTACCTTGTCTCCGGCCGCTTCCGCATAGGAGCCGGTGGCCTGCAGCTTCATTCCGGCGATCAGAGCGGTTTGGTGCAGATCACACTTCAGTGATTCGAGTCCTTCCAGCTTTGTTCGAGCCTGATTCAGGATCTCATCGGCAGCTGGAAGATTAGGGTCTGGTTTCGCACTTTCTGCCGGATCCGCTTTCTTTTCATCAGCGGCCTGAGCCTTTGATTCATCCGCAAATCCCGGGTTTGCCAGTGAAAACACTGACAACAGAAGAGTCGCCAGTGACAGGAAGGCCGTGAGTACTGGCAAGACGGGCGAGATTTGAGGTTTGTGATTCATGTTCTGAATTTGATGGATTTGCCAAAGATTCGAGATCTGACGACCCGAAAAGAGAAGAGAAGGACCGTTGGAACATCGGGCTGATCTTTCGTCAGCGGATCGAATGGTGCGGCACTGAAGGTGTCCGAGTCAATCGAAACCACGGAAAAGCCGGCGTTCCAGCGCAGGACTGATGGGTTCAGTTCTGTGTGGCTCAGTTTACTGGTCGCCCCCTGCTGGGGTCGACAGCAAAACTGAAGACGGTCGGCACAGTCAAGAGCATTTGAGGGTACGGTCATCTGCGGGCTGCCGTTGGATCGAACATCAGGAACGATCCACAAGGCATCTCAAGGAAGGGGTTGCGATGAGATATTACTTTCTGGCCCTGGGCGCCTTGGTGGTCGTCTGCATGGGCTGTGCCGGCATCGACGGCCAGAGCGTGGTGAGTTCAAATGAGTATGTCGCACCTCCGGCGGCGATGCTTCAGCATCCCGGCCCGATGGTCGATGGTCCAGGCCCTGGCGTCATGGGCATGCTTGCCCAGCCAGGCGGCATGATGGCTGGTCCTCCAATGTCGACTCAGGTGAAATTCCTGGCCGACGAAGGAATGTCAGTCGGCTGGTTGTCCGGCAGCGTTCTGGCTTCGAACCAGATCATTGCTCCGGGACGAGCGGACTTCCCACAGGGAGCCATTTATCAGCTCGTCTTCAACAACATTCCAGGTGAAGGATGGGAAGGCAAGAGCCTCTATCCGACTCTGGAAGTTCGAACGGGTCATCCCAACACACTGGCCTATCTGCAGCACAATGCAGTACCAGTTGAGCTGACCGAAGAAGACATCGAGCACATCCGAAGCAACAACATGGTGACCAAGGTCATCTATCTGCCGGAACCGGAATTCCAGGCTCGAGCCATCGCAGGCGTCGAAACTCTGGTCTCCACAACTCTTGATCCAGGTGTTGACCCAATCGCTCAGGCAGAGCGAATGGGAACCATCATGCTGGTTCTGCGTGTCGGCAACAAGGAAATGAACTTCGACGAGCCTCAGCTGGCACCTCAGCCAGACGGCACTGTTCAGCCTGTGTCGTTCACTCGCATGGACGGAGAATCCGGTCAGTACGTTCCACCGACTCCAATCGGTGTGATTCCTGCCGACATTCAGGGTGTTCCAGGTGCAATGATTGCTGCTGGTGGTGGTGCTCCTGGCATGCCAGTTCCAGTCTCCGGCATGGGCCCAACGCCAGTCTGGGGAATGCCAATGACAGCGACTCCAATCGGTCTGCCTGGTCCTCCACACCTGCCACTCGGTGGCCCAGCCGGTCTGCAGTCGCACACGGTTCGCAACCTGAGCGACAACAAGCTGCCAGAACCTGTTGATCACATGCTGATCGATGTGGAACACAGCCCAGGATACAGCCTGCCAGCTCCAGTGAAGCACATTCAGTACAAGGAAACCAATCCTGTGTACGCTCCTGGTGAAGTGGCTCATCCACAGTCACGAGCAGCCAACGTCTACGGATTCTGATCCATCGTTTCAGATCTCTCCTGGACGGAAGACAAGTGGTGAAAACGCTGTTTCACACAAGTCCATGATTGCGGGGGCGATCGAAGCGCAAGCTTCCTTCGCCCTCTTTTTGTGCCATCAGCCGAATGGTCGGCTGATCTGTCTGACAAAGGACTTCCGATGTCTCTTCTGCCTCGACACTTCTTCTGCAGTCTGACACTGCTGACCGCTGGTCTGCTGTCTGTCAGTTCGGCCGAAGCGCAGCAGATGTACTATCCGTTCTCTGACCGCGTGCCTCCGGGCTACACGGCAGAGATGATGGCTCGAGTGCGTCAGGATGATCCCTACTATCTTCAGCCGATTCGCATCGAACTTCCGTCTGAAGGGACGGTTGCGATTTACTCGGCCAACCCGGAACCCTCTGCAGTGCTGGCAGCTCCGGCTCTGGCTTCAGTAAACCCCGGGCATCTGTACCGGCTGCGAGTTGCTGACATGCCGGAACTTCCCGGTGTGGAACTTTATCCTTCGATCGAGATTCTGGATCGCCTCCATCCTCCGGTTGGACGCACTCTGAACTATCCCATCCCGATCGTGCTGACGAAGGACGATCTTGAAGCGGCTGCGAATGGTCAGCTTGTGACTCGCGTTGTGTACCTTGAAGAGCCTCAGCTTGCAGCGACTCAGGATCCTCTGCGACGTGACATCCCGATCTCGGTTCCTCAGGGAGCGAATGCTCTTGAAGAAGCGGAGCGACTGGGACGTCCGATGGTGATTGTCCGAATCGGCGGTCGAACTCCGACAGCCATGAACACGCCCATTTCATTCTTCGGTACTGGCGGTGCTGTGGACCTTGGCAAGTCTGTGCCAGTCAATGCCGGTGTGGCTCGCCTGTCAAACAAGCCTCGACAGCAGGCTGCTGGCGTTGTTCAGCGGACACAAAACTAGCTTGCCGGAAGTGGGCACTCGCCTCTTGTGACAAGCGAATGATCACGATCTTCTGCCAGATTTCAGGACGCTTCGAATGACATCACAGGACAAATTTCTTCGACGTCTGCTAGCCTGCACTTTTGCAGGTTCCAGCCTTCTGGCGTTTCCGGGCTGTGGCATGACATCACGAGCCCGGCAGGAACCAGATCACGTCTATTCGACGACAACGCCACAAATGCTGCAGCAGGAGTCCAGCGGCGAACCTGTTCCTGTGCAGGCCACTTATCCGGAAGATTCCGCTGCGGTTCCAAAGGCGTCTGAAGAGGGTGCTGGCGTTGCTCGCATTCCTTCGCAGCACTCGGCTCCGATTGATCCCATGAAGGGCCACGCGTCTGCCGGCAAGGTACAACTGGTTTCCTGGCAGGCCGAGCAGGTCGAACAGGAATGTCCTCCGGGCTTCTATCCCGCAGAGCCTCGTGTCGAATGTGATCCAAACGGCCCGCCGATTTATCGTCGTGAGACTGTTGCCTGGTCGTCACTCGCTGAAATGTACCCGGACGAATACGTCTACGATGGCGGCGACGGAAACTACCCCGCGTCGGTTCATACGCCTCAACGGTCAGGGATCGAATCCGAAGACACAGTCGCTGGTTTCACAGATCATACGGGAGACCAGCGTACGGCGGTTTCCAACCGAGTGGCCGTCTACGCGCCGCGATTTGGTTCTGTGCGAACGGTCACAACTTTGTCTGCTGACACGAAGGTCGACAAAGCTGCTGGTGCACGGGACGCGCTGGCGGTTGGCAACTTCAAGACCGGCCGGGCTCCGCACGAGAATGTTCATGACACGATTCTGTACGGCGTGGAAACTCGAGATCGCGTGGATGGGATGAATGGAGCGATGCCTCCAGCGGCGTCTCAGGGTAACAGCGCGGCCAACCAGAATCGCAAGGTCGACGAAGGGCACGAAGGCCGCTACTACGCAGGAACCAACACCTTCAATCGTCGGGATCGTCTCGAAATTGCTGAAGGTGTCCGCAATGCGATCACATGGACTCGAGATCAATATCCTGTCATCAGCGCATCAACCTCGACAGCCTCGCAGGTTCAAGCCACCTTCAAGGCTCAGCAGACCGTTGGTGTTGAAGATCAGCGAAAGACAAAGGGCAACCTGCTGATCATCAAACTCGCGGATCGCGAGGAAGCTCAGTCGGGTGACGTCGTGAAGTTCACCATTCGCTTCCAGAACACAGGCGACTTCGATGTCTACGACGTGAAGATCGTCGACAACCTGACATCACGCCTGCAGTATGTCGATGGATCAGCGACGATCGATGAATCTCATCCTGGCGAAGTCTCCGTCGAACCAAACGGCGAAGGCAGCTCGGTGCTGACATTTACTCTGGACGCACCGCTGAAAGGTCATGCCTCCGGAACGCTCACGTTTGAAGCTCAGGTGCGATAAGACTTCCGCTGTTCTGCAATCAGTGTCGAGAGAATTCTGAATCACGGTAGGTGCGGAGGAATGCTGCAGACTCGTACTTCAAGTGCGAGTCTGCAGTCACTCTTTCAGTGGTCACCGATGCCGGCGCGATTCAAGACCATGAGTTCAGGCTGAACGTAGTGGATCTTGCTGTAGTGGATCTTGCTAAAGATCCCTGAGCCTCAGCAGCTTGCGCAACGTCCACGCCCGATTTTCAAAGGTTGACCGCACTCACTGGACCTGTCCCACGTTGACCTGCACACGTGTGGCTTCTCTTTCGGTCGCGGCAAGCCGCGAAGTGCCGCTCGGCAAGCGGCACCTACTGCAGGTCACGCTTGTCGGAGGACGAACATGTGGATTCGCAAGCGAATTGATCTGACGCTGCGGGACCTTGGCCATGCTTTTGGATGTGCTCTGAAGCGTCGAGTGACTGCGAGTTCCACAACGCCCGTCAATGCGAATCAGACAAGAGCAGCCACGAACTCGCCGGACCTGCTTCCAGTGCTTTCGGTTCGCAGCGGTTTTGATCTTCTGATCAAAGCTTCCAACTGGAAACCCGGTGACGAGATTCTGATGTCCGGGTTAACGATTCCTGACATGCCGCGCATCGTCAGGGAGCATGGCCTGGTTCCGGTTGGCCTGGAAGTGCCGCCGGATATTCTGTGTCCGTCTGTTTCTGAAGTTGCCGGGAAGATCACACCAAAAACGCGAGCCCTGGTGATTGCTCATCTGTTCGGCGGACTGTGTGATCTCACTCCGTTTCGATCACTCTGCGATGCCCATGGAATTTGCCTGATCGAAGACTGTGCTCAGTCATGGATCGGGCATGATCACACGGCTCCCAGTCTGGCTGACGTGTCGATGTTCAGCTTCGGCACAATCAAGACCGGAACGGCGCTGGGTGGCGGTCTCATGCGAGTGCACGATGCGGCTCTGCTGCATCGAATGCGAACGCTGCACGCCGAATGGCCCGTACAGTCACGCTGGGATTATTTGCGTCGCGTCGTTCGTCACGGAGTTTTGATGGCTCTGTCGGGACGAATCCCCATACGACTGCTGGCCGGAGCAGCGAAGCTCTTTGGGACCACGCACGATTCCTTCGTCGCCGCGGCTTCACGAGCCTATCCTGGGCCCGATTTCTTTTTGCGAATTCGACGACAGCCCAATGCCGCATTGCTCGCCATGATGGACTTTCGACTCGCCCAGAATCTTTCAGCATCCATACAACGGCGCACCATGCGAGGAACTCAGGCGGCGAAACACCTTGCCCAGAGCTTCACAGTGCTCGGAAACGCAGCGGTTCGGCCAACCTGGTGGATCCTGGCCGTCCTGTCGAATCATCCGGACGAACTTGTGAAGACTCTCTGGTCCGCAGGTTTCGATGCGACTCGTTCCAGCAGTCTACGTCCTGTCGGAGATCTTCCGGCAACGACACGAATGATGGAACAGATGGTGATCCTGCCCTTCGATAACCGAATGCCGGATGCTGAGCTGGATCGCATGGTGATGCTGGTGCAACAACTCAAGCCGTGATTTGCTGGGTGTTAGTTTTCAGTAATCAGTGTTCAGTTTTCAGTGTTCGGTATTCAGCGTTCGGGATGCTGATTCGTATGCCGCTGAGAACTTTTATCTCCTCCCCACCCATGCGAAGCAATGGGAGGGGTCGAGCGAGCGCCAGCAAGCTCGGGGGTGGGCTGCATTAGTGTTTAGTTTTCAGTGTTCAGTTTTCAGTATTCAGGGCGGAGCCAACCGCCTGTCGAAAGGCTTCGCACGCACCGCTGAGGCGAACGTGTGAGTCCGTGATTTCCAGCACCTTGAGTTTCGTCGTGAGGCCTGGCATCAGGCGGTTTGCGATCAACGCGCTGATGGCAATGCCCCCGAATCCTCCAAAGGCCACCGCGGGAATCAGCCAGTCATTCAATTGCTGTTTCTGTGGCCCTTTGGGCATCGCGTCGATCCATTGCTGCCCGAGGATCAGTGCTACACAGGTCGCAATGGCGGCAATAACTGCAACGCCGATAAAACACACAGCGATATTGCGTCGGCGATAGATGGTTTCACTGACCGGCATCGAGATAGCCGCCTTCGGAACTTCCTTCAGATAGAAGCGAAGACCTTCGATTGCTGACTCGACGGGACCTGTGCCGGCGTTGAATGGCGTTGTCTTCCAGTGAAACAGACAACGAATGCGCTTCGTTGTTGTCTCACCGGTGAAGACACAGACGCCTGGAAGCTCTGCATGGCGATCAATGGTGACCGAATCGCCGAATGTCGTTGCTTCTGAGGTCATCAGCCGTTGCTACTTCTTTTCCGGAACTGGTCGGAACGGCCAGCTTGGACTTCCCGGAGGATCAGCTCGGTGAGGCGCTTTGCCCAGTGCAAAATCTTCCGGCTTCCAGTTGAGCTTCTTGTAGTATTCCTTGTCGTTGATGAATCCGTAGAACGTCGGATAGAACGGATCTACGTAGTCCACATCGGCCTTCGCTGGTACGTCTCCACCGGTCAGGCAAATCGCGGCATTCACGACCAGGCGTCGCAGGTCTTCATCGACGAAGTCCACGGCTGCTCCGGCCGTTGTGCAGAAGGACTGACCTTTGGTTCCGTTCGGAGCAACATAATCATGGATCCAGGCCAGAGGCTGCATCGGATTGTTGCGAGCATCATCCTTCAGAATCTCTGACGACGGATCGAGCGACTTCGTAATGGCACCTCGCAGCAGCACGGTGTCGGCATCCGTCAGATGAGTCACTCCGTAAACATCGCTGGGTGCAAAAATGTCACTGACGCCATTCAGAATCACGTGCTTTGCGGCCGCGGCTTCAACGACACTGCGAGCACCCTCGACTTTGTGGTGACCATGGTGGGAGACCCATTCTTCGCCCAGGATCTTTCGACCGAACTGATCGAACGTCAGATTGTCACCGAACTTCTCGCCTCCTCGAAACGCATGCGTTGCCGTGCGGAGACCAATCACCGGCTTACCGGCATTCAGGAAGTTCGTAATGTGCTTTGCCTGGTCTGCATCCGGATGACGGAATCGAGTGGCGATGATCATCAGATCGGCCGTATCCAGTGCTTCGAATCCTCGAATCCCCTGCTGATTATTCGAGTCAATGTAGTCAGCGCCATCAGGTCCAAAGGAGAACAGAACCGTGCACTTGAAGCCATGCTTCTGGCTGAGAATCTTGCCCAGCATCGGCATGACTTCTTCGGAACGATATTCTTCATCGCCTGAGACCAGCACGATATGTTTGGTGGCCTTCTGAGGAGGTTCGAAGACCAGAGTATCTCCGGCCTGAGCAACGGATGCTGTCAGCATTGTCAACACGGACAGTGTGGCAAGCAGATTCGTTCGGGTGAACAACATGTGGGGCCTTTCTTAAAGTCTTGTTCTGTTGTTTGCGCTCATGGTGCGTGCTTGTTTCAGGCAAGCGAACAACGTGTGGATCAGAATTCCGAATTCAACGACAGCAAAGGATGATGCATGGTTACTTGCGGGTCGGCACTGTGACCAGAACATCCTCCGGATTTTCGGACAGCAGAATCGTTCTGAAATGGTACTCCTGCGGCCGATCATTGCTGTGAAGCTGCAGACCGATGGGACAGGATTTCAGCATTTCCGCCTTGTCCGTAAAGTCAAAGATCTCGTGACCATTCGCGGCAAAGCGAATGCGTTCACCCCGCACCAGAATTTCGATCTGGTTCCATTCTCCTTTGCGTTCCACCTTTGGACCATCGCCGACCGGTACAACACGATTTCGGCGATGCGCGTCCCAGATGCCCCAGTCATGACAGAACATCAGCAAAGGGCCTTTGAAGCCCCAGGCGTTGTCGCCCTGATCGGTGAACTGTTCGCCAAGAGCAGCGACGGCTGAATGCATCGTGGAATGACGCTCGCTCATCGTCTGACGGACTTCCATCAGCAGTCGGAAGTTGCGGTACGGCTGCTCTGTGAACAGATACGTGCTGCTGGGAACCTTGTCGTCGTTGCCACCGCGGATCATTCCGTTGGTTACCGACCAGCGTGATGCATCGCCCTTCCAGCCGCTGAGATCTTTTCCGTTGAACAGAGTCTGCAGCTTTTCTGAATGAGGAACCCTGGATGCGACCGCCGGCGATTCATTGAAGTCCGTGTCGGGTGATTCCAGCTGAAGCTTCTTGATCCAGATGTTTCGATAGCGGACATCGTGCCCTTCACACTGCAGCTTAATGCCGCCTGGCGTGTCGGTGATTCCCTTACCGCCGTCGTTGCCGCCATCGATCCCGGAGTTTGGTCCGCCCCAGACCTGATTGATTTCAAAGTTGGTCTGCACCTTCTGTCCGTTGAAGTACATCGTGACACGAGCCTTCTCGGTTCGCTTGCCGTCCTTAAAGCGGGCTGCTCGAAACACAACGTCATAAGCGTTCCATGCGCCGCGACCGTTGTAGGCATAGTACGGAGATTCGCCTTCGTTGATGATGGCCGCCATTCCGTGCGGAGTATTGTCGCCATCGAGCACCTGAATCTCGTGACGGTTTTGCAGATAGACTCCGCTGTTGCCGCCGGGATTCATGATGAGCAGTTCAACGTGCAGTCGGAAGTCGCGATATTCGTCCTTCGTCACGATATCGGCTGCACCAAAGCGTCCGCCGGCAGCTGCCGGATCATCCGTCTGAATCGCGTTTCCGCCATCGACTGGATCATTCACGACCTTCCACTTGATCGGCAGTGAAGAGCGAAAACCGGGTCCCTGCCAATACGTCCATTTGGCATCCAGCATTTCCCGCGAACCATCCAGAAGCATCTCCGCGCCGTCGATGGGCTTCGCGCCCACGCCCACATCAGCGAACGCTTCGGACGAGATGAGGATGATCAGGGAGGCACATAGAAGTCGTGGGATCAGCATCGATGATTCTCAGCAGGAGGGACAAAAGGAAGGGAGGATGTCCGATTGTCACGACTTGTCTGAGCGACTGCAAACCAGAAGATCCATTCTGCCGGAATGGAGCATGCGCGGGTGCCATGGATTTCAACGCAGGGGTTATTGCAAATTGAAAAATGGAGAAAGCAAAATGCGCAGGGTCACGAAGACTCACTTTGCATTTTTCAATCTCCAATAATCATTAATCATTCATCCGTCCGCGCAACCCGGCCAGCACGATCAACCTTAGAACACCAGCGAGACCCACTTAGTCACGAGCACAAGTCCGCCGACGATCAGCCAGGCGACAGTAAAGCCCAGCAGTCCGCCACGCGTCGGGCCTGGCAGCTGGAATCCCCAGAAGGCGACGCAGGGAAGCAGCTCGATATCGTCTGGCGGCTGATAGTCTTCGCCATACGTGGCTTCATCAGGAGACACGGGCGTTCGAATGACGCGGTAGAAATATTCGAGCTGACTATCCTGCATCAGGTCGGTCACAAAGGTGCCGATGATTCCTGCAGACAGTCCGCTGGCCAGAATCAGCAGGATCTTCCACGCGTCCATCATGATCAGTCCCTGCGGAGTCTCTGTGAACATCAGGTGCGTCAGGCCCGGAAAGGTTCGCTGCACTTCTTCCGGAAAGTACCCGCAGAGGATTCCCATTCCGGCTGAGACGATCGTGGTGACCCACACAGACACCGTGTTCCATCGAGTCCAGATGAGACCCATCCACATGCTGATGCCAATGACCGCCGGTGTCTTAATCACCAGACGCATGACATCAGAGATATTCGCAAAGCTCATCTGAAGAACAAGAGCAGCCAGGACCAAAACAGGACCACACAATCGGCCGACAGTCAGATAATGGTGAGGATCCATCCCGGGGCGAATTTGATGCTTATAAAAGTGCTCGGCAAACAACCCGCTGGCCACCACCATCTGAGTACCGCAGTGACTGACGGCGGCTGCGATCACGATTGCCGCAAACAAACCACGCAAGCCTGCTGGAAGAGTTTCTGTGAGGTCACGCACCATTCTTCCGAACAGCCGATCGGCAAAACGAGTGTCGAGCGTTCGAGCCCTGGCCTGTTCCTCAGCGGGCTTCGCCTCAACGCTCCCGTCCGCCACTTCGCGCAGTTGCACGAGCAGTTCGCGGTCAGCCGGTGTGCTTGCCGGACCTTCCAGGGGACTCGCGGGCCCGAGATACCATGCTACACAGGCCAGGCCCAGAAACGCCCACAGGACGGAGACGCATCGTTTCAGAAGGTTGCCGAAGGTAAAGCCGATTCGAGCATCCAGCTCACTATGTCCCGCCCCGCACATTGTCATGATGTGAGGCTGAGCAATGATGCCTGCGAGTCCTGCAACCGCAAGCATAAAGAGATAGAACGGTGTGAAGGGATCCTGCTGACCCTCAAGCCGCGACTCCGCGTTCACGACAAAGTCAAACATGCCAGGTTTGAGACCTTCAAATGTATGCAGCAGGCCGAATCCGCCGATTCGACTGAACATGAGAGGAAGAAGCACGATGGTCAGAACGATGCGAACACATCCCTGAATGACATCAGTCACGATTGCTGCATTCAGTCCTCCGATCACTCCGCAAATCGCCAGCAGCAGGCCAAGTGACGCCGCAGCCAGGCCTTCTCCTCCCAAAGCGCGCCACGTCAGGATTGCTGGACGATCAACCGCCGGTGGAAGGAACACGGCTTTGAGATCCACAGAAGGAATCTGGAAGTGCAGCTTGTTGGCCGCATTCGAAAAGAACGGATCGGTCAGCACATTCAGTAATCGCGCGGAGGCGAACAGAATCCCGGCCATGAGCACGACGCAGATGATCATGCCATAGAGCGAATACAACAGTGACGTGCTGCGGCCGAAACGCATCGTAAAGAAATCGGCGGTCGTGACGGCTCGAAGTCTTCGAAGCAACGGCGCAAGGATCCAGTAGAACGGTGTGATCGGCAGCCAGAGAAACTGCCACCAGAGCCCGGACAGACCAGCTCGCCAGGCACCGGACATCACAGAGCCCTGTGAATCCGCACTGGTCCCGGAACCGAATGCCAGCATGATCAGCTGAAACAGTCCCGCTCGCCGCCCACCCGTATAGTATTCCACCGGGGCCCGGAGCCGTCGTGCACTCAGCGCAGCGATAAGCGGCAGCATCAGCAACAGAATGGCGACGACAATCCAGTCAGCAGACTTCATACGGACACTTCTTCAGCGAACCAGGCTGGTTCGCAGCTACTGCAGCAAATCGACAATTCGCCATGCAACGAAATTCTGGCTGCCTGTACCAAGGGTCAAACGCGTCCGGCCCGTCTCCACCACAAACAGTCTACCGTTCATTACAGCAGATCAAAAGGAACCTCCCTGGAAGATTCTTCCACGAGAATTCCTGTGTCGCACACAGGGACGTTTGATACACCACATACTCACACATGTTTTGCTGCACACGTTCCGGATCGCTGACGCACACGTCCCTGCCCGGATTTGTGAAGGTCAGATCGTGGTAGTACACTAACTTTGACTGTATTGTCAGACGTCAATATTCACAGACTCCTGTCGCCGACTGGACGTTTTCCGGTTGGCGACTCCTGAAAGGTCCCGCGCATGAATCCGTTTGTCTCCCGTCGTTCGTTTCTGGCCTCATCTGCCGCAGCCGCGGCCGGTCTGATGACAGCCTCCGCTCACGGGGCCACTTCATCCGCTGCAAAGTTTGACATCTCACTGGCCGAGTGGTCTCTGCATCGCACGATCTTCGGCGGCAAGCTGGACAACCTGGACTTTGCTCTGACGGCAAAAAAGGAATTCGGAATTGAAGCCGTTGAATACGTCAACCAGTTCTTCAAGGACAAGGCGAAGGACACCAAGTACCTCGCGGAGCTGAAGAAGCGAGCGGAAGACAACGGCGTGAAGAGCGTGCTGATCATGATCGACGGCGAGGGCAATCTGGGCGACCCGAGCCTGAAGAAGCGTCTGCAGGCCGTTGAGAATCATTACAAATGGGTCGAAGCGGCAAAGTTCCTCGGCTGTCATTCGATTCGAGTCAACGCGGGCAGCGCGGGAACCTACGAAGAACAGCTGCATCGTGCGGCGGACGGCCTGCGTGCACTGTCAGAGTTCGGTGCTGAGCATGGTCTGAATGTCATCGTGGAAAACCACGGTGGGCTGTCATCCAATGGTGAGTGGCTTGCGTCGGTCATGAAGCTCGTCAACATGAAGAACTGCGGAACTCTGCCAGACTTCGGCAACTTCCGAATCAAAGGCGAAGAGTGGTACGATCGCTACAAGGGAGTGACCGAACTGATGCCATTTGCCAAAGCCGTCAGCGCGAAGTCGCACGACTTTGATGCAGCGGGCAATGAAACAAAGACAGACTATCTTCGAATGATGAAGATCGTGCTGGATGCTGGCTACAGTGGCTACGTTGGCATCGAATACGAAGGCGGGACCCTGGATGAGTATGCGGGTATCCGCGCGACGAAGGCTCTGCTGGAAAAAGTTCGAGCAGAAATCGGCTAAGTGGCGCATCGCTGCTGACGTTTCCGTGAGCAGCGACGATGTGCCGGAATGTCACGACGGTGCTTCAGGAGATTTTCCTGGAGCACCTTTTGCGCAGCAGAGTTGCGTTCTTAAGTCTTGAAAGGTGTGTCCCATGCAGCTTGGTTTCGTCAGTGCCATCTTGCCGGATCTAAGTTTTGATCAGGTCTTTGCGACGGCAAAGGAGATCGGCTTCGACTGTGTGGAGGTTTGCTGCTGGCCGAGCGGGAAGGCCGAACGTCGCTACGCCGGAGTCAGCCATATTGATGTGGCCAACCTGACCGAACACCTGGTCACTGACATCCGAAAGAAGGTCGACAAATCGGGCGTTCAGATCAGTGGACTCGGGTACTACCCAAATCCGCTCAGCCCAAATTCCAGTGAAGCGGATGCGGCTGTGGCTCATCTGCATCTTGTGATCGAAGCGGCGTTTCGACTGGGGATTGATCGAGTCAACACGTTTGTTGGACGTGACTGGACCAAGTCTGTTGACGACAACTGGCCACGATTTCTCAGCACCTGGCAGCCGCTCATTAAGCTGGCCGAACATCGTAAGGTGCACATTGGAATCGAAAACTGTCCGATGCTGTTTACGGCCGATGAATGGCCGGGCGGAAAGAACCTTGCAACCACGCCAGACATCTGGACTCGAATGTTCCACGACATTCCGTCACCGAACTTTGGACTGAACTACGACCCTTCTCACATGATCTGGCAGCACATGGACTACCTCGCACCGATGCGGGAGTTTCGGGATCGGCTGTTTCATATTCATGCGAAGGACGTTCGACTGGATCAGCAGAAACTGGATCGAGTCGGCATCATGGCACATCCCAATCGCTATCACACGCCGAAGCTGCCCGGCATGGGCGACGTGAACTGGGGCAAGTTCTTCTCCACGCTGACAGACTGTGGTTACCGAGGCCCCGTCTGTGTGGAAGTTGAAGACCGCGCGTACGAAGGGTCACTCAACGACCGCATCGCGTCACTTCAGCAAAGCTACAATTATCTTCGCAACTTCGTGCCTCAGCGACGAACAGAAGAGTAATCCTCGAACGCGGTCTTCACGCACCGCCCGTGACATTTTCGCCCGATGACGAAACCCTGGAAAGCAGACAACTCGCATGAGCACCCATGACTTTTCACAACTGCTTCAAAAGAGTTTCGCTGATCAGAAACTGGCTCGGGCAGAGAAGGATGAGCTGAAGCAATGGCTTGAGCGACTGGCTCCGGATGCTCAAAAGACGGCTCAGCTTCGCAACCAGGCATTTGCGTTTGCGAAAGAACAGCTGGGAGAATCTGCAACCGTCGTCAACTGGCTGGAAGATGTTGTTCGACTGCTTCATCCGGTTGATGCACAAACAACACCGGTCTCCCTGCACGCAAGCTTTAGTCCTCACGACAATTGTCCTGCCGTTATTTGTGAGCAGCTTGCGGAGGCAAAGCGGACGGTTGATATCTGCGTCTTCACAATTACCGACGACCGAATCTCATCTGCCATCCTTCGTACCTTTGAACGTGGCGTGAAGATCCGAATCATCACCGACAACGACAAGGCCGCCGATGAAGGTTCAGATACAGATCGGCTGGCCGCAGCCGGAATTCCAGTTCGAGTCGACCGGACGGCGTATCACATGCATCACAAGTTCGCGATCTTCGACCAGAAGTCGCTGCTGAACGGAAGTTACAACTGGACGCGCGGCGCGGCTGAAAACAATGAGGAGAACTTCGTGATCCTTGATCTCCCGCCGCTGGTCTCACGATTCCAGCAACAGTTCGATCACCTGTGGAGTTCACTGGGTGGGTAGTGGTAGTAGGTGCTGCCTGCCGGGCAGCACTTCGCGGCCTCGCCGCGACCAGCGACCTTTTGACACGCCAGGATCTGCCGCGCCGGCGTGGAACATCCACCGCCTGGTCTTTGGGCCAAACGAAGTACCCCTCATCCGGCCTGTCGGCCACCTTCTCCCCTGGCCGGGGAGAAGGAACATGGACGTGGCTGCCGAAAACACAACGAAAAATCCTTCACAGCATTTCCCGCCAGGCATGCCACCCGAAATACACCACGGTTCTGCCGTACGATGCGTGACGCACAGCCCGGAAGACTCAACGAAGTCCGTGTAAACCGTGCTTTTGGCACAACTTTCTGCTGAGAATGTGCAGTTCGCATGATCCTCTGGTATCGACCCTCGTTCGGATTGGATATCTTTTCTGCCCCGTCTGGATCCCGGAAATGTGGGTGCTCGTACGTGCACTCATCTCCGCAGGCCTTTCATCCGGTCATTAAGCACGTGAACTGTGCTGAGGTTCGATAAGAGCGTATGGAAAATCGTCGACTGCTTACGTTTCTGCTGTCCAGCATGGTCATCCTGTGGATCTGGTCAGCCTATTTTTCTCCGCCTCCGAAACCCAAGAAGCCGGTTCCTCCTGCAGCTGCAGTGAAGAAGGAGAAACCGGCGGACGTAATGAAAGCTCCTGCGGGAGAAGGCGCGGCTGCGACAAAGATTGAGGTCGCGAAGAACGAACCTTCTTCAGTCACACTTGGATCGCTCGACCCTGAAAGCGGATATGCTCTGGAAGTCGTTCTGACGTCCGTTGGTGGTGCCGTGGAGAAAGTGTCACTGACGTCGCCGCAGTTTCGCGATCTGAAGGACTCGACGAAGGCTGCTCAAATCATTGGAAACAACGACACGGCCGATCGTACATTTTCTATCGCCGCTGCCGGCATTGACGCCATTCTGGAAGATCATGGTCAGTCACTTCAGTCTGCACACTGGAAGCTGGCAGAGTCAAAGAATACCGACGACGCTTCGACCGCCATCTATGAATACGACGCTCCGGATGGTTCGCTCAAACTGCGCAAGACGTATTCGGTTCCAAAGTCCAAACTGACAGGTGATGACCTCGAAAAGGCCTGGAAGGACGACCCGAAACTCTACACGGTGACAGTAAAGCTCGACGTCATCAATCTCACAGATGCTCCAACAGTCTTTGAATATGAGCTGCAGGGGCCGGTTGGTCTACTGCTGGAAAATCGCGAACACACGTTTAAGTATCGTGATATCCATGTGGAGTTCGCCGGTGGCAACAAAGCCGCCACGCTGAACGTGGCAACTCTTCAGGGTTACTGCAGCACGATTGAATCGGAACTCGGTCGCAAGGCCAGTCTCGACGAACTGCGAACGGAACTGCGCGAAGATCATGAATGGACGTCGGCTCCCCGTTATGCGGGCCTGGACGTTCAGTTCTTCTCCGCGATGATTGCTCCGATTCCAGCCGAACCCGCTGCGGAAGGCGAAGAACCAGCTACCTGGATCGATCGAACCTACCCAATGCTGATCGGTCCGGACCTGCGAGAAGCCTCAGATGCGTTCTTCGTCACGCGCGTCCTGCGCGGGATCTGGACGGCGTTCTTTGGTCGCCCCGTGGATCCTCGAACGGCCGACATCAGTTTTCGATTTGCATCGACTCCTCTGAAAGTCGCCGCGAAGGAAACTGTGACTCACACCTATGAGTTCTTCGTTGGCCCCAAGCGACGCGAACTGCTGGACCCTGCTCCGTTTTCTGCTGGTCAGGTATTGAACTATGGCTGGTTCGGACCGGTCGCTCGAGTCATGCATTTTCTGCTCGACTTCTTCTACGGACTCGGCATGCCTTACGTTCTGGCCATCGTCAGTCTGACGGTGCTGGTGCGAGGCTGTTTGTTTCCACTGTCTCGCAAGCAGGCCATCATGGCCGCTCGCCAGAAGGAACTGCAGCCGCAGCTGAAAGCCCTCAAAGAGAAATACGCGGATGATCAGCAGAAGTTCGCGCGAGCACAAATGGAGCTGTGGCGGAAGAATAACATCAATCCGCTTTCTGGATGTTTGCCGCTGTTCCTGCAGTTCCCGATTTTCGTGGGACTCTACACGGCACTGAATTCGGCGATCGATCTTCGACTGCAGAAGTTCCTGTGGATCGACAACCTGGCATCGCCCGATGCATTGTTCCGATTGCCGTTCTCACTGCCGCTTGGCCTTGGACACGACTTCAGCATTCTTCCGCTCTGCACAGTCGGTCTCTTCCTGACTCAGCAGAAAATGTTCATGCCGCCTGCTCAGGATGAACAGCAGGAAATGCAGTATAAGATGATGAACTTCATGACGGCCATCATGGGCATCTTCTTCTGGCATCAGCCTTCAGGCCTTTGCGTTTACTTCATCGCATCCAGCGTCTGGAGTATCGCTGAACGAAAACTGCTGGGTACCGGAAAGACTACTCCATCGACCTCAGCAACGGTTGAAGTGATCGAGCCTGATAGCGAGCCAGCCAAACCAGCACCTCGCGCTGCTCAGGAAGCACAGGGCGAAAAGCCGAAAGTCGTGGGCTTCTGGAATAGCCTGCTGGAGAAGGCTGCAGAAGCTCAGAAGGAAGCTGAACGTCAGCGCGAGAAAGATCGCAAGGGAAAGAAGAAGTAGGCGGTCGCGATGCCTGCCCGTTGAAGTGGCAGGCATTCTCTTCGCCATTGTTTTCTTCGAGGCCATCGCTGCCATGTCTGCAACTGAGCCAGTGAAGTCGCCGCTCACAGCGATCCTGATCGTCGACCACGGTTCGCGCCGTGCGGAGAGCAACAACCAGCTGAAGGAAGCGGCCAAACGGTTCGCTGCATTGTCGAGTTATTCGATCATCGAACCAGCTCACATGGAACTGGCTGAACCCACGATTCGTCAGGCCTTTGACCGCTGCGTGGAACGTGGAGCCGAACGTATTGTCGTGTTCCCCTGGTTCCTTGCTCCCGGACGCCACTGGACGGAGGACATTCCGGCACTGGTTCGCGAAGCCGCAGAAGCTCACCCGAACATCGCCTGGCATCTCACGCCGCCCTTCGGCCTTCACCCCGGCATGTTCGACATCGTCAACGATCGCATCGACGTGACGTTAAGGTCCGAAGCGACGGATGCGACATAAACTAGCGGAAGGGCGCGAGCCCTCCGGTTGCTTGCCTAACGAAACGACTCGCGCCGTGCCGCTAACTTCGACGAAACCGTCCGATCTCCAGAAAGCAGTTCACCGCTTCGATCACTGCAGGATCATTCATCAGGAACGAGTGAATGCGAGGGACGACCATGAAGTCGGAGGCTCCGTCCAGGCGAGTACTTTCAACTGTGACTGTCCCGTCGTTGTCGCCTTTCAGGATCTTGTTATAGCCAGCTCCATCGCCCTTGCCTCCGGCGATGACACCGAACGGAAAATCCGGGACTGGCAGAGAAGCAATCGTCCCGTCTTCTTTGGAGACCAGTTCCTGTCCCGCCGGACCATACACGGCCTTGAACAAAAAGTTTCTGTGAAGCATGTCGGCCAGATCCGCACCCCGGTTCGGAGTCCCCAGCATTACGAACCGATGATGACGTGGGTCCTTGTGATCCTGCAGATACCTTCGAACCACCAGGCCTCCCATGCTGTGCACGACAAAGCTGATCTTTTCCGCATGGTCCAGACTGGCAATAACCTTCGCCAGGTATTCCGCACAGTCAGCAAGTGAGACCTGAGTACTCGGATATTCAAACGGGACTGCCGTCTGAGACTTATCAGTCAGTCCCTTCATGATCGGGCTCATCGACTTTGATGATCGCCCAAGGCCATGCAGAAAAAGGACGACATGACCTGTGTCCGGCTGCAGCCCTTTTGTGTCACGAATCTGTCGCAGCGTAACCTGACATTCTTCCAGCGAACCGGAAGCGTAGCGGCGATCATCCGCGTCAAGCAGACGATAGTGCCCCGTGAAGACGTTCTGCTGAATTCGAAAGCCTCGCAGGAAAAACACGTCGCCCCAGAACTGTCGTCCTCCGAGTGTCATCATTCCAGGCTGAGGTCCATCTGCCGGATCCGCCATAGTGTCCTCATCAGTGAAGCGGTTTGTCTGACCGGCGGTTTTCTGTTCGTCACCGCGTACCCGAGTCATCGCGGAGGCGAATGCTGAAAGAACCGAAAAGAAAGCTGTTCTGCGCTGCATGGTCAGGTCTCTGGAAATCCATCGTCCCGAGGTTCGTGTTTCCGTGCCCATGTTAATTCACACAGGGAAACACTCCTATATCGACTCGGCGAGGCAACCGCGGTCGTTCCGGGTAGTTCGCAATCCGTCCGAGATTATTCGCCCAAAACGCTCTGTAGGATGGACGCCCTCGTCCGTCTGCGCTTCACGTCTCATCGCTTTCCAGGGCGCTTGGGTCAGACGAACC
>JAEUII010000049.1 GCA_016795145.1 Planctomycetaceae bacterium
CGAATCAAATAAACCCGCGGCTAGCGCCTTGCGGCTCACCGGTGACTGTGTAGAAGTGTCATCAGTGGATTGACATCCACCGCTCGCCTGGCAGCTGCTCTCAAATCACTTCGCATCATCCTTGAAGTAATCAAACAGGGATCCGGGATCGACCGGGATCTGCAGTTTGTCCTTCTGCTTTGCGAGCGCTTTGTTGATTTGCTTTGGGAGTTTTTTGTTTTGGCGATCCACGGCCATGCGAACGATCCCTTCGAAGGCTTCGCCGAATTCTCTTGCCATGCCGCCTCGGACGTGGCTGAATCGTTTCAAGGCGAATCCATTCAACCGCATGACAGCGTGGGTGACTTCCGGTTGAATCTGGAGTGACGATCCGCCGCCTTCTTTCGCAACGACATCCGTGCGGACTCTTAGATTCACGTCAATCTGAATGTCCGCCTCGGCGTCGGCCGACACGCTCCAGAACATGACGCCGTGGTTCCATTGCTGCTGAGTCCCCGAGACGTTCGCGCGGGCCAGTAACTGAATGCGATAGATCTGCTCGGTTGGGACAGCCCCCATGCGTCGGAAGATTCGAAGTGTCATCGTCTTCTCTGGCTCAACGAGCGATCCTGATGCACGGATCCATGAGCCATGATTGACGCTTTTCCACCGTCGGTGAGTTTTGATTTTGCCGTCGTCAAAGTCGATATCGAGGCCTGACTGTATTCGCTTCTCGTCGCCCCATCCGTCCTCATCATCAAACTTCGGGGGAAGCAGAACCAGGACAAGCTCACGAATGAACGTCTGAACTTCCGGAGGAACGGGTTGCTCAACCGACGGATCCGGAGTGAGTTCCGGTACTGCAGGTTGAGCGGTTTCCAATTTACTTTCAACAGCCGCACCTTCAGGAATCGGCGGAGGCGGAGCCACGGGAAAGGACTGCCCACAGGCTTCTCGCACAGCGAAAGGGGCCAGAAAGGCTAGAAAAGCAGCGGCGAGGCACGCCAAACGGGAGGTCAGTCGGACCTGCAAGAACCAACCGAGCCCCCAGCATTGCATTATGAAAATCCTCGTTCGAAGGAGCTTGTGCTCGGCGAGAGCGGTGAAGCTGGGTTCCCGCCTTCGCGGGAATGACGGTGCGACCCAAAAAAACTAAATGAAAGACCGTTACAGGCCATCGGAGGGCGGCGTTAAAGCCCCCCGGAAATATGACGAAAGCCGCGAAATTGCAGAACGGCAGTTTTTGCCGATTTGGTCTGGTGGCAAACCCGCCGCTTTCCTACATTCCCCGTGTTTTCACAAACAGCGGCTGGATCGGCGCGCGGGGTTTGGGCGTTCGATCGTCGCTACCAGGCAGGGAGGCTTGGATGTCATCAATTCGTTTTCTGCATATGGATTCTCTTCGTCTGGGCTCCGCACTGGCAGGGCTTTCAGATAGTCCGGAATGGCTTCGCCGCATTTCCACGTCGGCCGTGCGCCAGTCCGTCAAGAATCTCTTCGAAGCCGCGATTGCCGCGCGCTGTCAGTTTGTTTTGATCGCTGGTCGATTGTGTGAACAGGATCAGGATCTCGAACTGGCTGTTACCTGGTTGAAGAGCCAGGTCACAACTCTGAAGGAACACGGTGTTCGACTTGTCGTCGTGCGTCATTCGGATGCCGAAGACGCTCAGCTGCAGCGACTGGAAGCCACGATCCTTGGCGCGGACCAGTGTCTTGATGTCGTGCCGACGAACCTCGGCGGCGTGGAATACAAAGTGACTCACCGTTCCACGATGGGACGACACGATGCACTTCGAGTTGAAGTCGGGGCTTCCGTTCGCCCCGCGTCGACTCTTGCGTACTCCGCCATTCCAGCGGGCCAGGTGTCAACGACGTTCGCATCCAATGACGGCGCGTTGACGGCTCATGATGGTTACCTGCGACTCAGCGCGGGATGTCCTCAGGCGATTCAACCATCAGAGCGAGGCGTCTACGGAGGATTGCTGGTCGAAGCGGACACCGTGCGAAACAACATGACGGCACGATTCTGTCCAGGCGATGTCATTCGCTTTGCTCAGGAAGCCGTCACATGTCGCACGGGATCGACGATTCCTCAGCTGATGGAAACACTGCGGGAGAAGAGTCGTCCTCTGGGCGGCCAGCGATGCACGGTCGTTGTCGACTGGATGGTCGACGGTCACTTCGCTCTGACCATGGCGGATGCTCATGCGTTTTCCGAGATGGAATTGCTGCGGGAACTGCGAAGCTCCTTGCATGCCGGACATTCCGGAGCGTGGCCATGCCGCATTCGATTCACGGATGACAGCACTGTCGAAGTGGGTGGTCTGCAGTCAACACTGATCTCGGAGTTCGCGACTCTGGTCCGCGAACGAACAGGCCGTGCGGGAGCGAATGCGACTGACTGGCCGGCCGTCATTTCGATGCCGTTGAATGCCGGTGCGGAAACGCCGGTTGCTGTTCGAGTACTTCGACGATTCGCAGGTTAGTCTGAACACCGTTTCGGTACCTCGACATTTTGTTTTGGATTGAGTTGCGGGCAGGAAGAGTTTTTCAGGACTACGAACATGTACTTTTCACAAATTCATGTCGATCAGTATGGCCCGCTGAAGAAGCTGGACGTGGCGAATCTGTCGTCCAGTCTGACGGTCCTGCATGGTGCTGAGGGCTGCGGCAAATCGACGTTCGTCCGTTTTCTGCGAGGCTTGTTCTTCGGCTTTGCACGATGGTCGAACGTGAACGCTGTCGAACATTCTGTAGCCGATTCGGGATCTGTTCGGTTTCAGGCGAATTCCGGACCGCGAGTCCTTCGTCGCAGCTGGCTGGATGCCGCTCGTGAATCCAGCGTCCTGACCGACGACTATGGCCGAACGCCTCTGACCGCCGAAGAGTCTGTTCTGCCGGGCTGGGTCACGGAAGATGTCTATCGCGAAGTCTTCACCGTTGATCGCAGCGAAGCAGAACGCTTCGACCTGCTGACTCGCCTGTGCCTTGAATGTGATCAGCTCCGTCCTGCAGATACGGAATTGCGTCAGGCAGAACAGGCACTGGCTCAGGCGGTTCGGGATCGTGACGGCAACGGTGTTCACGGGGGTGTTGTCCATCACATCTCGGAATTGCGTCGACGTCAGGGAGAACTACTGCGAGAGATGGCGGCTCTGCGGAAACCGAATGGCGATCTGAATGCCAGGATCGAAGCAACGCTGAAGGAACTTGCGGAACTGGCGGATGCGATGGCCCGCCTGGATCAGCGAGTTCGGCTGATCGACACCGAGATCATGGATCTCGAACTTCGACTGGCGGCTCTTCGCCAGAAGAATTCCGTCACTCTGAATCGACCTCATCTGGAAGAACAGATTCGATCGGTCAGTGCTCGCCTGGATCGATGGCGCGAAATCCGTGCCATGATCGAAAGGGAGCAGAGCGGCCGGCGAACTCAGCAGTCCTCGATGATGAATACTCAGGACGGCCTGCTGTCGCTTCGAGCACTTGTTTCACGCATCGAAGAACGAACACAGCGTCTTGCCGAGACCTCCGCGGAAACCGTCGCACGCGTTGGGACGGTCGTCGACACGGATGCCGTTCGACTGCTGCGAGGCGAAGTGGCTGCGTTGTGCCAGTACCTCACGTGGCATGAACAGCAATGTGAGCGACATACGGAAACGATGCTGTCGATGACAGCCGAGCGAAGTTTGGCCGACGCGGCTCAGATGATTCAGCTGCTGGAAGGACAAGTTCAGTCGCTACGCCTCGAACAGGGACGGTCGGAGAATGTGCTGCAGGAATCATCCTTGCCGCCAGTCACCGTCGCGTGTTCTTTCACAGGGCACCGCGAATTGCCGGCGACGCTGCTGACAAATGGCTACGGTTCCACGGAACTTGAGGCACAGATTGCTCGCCTGAAGTCGGAGCGAGCGAGTCTGGTCAATGAACGCCAGCTCCTGGAATCACAGCGAGCGACAAAACAACTGCTACTGGAGAAACTCCGCAGTGAGCAGGCTAACACGGCGACTCTGGAACAACTGGATGAACTGAGATCACGCTTCGCGGAAATCGATGCAGAGGTCACGCTGCTGGAAGAAGAGCGACGCCAGCTCGACCGCACCGAAGCGACTCTGAAGGACCTGATTGCCCGACTGCGTACCAAAACGCTTTCACCCGTCTTTGACCTCGCTTCTCAGTTCATGCGTCGCCTGACGGACGGGGAGTGTTTCCAGCTGAGCGGTTCGCTTCCTGACCGCTTGATGGTTCACAGCAGTTTGCATCGTGAGCCGGTGGGCGTGCAGCACTTGTCGCGATCCAGCCGTGAGATGGCAGGCCTGGCGATGCGACTGGCTCTGTTGCATGTTCGGGCTCAGATGAATCATCGAGTGCCAGTGATTCTGGACGACGTCTATGTCACAGGCTCTGACATTCGCTCACAGAACACGGCACGGCTCTTGATGGAAGTCGCGGACGCTGGCCAGCAGATTCTCTTCCTGACGCCTTCGCCCGAAGTCGCGGATGTGTTTACTCGGATGAACGCCGACGTGCGACAATTCCAGGCTCGCCGCGAAGTCGTTGTACCGCCGCCGGTTCCGGTACAGCTCCATGCCTGGGTTGAACCTCAGCCAGAACCCGCTCCGATGCCAATCGAAGCACCTCCGCAGCAACAGGTGTTACCCCAACCTGTCGCCAGCAGCGAGCCTGTTTCCAGTACCAACTGGCTCTTTTATCTCGAAGTGGACCATGGCGTTGAAGACCTTGCTGGCATCACTCTTGGTGAGCTGGAAGCACTCCGGGCCTCCGGAATCCTGACCATCGACGACCTGCTTCAGCGTACGATCCCGCAGTTGGAAGAAGCCACGCGACTGAAGGGCTTCCTGGTCTCCGTCGAAAGACTGCAGGCCCTGCGAGGGCAAGCCGAACTCGCCACGCGAGTTCCCATGTTGCGTCGTGGTGATGCGGCACTGTTGTTCGCGTCGGGGATCCACACCGTCGATGACCTGTCACGACTGCGACCGGAAACTGTCTACGATCGTGTCACGGATTTTCAGCGATCGGATGCCGGCGTTCGGTACCGTCGTGGCGGCCGCTTGATTGATCGACAGCAGGCGATGAACTGGGCTCGCTTCGGCCAGTTCAGCCGCTCGCTCGATGATGCCCGCCACAGTCGATCTCGATTCGGTGTTCGAACGCCGAAAGCCACCGCGATGGCTCCAATGCCGGGCGTCACTGTTTCGTCAGCCGGCGAGCGCAAAGAACGAACTCTTCAGCCTGAAGCGACAGCACCACCAACCACGAAGCGTCGACGTCGTCGCGCGGCGGAAGATCTGAATGTGGAAGAGCGTCGTGCTCGACGGCTGGCACGACGAAAGCGTCTCGCCAGCCAGCTGAAGGCGAGTACTCAGCCAGTCGATGAGGAAACAGTGCCGGTCGAACGCGTCGGCGGAATGCGGTTCTTTCTCAGCCGAACAAGCGATGTGGAACGAGCACCATCCATCGGTCCTCGAACCGCGCAGATGCTGCATTCGATTGGTGTTCGCACGGTCGAAGAGCTTTTGAGCATGGCACCGGAACGAATCGCAGACAAGCTGAATCATCGCCGGATTACTGCGACGGTCATTCAGCAGTGGCAGAACCAGGCTCGCCTGATCTGCCAGATTCCTGAACTACGTGGCCACGATGCTCAGATCCTGGTCGCTGTGGGTATCCTCACCCCGGAAGCTTTGGCGAGTCGAAAGCCGGCAGAGCTTCTGGCTCAGGTGGAGCCTTTCGTTCGAACAACCGAAGGCGAACGCATCCTTCGCAAGGGGCGAAAACCAGACCTTGCGGAGGTGACCGAGTGGATTCAGTGGGCCGCAAATGCTCGGCCCATGAAAGCTGCGTAGGTAACAGTCGCTGAAAAACACTGACAATTGACGCTTCCGGCACGTCTGACTTCTGGAAAAGTCGGCCGGAAGCTGTCCTCGCTGAGTGCAGATGATCACCGTGGCTGCGTAGAATTCCGGGTTTGATGGGCTTTGGCGAATTGGCCGGAGGCCGGATCGATGGACGCTTGTGTCAGAGCGGCAGATCCTGTGGAGCACGACTCCGGGACTGTGACATCGATTTTTCGCGTATCAGCTCGTGTTGAAGGACAGCCAAAATGGGGATTCCGAAGGTGGCCATTGCCGGTCGCCCGAATGTCGGAAAGAGTTCGCTGCTGAACTGGCTGGCCGATCGTTTGATTTCTGTCGTCGATCCCACCGCTGGTGTGACGCGCGACCGCGTGACCTGGATCATGCACGAAGACGATCGGTACTTTGAAATCATCGACACCGGCGGGATTGGCATCGTTGACAGCGATGACCTTTCAGAAGATATCGAGCGTCATATCTCGATGGGCATTGATGAGGCCGACGTGCTGCTATTCGTGGTCGATGCCAAGTCCGGCATTACTCCACTGGACGAAGAAGTTGCTCGACGACTGCGACGTTCCAGCAAGCCAACGATGCTGGTCGTCAACAAGTGCGACTCACCTCGACTGGATGATGAGGCCGTACAGTTTCTTCAGCTCGCGGACCTGCCGTACGTCACGACCAGTGTGAAGGCAAATCGTGGGCGAGACGATCTGATTGACGCGATCGTTGAAATGCTGCCACCAGCCGAGGATCAGGAACAGCAGCAGGGTGACCGCATGCTGGCTCCTGCCGACATGCGTATCGCGGTTGTCGGCCGACGAAACGTGGGAAAGAGCACGTTCATCAATCAGCTGGCTCAGTGCGAACGAGTCATCGTCAGCGAGATCCCGGGCACAACTCGTGACAGCATCGACATCCGTTTTGAAATGGACGGTCGGGCATTCGTCGCGATCGACACGCCGGGTGTTCGCAAACGAAAGAGCCTGGAGAACGATATCGAGTTCTATGGCCTGGTGCGTGCTCAACGGAGTATTCGCCGGGCTGACCTGGTCCTGATGTTCTTCGATGCGACTCAGACAATTTCACGAGTCGACAAGCAGCTCGTAGAAGAGATCGGTGAACACTACAAACCGTGCATCTTCGTCATCAACAAATGGGACCGAGCCCTCGAAGAGAAGATGACGACGGAGAAGTGGGTCAAGTATCTGATGAACAGCTTTGAATCGATGCGTCATGTCCCAATGGCGATCATCACCGCAAAGGACGGTCGAAATATTCGAAAGCTGATCAATCTGGCTCAGTCGGTTCATAAGCAGGCAAACCTGCGAATGAGCACTGCTCGCCTGAACAAAGCGGTTCGCATGGCAATCGAGCGCAATCAGCCTCCAATGCGAAAGAACCGCCGCCCGAAAATCTACTTCGCGTCTCAGATCGCCGGATCTCCTCCAACGATTGTCCTGAAGTGCAACGATTCGACGTTGCTGGACGAAGCCTGGAAGCGTTACCTGCTGGGCTTCCTGCGTGAAGCAACGCCGTTCCAGGAAGTGCCGATCCGCCTGGTTCTGCGAGGGCGAGGTGAAACGGATCCAGATCTTCTCAGCGGCGATGACGATGCCAATGAACCAGCGGAACTGAGCGAGCTGTCAGATGCTCAGATCACCGATGGTGAAGCGGATCTTGGTGACGACGAAGCGCCCGATGCAGGCGATATCCTGTCGTTCGATGACGAAGGATTCTCCGTTCGACACGGCCGAGATTACATCGATGCGGAACTCGATGGCGAGGACGGTGAAGACGGCGAGTTTTCTGACGAAGAGTTTGAAGAGGACCTCGACGAGCCGGCACCAAACTTCGTTGACGACGACGATTTGCCTCCGGGCCGATAGTTTGACCCAGGCTGATGATCAAAAAAGAGCCGTGCCTCTCGGAGGCGAGCGAAGACTCATTTGGAGCCGCTTTTTTGAGTCTTTTTGCAGGTTTCCGGTTGTCTTGCCAAAGCAGGGAGAGCACAAGAACACTTGGTGCGAAGTGTAGCTACACCCGCGTTTCGTTGTCCAGTATCCCATCGGCTATCTACTGCCAATCTCAGTCTCTCTTCGTGACTGCGATCCCATCCAGGAACAAGCGGATCGACTGAAAACAATCAACATCGAAGAGCATGCTGCACACGATCTGCGGTGGCCAGACAGATTGAGAAGCCAACAAAGCGTTCGATCTGTTCATTCAGATGTTTCAAGGGAAGTACCTTACGGCCCCAAAACCTCATCTGCCGGGCTATCGCATGGAAGTCATCCTATCGCGCAGCGGCGTAAATCTGAACCGCGGCACGCTGTATGACTGGATGTCGGCCGAAAGAACTGACTCACTGTCGGCAGCAAGGCCGCTGGTCAGCGAGCGGCGATCCTGATGTCGCTGATCGCGACATGCAAAGCAAATCTTGTGGACCCCTGGGCCTGGCTCCCGGACGTCCTGATTCAGCTACCCCGCGGCGCCTCGCTTGAATCTCTGCTGCCCCACACCTGGCTGCTCTTGTTCGGCGTCAATTAGAAGGCGTGGTCGTCACTTCACATTGTCGCTAAGCAGCTTTCCCACCCACAACATCGCTGGACCATTGCCGCGCGACGCCAGCTGGAACGCGAGCGGTGCTCAGTCGATTAGCATGCTGTTGACCGGTCGCTAACACACTAGACCTCAACCAAGCGAACTCGACCGCTCGTGCATTTGAGATTTCAAAAAAGGCCTGAGAATTCCCTGAGGAAATGCGTAGATTCGGTATCACAACAAATCGAATCGCATAGCCACAAGGAGGATCTCAGGTGAAACGG
>JAEUII010000055.1 GCA_016795145.1 Planctomycetaceae bacterium
GAATCTTCGCCGCGTTTGTCTGTGGCTCCGATGAATCGACCAGTTTCAATTCCCCCGCCAGCCCAGATGTTTGAAAACGCACGAGGCCAGTGGTCGCGGCCGGGCTGCTGAGTTCCAGCGGGTGCACTGGCATTTCCTTCACCAGTGCTGGCCGCGTAGTTGATCAGCGGAGTACGGCCGAATTCGCCCGTGACAACCACGAGGACTCGCTTGTCGAGACCTCGGGCGTAGATGTCTTCAATCAATGCTGTGACAGCCTGGTCGTACGCGTGAGCACGAAATCGCATCGCATCAAAGACGTGATGATTCACGGCATGGTCATCCCAGTTCTGAACGCGGCCACACAACGGTCCGCTCAGACTGGTGGTCAGAACTTCGACGCCAGCTTCAACAAGTCGTCGAGCCATCAACAGCTGCTGTCCCCACGCATTCCGACCGTAGCGGTCTCTGGTGCGATCGTCTTCTTTGGTCAGGTCGAACGCTTCCTTTGTGTGGGGATTCGTCAGCAGAGTCATCGCCTGTGTTTCAAAGGAATCCAGTGCGCCCAGTTCACCAAGCTTGTCGAACGATCGTTCCAGATTGTCCAGATTCTGACGCAGCGAAGTTCGACGTCCCAGGCGACGGATTTCGTTCTGATCGGTCAGACCGATGTTTGGAACAGAAAACGATGGAGCACTCGGGTCACCGGTGACGGTAAACGGTGACCAGGCATCACCAAGGTAGGCCGGGCCGTTGTACTCCAGCGGCGGATTGATGCCGACGTAGGCTGGCAGCGGATTACTGCGAGGCCCTTCTTTGGCACGCAGGTAATTCGTCACCGTCATCCAGTCCGGAAAACGTGGCTTGGGTTTGTCGCGCGTATCCGGGTCGCCGGACAGCATCTGCATGGAACCGGCAGGATGCCCTCCGGCCGTTTGTCGCATCGACCGCAGGACAGTGAACTTGTCCGCAATCGCCGCCTGCATCGGCAACAGCTCCGTAAACTGCAGGCCGGACACTTTCGTGTCAATCACACCGAACGGACCACGATATTCCGCAGCGGCGTCCGGCTTTGGATCGTACGTATCGATGTGCGAGCAGCCACCTGGCTTCCAGACCATGATTACCGCTGTCTTTTCCGACGAAGCTGCACTGGTTGAGTTCTCTGCGGCAGCGGCCGCCTGAAGCCGAAACAGTGCGGGAAGACTGAGACTGGTGAATCCGCCCAGCCCCAGCCGCAAAAATCCTCGACGTCCGGATGCACCAAAACTCGCAGGCCCCCGACAGCCAGTCACTGATGATGCGTGAAATGGATCGCTCATTTGGCCTCCGCGGGTAGTACTCGAATGGCTATGGGTTCGGTAATGACGATATCAACGGTATCACGAGGTGTTGCTTTGTCGTTCGCAGCTTTCAAGGCTGCTGTCGCTGCGGCTTTCACCGCCTCCGTTGCCGTCTGACGCAACTTTGCAGCGTCTAGCAACTGAGTTCGTTCCGCCTTTTGTTCTTCGGTAGCCGCCGCCAGTTCTTCCGTTCGCTTCTGAACATCAGCCACTGCGCTGGCTGCTTCCGCTTCCGCGTTTTTCAGATCCTGTTCGGCCAGTGAAACACCGTCCGGGTTGTAGCGGTACTTCGCCACGGCACTGCCATAAAACGCAACGAGGTAGTCGCCGGGTGGCGTCTTCAAAGCGGCAGTATCCAAACTGATATCAGATGTTTCAGCGGTCAGTGACACATCGAACTGAGGATTTCCCTCAAAGCCTGCACCAAAGGTTCTCAGCTGAAGAATGGTCCCGGAGAAATCCGTGCGACGCGTATGGATCATTGGAACCGTCAGCTTCTGTCCGGCAACGACTTCCCAGATCTTCGACTCTCTCGCCGCGATGGAAATCGGAGCGTACTCGGAACCGCTCACCGAGATCGGAAAATCAGCGACCAGACGAGGACTTGGAATTTCGCCCCAGGCATCGACAATCGGCCATGCCATCGCAGCAATCTGACATGGTCGCACAACCTCGGCGTCATTGATACGTGCCTTGCCTGTGAACTTTGCCCACGACAAAGCTCGCGGAGCGTTCTGATCGGCAGTAATCAATACGATGCCTCGATTGCTTCCGGCTGGAATCTTCAACCCTGTCGCCTTCACACCCTCTGGAAGGTTCTCCAGAGACAGTTCAATATCGCCGGCAAATCCATCGCGACGGATCGCGACCACTTCCAAAGCGACAGTCACTCCGCCACGAAGTGCAACGGGCTTTGACAGAGCGTTGCGGTCCCCATTGCGGAGCTCCATATGAAGGCCCCAGGCAACCAACGCAAAGTCCGGAGCGGCCTGACGAATAACGAGCCGGTAGACGTTGCGAGGATCTGTGCGAGTACCTCCGAAGAGATCGGTGATCTGAAGGCGGTATCGACCATCTTCCGGAATCTCGATCTTGCCGTTGATGTCCGACGAGCCGCCATCGTACGGAGGACCGTCATACGCGTAGCCGTTGCTGGATGGCTTCATCGGGCTCGGGATATCCGTGAGTTCCGCAACGTCAGTGAGCGATTCAGCACCAGGATCACCAGTCACTCGCTGCACAACGATCGAGGGATCTGTCGGTCGGCCAAGTCGCTCCGATGCCACTTCCACCCACCAGACTTCACCTTTCTTCGCATCGAATTCGAATATGTCCACATCGGCGGCTGTGGCAAAGCTTCCTGCGAGGTCGCAGGGCAGGCTGATCTTCTGAATCTGAGTCGCAGAATTGTTGGGTTCAGTTTCCTGCAATGCGGCCTGAACTGGCAATCCCTGCGGTGGCCATGAGAACGTGTTGACCGGGCGAGTCGACGCAAACTCCGGCACCGTCGCGTCCGATCCCAGCTCCTGCAGCGTCAGACGATAGAAGTAACCGTCTCCACCTTTGTATGTCAGCTCGTGGACCTTGATGATGTAGGTACCATCGGCCGGAGCTTTGAAGTCCAGAACTCCACCACGCCGTTCAACCAGAAGATCCTGGCCCATGGCGTTGCCCACGACCAGCACAGCATCAAGCTTTGAATCAATGCCTCGCGCGGCACAGTGAACGAGGCATCGTTGACCAGCTTTTGCTTCGAACGAATAGTGATCGACCGACCGAGACGACATCACGGAATTGCATACCGAGTTCATCGGTAAGGGCATGGCTTTGGCGAGCGATGTGTTTCCCGGGGTTTGCCGAACTTCATCCAGCGTGCCAACCGAAAAAACTCTCGCCGAAGAAATCCCAAGGCGAGTCATCATGCGAGTTTCATAGAGCCCCGAAGGACAATCCGCTGCGGTGCGAACAAGGTACTTCCCGACGATTGTCTTGCCGTCAGCAGATTTCTGAGGTGTCGCGGTCAGACCCGGATGAGAGAAGATCAGGTCACCTCCGTCATCGATGTTCTCACCCGTGACTGTGATCTCAAACTCCGTCCCAACCTTGCCCCCCATCGGCATCGTCGTCAGCACGCGAGGCAGCGGCAGACAAACCGTCTGAGCCACCGCGGTGTCGGTCATGAGCGATTGCAGAATCGCCATGACCAAAGAGGCCACACCAAACGCGCGGCGAAGCGAAATCAGGCGTGCCTGACGTCGAACAGGCGAAACAACATCGCCGCAAGCCGACAGGTGTGCTTGTGGAGACAAAACACTCGCTCTTCTGAGCAGACGCAATCGTGCCATCTGAATGCTCAATCATCAAAGCGGAGGGAAGAAATCAGGAAGGTCGACGGTTGCCATTTCAGAGGAAAAACGGCAACAGCGGGGACTGAAAGCTTACCGCAGAACGGTCTCGATGGGAACTCTTTTCAGCAAACGCACACCTTCCCGCGTCGCTTGTAACCGTTGCAGACTGAATATCAGATCGAAATCTCCCGTCCGGGGCTCTGGACAGCGCGCGGAACGGAGCAATACAAGAGCCTGAAAGCCCGTGTGGCGACGTGGTTCCATACATCCCAAGCATGAATCCGCAGTCAATTCAACCGCGTCAGTGCGAACTCGGAAGCCTGCAAACTACGGCGCTGGAGTCCGAATGGGGAGCCCCTCCCGTTCGCCGGGAAATACCTTCGTAGGAAGGACAACACGCCCGATCTCTTCGAGAGCCTTTGCGAACGCAGCGTCGCGCAGAGCCTGTTCGGTTTGGTTCTCTCGAACATACAGCCATCCGGTCGTCTCGAGCTGTCCTCTCCAGTACAGGCTGTTCGTCTTTGAATCCTGAATTTCGATGGTCGTCACCATCTTCGTGTCCATTGGCGACTGTCCGCCATTTCCGCCTCCAAAAAGGAAACCTGATCCCAGGCGATTCTGCTCGGCCGCTTCGACGTGACGCACCACCAGACGGATCGGCTGATTTGGAGCTTCTTTCAGGCTGGTATTGCCGAGGAGTTGACCGACGGATTGCTTCAACTGCGCAGTGACCTGTTCGTTTGTCGCAAGTCGCAGCTCTCCGACTTCCAGAAACACACTCAGACTTGCACCGGGCTTCAGGTCAACAGGTTCATTGGTTCGAATCGGCTCAAGTTTTTCATTGATCTTATCCCACGGAATTCGCACCGGCATCAGTTCACGGTCTTCATCGTCCCCGCTTGTGACCAGAACCTGGCCCTGCGAGAGCACGCAGTTTTCAGGGGTCCTATCAAACGTATGGCGGTCACCCACAAGCTCCCACACAATCATTGATGTCTTGCGGTCGATCAGCTGACTGCCACCAAAAAACCACCCACTGCTGTCCGGCAGCCATCGAAGGCTCAAACCGCCCTGGTAGGCGAGGCTCCTGATACCTGGCACAGTTTCATGCTGAATCAAAGTTCCGTCTTCTGACCAGACTGCAATTTGAGCCGGTTCGGCGAAGGCAGCAATCTCCTTGCCATCCGGTGAATACTCGGGCGGGCCCAGCGATTCATAGCGGTCTTTCAACCTCGGCAGCGGTTCCAGTTGTGATTCAATCTGCCCCGTCATCAGATCATAGATCCGTCCACCGCCAAACCTGGCGGTAACGAGCATTCTGGTGCCAGCCGGGTTAATACACAGGTGACCATCACGATAGTCATGGTTGTCATCGCTAATCTTGAAAGACGCGATCTCCTGGCCCGATTCAATATTCCAGATGGTCCACCGAAGGCTTGAGCTTGTCTCACCGACTACGACCAGCAGCTTTGACGTGATCAGCCTGACAGTGCTGACCGAACGGTAACGAGTGCAGTCAATTCGCGTGAAGCTTGCAGGTGTCTGCATTTTGTGGACGTAGATGGTCGTCGGTGTTGCGCCCGGACGATTGTTGAAGCGAACGACGTAGGTACCGTCTGAGTTCACCAAACCAATATCGCTCGCAAACTCCGCGGGCAACTTGGCAATCTCACGTCCTGTTCGAACTTCGAAGACAGAACGACCAAACTGAACGAACAGAGGACGCGTCGACGAGAACTGCGGCAGGCGATCGTCGCCAGGTTTGCGAGGGATCGGGATTCTCAATGAACCCTTAACGTCTCCCCAGGCATGATTCACGTCTGGAAATTCCGGAGCCGCGTCGGAGGCATCGGATCCCGGTTGTTCCGTGACAGAATTCCCCGATTCACTTACTGCGGGCGCTGGTTTTTCAGCCGCGGCCACCGGCATATCAGGCTGACGGCCCGGCGCTGATGGGGAGGACTCCGACTTCGGATCTGGCGTCGCCCCTGAATTCGTCTCCGGATCCCCTGGCGAGGCCGCAGGCCGCGACGATTTTTCGAGGTCGCGAGCCGCGTTGCGGAGTTGCTCTCGCATCGATTCACTGAGTCCTTCTGACATGGTCATCGCAGCCATCATGTCTTCCGGAGTCACATTTTCGCCTCGGGCGGCTTTCTCCTGAAGTTGCCTAAATGCATCAGATCGAGCATCAGCATCCTGAGAAGCCATGTTTCCGGCATTCGCCACCTTAGATTCCATCTCGTCAGGCGTACCTGATTCTCCGGACGTCGAACTCCTGGCATCATCATCATCGTCGGATCCCCAGGAGACTGAGGCGTCGCCTGGCTTCGAAACATCAGGACTTCCTTCGATTCCCGCGAGCACGGGCTCAGACTTTGAGCCGGTTCCGGTAACACCCGGGCCTGTGGATCCACTGGCCGCGACCAACGGCGCGGTGGGATTTACCATCGCTGGCGGTACCGTCGCTGGTTGCAAAGGATAAGAAGAAGGAGCAGGAGGAACCGGCGCTGAAGACGCAACCTCCGCCGGCAACGTCGTCGGTGAGTTCGCAACAGGTGCGGTCGGTGTCTCTGGTGATGTACCCGATACTGCATCACCAGCAGCAACTCCGCCTGCGGAAGGCAACGAACCTGGAGGTGCCGTGAACCATTGAACAAGCAACAACGTGCAGGCTGCACCAAGTGAAGAAAGAACAGCAGTGCCCCAAAGTGGCATCCCGCCCGACTGGGCACGGGATGAGAAATTACTGCCTGGCGTTCTGGCCATGTCTCGCCTTGTCCTGTCTAACGATGTTGTCTCATTGTGAGAACGCAATGTCGCGTTTTCACCGGTACTGGCTCACCGGGTCAATCGAGATACACAACTCAAAGTTTCGTACGAATTGGCAACGTCCGGTTTCCATCACTGCTGATTCGCGAAGGGAAATTCAGTGACCCCAGAAAGTTAATCGCGGAGTCAAAGTTCTCATTGCGGAATGCCTGTGGCGTCAATTCCGAATGCACAATAATCCCAGTCGAGGAGTGGATTCTGTCATTCCAGAGCGGCTCAGCCTGCCCGTTGATTCGTAATTCAACGGCCACATTGATAGCTGTGTCCGCAACCTCGGTCACACTGCCGGAACTGCGCACTTTCTTTTGCCCATCGTCTTCTTCCGCATAGTTGACTACCAGCTTCACAGGCTGATTATCCGCGATTGATATTTGGCGTGCTTCAAGCCCCTTCCGTAACGCTTCAAGCAGCGCAGCGCGAGTCTGTGTTGGATCAGCAAAACGAACCTGCCCCATGTTGATCTCCACACTCATAGAGCCTCCTTTGTTCAGGAGTGGCTTCGCACTGGGATCCTGAGCGGCCTGAGCAGCACGGATCCGTTCCCACGGAATCGACAGGAAGACCAGTGAATCATTCGCGTGTGTCATCACGGTATTCTGATCCATCACGGCGGCGTAGTCATCGTCGAAGGGGCCCTTGTCAATTTCCCAGACGACGGTCATTGACTTTCGATCCAGCAGTCGTGACCCTTCCAGGAACCAGCCGGAGTTATCCGGTAAGCAGGATACTGCAAACGTGCCATCGTGCATGGAATTCCCATCCGACAGGACCTCATTGAGCAGCACCTCACCTTTGTTGGACCAAACAACAAACTCCCCGCGACTAAACAGCCCGACCAGTTCCTTCATGTCAGGAGAAAACGCCAGTCCACTGCAACTGAAGAGATCAAGCTGGCGTCCGTTGTGGACGCTCGCCATCTTGGCCACAACGCGGCCACGAATGGTGTCATAGACGATCACCGTGCGATGGTCACTGACCGCCATGTACTTTCCGTTGTCACCAAGAGCAAAGCCGCCACCACTCGGCGATGAGCCTTCCATGGACTTCAGCTTTCGTCCCGTCGTCGTGTCAAAAACAATCCACTCATTGGCGTAAATCACCAGTCGATTCGCGTCAAGGAATCGCATCAGACCAACGGACCACGTCCCTTCAGAATTTTCGATTCGAACCGGTGGCTCGTCGGGCTTCTCACAGGAATAAACATAGATCACAGCCACATCACGACTACCGCAATGCGCTACTCGCTTGCCGTCGGTACTAATCGCAGAAGTCCCTTCAAGCAACTCCGGCGGAAGCTCCGCGACAAGGTCCCCCGTCAGCAAATTCAGAACCTTACGGTGGTTGACTGCAAACTGCGGAGACGTACCGGAAAATGCCAGCGGTGGAGACACACCAGGAGGAGATCCAATCTGAAGAACGCGTCCCCCACCGGATCCTCCCCATTCAGGTTCAGCATCGGCATTGGCTCCAAAACCTTCACCTGCTCCCGAGGCCAAATTTCCCGCGTCGCTATCTCCTGAAGCGTCACCACTCTTTGCAGCCCGCGAGGATGAAGCCACAGTCGCATTCCCGAATCCCGTAGCAACAGGCCCCGTGGGCTGTTTGAAGTTTGTGTCACTCGGACTAAACGTCGAGGCAATCTCGAGCAACTGCTGATCAGGTATCGGCCCCGCGGAATGGCCTTCCAGCTTGACTCGAACACCATCGAAGTGGCGCATCAGGATCCACTTGATGCTCTGGGCATCCGCCTCTTTCGGGTAAGTCAGTTTATGGAACTCTGACGTTCCAAGATTCAGGGTATCAATCGTTGAGCCGCCGATGAGATACATTTCACCGCCAGGAAATATCCCGCCTCGGTTGTACAGCGGTGGTCGTGACCCGGCCACAATGGTCGGATCAAACCTCAGGGTGAAAGTCAGCCGCGCGTTCCTGTCGAGTGACATGTTGGACGACCGCCATGTCGCGGTGAAGAGTCCCTCTTCTTCAGCCACATTTTCCAAAACAAAGTCTGCTGGCAATTCGATCGAATAGTTGGACTTTCCAAATCGCTGCCTCTGTCCAGCCGGCATTGCAGGCTTTGACGCACGGGAATCAGCCACGTTGCTCCCTGCGGCAGGCTTCACAGGCTGAACCGGCTGAGGAACTGACGCTGCTGGTGCTGCGGCGACTGGATTCCCCGGAGTCACCGATTGACCAAGCACCGGAATTCCAGGTGGAATCGACCCTGGTGTTTGTCCCGGAGCTGCAGTTGCCCCGACGGGATTGGCGTTGCTGACACCCGAACCACTGTCCTCGGCTTTGCGTTCAGGTGTTGGAACGGTACCCGAATCAGCAGCTGCAATATTCTGATCATTATGACCAGACTGTCCCATCAGGATCTGGATCCCAAGGATCACCGCGACGGTTGTGACGGCCGAACAAACACCAACCACAAGATGTTTCAATCGCACAGCCGACTGTTCATCAGCCGCAGCACTTCGTAAGACGCGTGATGTTCGTTCGCGTCGTCGTTCTCGTGATGACAGCCCGGATGTGTGGCAAGCGGCAACATGCTCTTCAACGGTCTCTGTTCCGGCTGAAGCGTCTTCGTCTTCAACAATCTCCGCGTCAACAACAGGAACGGCTTTATGAGCCACAAATGGACGACGTTCCGACACACGCGGAATTGGAATGACGTGATCGCAGTTGCGACAACGAATCGCCTTACCCGCATGCTGTGCTGACACCTGATATTTGCGGTGACATCGTTCGCATTCAATGATCGGATCAGCCATGCTTCACCACGGATGTGTATTCTCTCCCGGACGTACGTATACGACAGTGTACCCAGGACTAATCGTCTTCCAAGTGTCCTATCGTGATTGCTGTCGAGTTCACTTCAAAGTGCTCGGTAAGGGGCCAGACATGTCGGATCTCTCCGTCAGGCCCCGCGGGGCTGCGCCGCTCACGGAACCTTCACTCCACACATCCGGTTCACCGGCGTGAGCGGCGTTGCTGGCGATAGTACTTCAACCCTGGAAGGAAGAACGTGAGAGCCGACATGATGCCGAAGAGCGAAACGCTGAAGTCCGGCAGGTCACTTGCTTCAATCGCCGCCATAATCAACGCTGTCGCAAACATCATGGCGGACTGAATGTAGAAGCTTCCCGACAGGATTCCCGCTTTGACCAGGAACACCATTCCCGCAATCGCCCCCAGCACGGGGGAAAATTCCAGCACCGGTCGGTTCATGATCGATTCGACCGCGAACAGCATTGACGACGCGATCATACTACCGCCCCAGACATGGGCGATCTGACGTTCCACCGCCGTAATCGGCCCGGCACGATGTCGAAGGTTCCAGAAGATGCCGGCCCACAGTCCCAGGCCGATCACCCAGAGACTGACGTACGGCCATCGTTGATCCACGCCTGAAAACTGCATCGCGTTCGTGATCAGACAAAGCAACAGCACGACAAGGCTGTGCCACATCCACAGGAGGCCCCAGTTCTCCAGGATCGCCGCATGATGAGACTCCCGAAACAACCGCGTCATCACCTGAGCAATCGTCGAGGAACGAGCACTCACAGGTTCATGATTCAGCCAGGCTCGCATGTCTGCGGCAAGCAATGACGTCGACGAATAGCGCAGGTCCTGAGGTTTCTGCAGGCACTTCCGCACAATCATTTCAAGGTCCGAATCGACCGCACGATTCAGAATGCGAATGTCGGGCGGATCCTGTTCAATCACCATCAGCACCGTGTCGAGCGGCGATGCGGCCTGAAACGGTGGTCGCCCGGTGAGCATTGCAAAGAGCACTGCACCAAGACTGTAGATGTCCGTCGCAACATCGATCGAATCTGATTGTCCAGCCGCCTGTTCAGGCGACATCCATGCAGGTGTTCCCAGGATGGCTCCACTTTGAGTCAGGCTCTGCATGTCCGAACCGGAACCAGCGAGATTCAGACTCTCTTCCCCGACACTGACGCGTTTTGCCAGTCCAAAGTCGGTGACGAACGGGGTTCCATCCGATGCGATCAGAATATTGCTGGGCTTCAAATCCCGATGCAGAACTCCCGCACGATGGGCTGCACCGATGGCATCGACGATCGGTATCAGCAGCGACACAGCTTCACGAGGCATCATCGGGCCGTCCATCAGTCGAGCCGACAACGTCGTGCCCTCGATGAACTGCATGCTGAACCAGGGCTGACCGCCGTATTCGCCGACTTCATAGACGGGAACAATATTTGGATGACTCAACCGAGCCGCAGCCAGAGCTTCCGCGCGCAGTCGCGCGAGATCCTGTGAGGCTGCAAACGCGGCGTTCGGAATCATCTTCAGCGCGACGGTTCGCTGCAGACTAAACTGCCAAGCGCGATAGACCACTCCCATGCCGCCGCGACCGATTTCTTCACGCAGCTCGTAGTCGCCGATGACGGTGCCAATCGGTGAAGGATTCGATTCGCCCTTTGCGGATTCGCCCGAGAGCTTTTCAATCACAGTCGACTGAAGCAGCGCGATGTCATCAGCAATCTGCGCTGTCGCAAACAGTTCCTTCAGATCCCGCGCAAGATCAGGATGCTGCTGAATGGCAACTTCCAGTTTCTGAAGCGGCGAACCACTGCGAGAATCCTGCATGAGCTGATCAAAGACGATCGCCAGTCGTTCATCACGATCGTCGTTTGATTCCCCCATGCGGTGACTCCTGGCGAACAAATCCTCTCAGGCCGGACTGAGTTCGCTAGGAGCGAAAACTGTTCAGGTAAGGGATCTTTTTCGCATGAGCCGTGACTTCATCGGCAGCACTCAGCAGTCGGCCGAGATAATCCCACTGACCTGTCACGAGGGCATCACGAGCACTATCAGGCATTGTGACCGAGAACGAAACATCGCCAGCTGTCACCGTGAGGCTCGGCAGATCAACCGTGACCGTGAGACCGGGGTTGGCTTCAATCGCAGCAGTAAGACGGCTCAGGTCCGCACGTGAAGCGCGAACGGCCGGGATTCCCAGCGAGTTGCAGTTGCCGAAGAAGATCTCCGCAAAAGTCTCCGCGATGATCGCCTTGATTCCCCATCGCATCAGGGACTGAGGAGCATGTTCGCGCGAAGAGCCGCAGCCAAAGTTTCGACCTGCGACCAGAATGCCGGCCCCCTGATACTGAGGCTTGTCGAACGGGTGATTCGAATCCTGCTTCCGATCATCTTCGAACGCATGCTCGCCCAGACCATCAAACGTCACACAGCGCAGAAAACGCGCCGGGATAATGCGGTCGGTGTCGATATCGTCCAGGAGAAGTGGAATCGCTCGCGCGGTTACAGTTCGAATTTCGTTGATGGCCATATGCTACCTGTCGTGTCTGTTCTGTCGTCGCGGCCAGCTCGCCAAACAATCCTCTGACCAAAGCCAGTTCGCAGCAGTTCGCTATTGTGGCTGCGAAACCACAACGAGGCAAATCGTCATCCCGAGTTTCTCGGATTCCTGCAGAACGGACGAACAGGGCGGCCGCCAAAACGAAGCGAGCCTCCGCCTACGATCTGCGTTTTGGCAAATACTGAGTCCCATTGGCCAGACAGTCACACAGATCCAACGCGACATCCGTGATGGCCAGCATGGAGGAATCTCGGCTGAGTTTCTGCTGGATACGACGAGCCAGCGGGCCCTGATTCAGGATCACTTCAATCGCGTTGCGACATTCCATTTCCATGGTCGGATTCAGCCGCTCATACAACGACTGCCAGATCTCCTGCACCGTGCGACGTCCGGGCTCCATCCCCAGAAGCTTCAGCACAGCAGAGTCTTCAACCACGGCCTGTTCCGCCTTGTCGATTGCCGACAAAAGGATCGCAAACAACGAATCAATGGAAAGGGACTGCAGTTCCTGCATTGATCCCCATCGTTCCTCCACGAGCGCCCGCAGCACACTCACAACCAGCTGCAAAACGGCGAGATCAGCGGCCGGGCATTCCTGAATATCGATCACCCGAATCTCAATCGAACCGCGGCCAAACCTCGCAATGGCTCCACGCGCATTCAGGAACTCATCCTGCAGAACTCCTTCCGGATCGAATGGGGCAATCTCTTTGAACATTGGCTCAAAGATCATTCGATGGTAGTCGGCCTCCGTGTAAGCCTGTTCGGGGATTACTTTGCCTGCGATGCCAGGGATCTTTGACGAATTCGATCGATAGACGTGTAATCGCTGATCCATGCGACCGGTCAGTCGACCTTCAGCCAGAGGCGACGAAGCAGCGAGAGCGGGAAGCAGCGGAAGAATCAGCCGAATGGCCGCGTGGAGTTTTCCGAACTCTTCGTCGCCGTTGAAAGGAAGATTCAGGTGCACACTTTGCAGGTTTGCCCAGCCATGTCCGCGACAGTCGAAGATCCGATTGAAGGTCTCGTAAACAACACTGTAGTCATGCGGCCACAATCGCATTTCGCGAAACGGGTCCATCCACGGATGCATGGCTGATGGCATAAGTCGACAGCCCAGATCACCAAGTCGACGATTGATCTGGCGAACCTCGCTGTGAAACTTGCTTGATAATCCCTGCAGAGACGCCGACGGTCCGGTCGTCTTGAGTTCGACAACATGCAGCACCAGCTCGTTCGACCAGGAAATCTCGCCGCGTTCGACGTCCGACTGAATCGCACCACACTCTGCTTCAATCAGCCGATCACAGACTGGCTGAACATCCAGTGATTCTTTGGCAACGATCATGTATTCCAGTTCAACGCCATAGGCATCGAACAAACCAAGTCGCTGTGAACTTTCGTCTGACACTGCTGAACTCCGTGAGGCTTTCTCAGGGTTGAATGAAGACCAACGCGAGAGCGTCCAGGTGGCTCAATCGCTAGTCGTCGATTCGGGCTCTCTTCTGTTCCATGCGGCGAACGAAGACTTCCATGATCCGGCTGTAAAGATCTTCCTTCAAAATGGCATCTTCACTGTCCGCATCGATATTGGGGTTGTCGTTCACTTCGATGATGTAGAAGTTCCCATTCGACTCTTTGACATCGACACCGTACAACCCGTCGCCAATCAGGTTCGCGGCCTTCAACGCAAGTTTGACGGCCTTGCGAGGTGCCAGTTCGACGGGGAGCGTTTCGGTCTTGCCGTAACGGCCACGTCCATCGATGTCCTGACGCACGATCTGCCAGTGCCCGGGTGCCATGAAGTATCGACAGGCATACAACGGCTTCTGGTCAATAATCCCAATACGCCAGTCAAACGTGGTTGGCAGGAATTCCTGAGCGATCAGCAGTTCCGAATCACCCAGAAAATCGGCGATCTTCGCTTTGAGTTCCTCTTCAGACTGAATCTTCACAACGCCCTTCGAAAAGGCACTATCCGGCCGTTTTAGCACGCACGGAAACCCGAACTCTTCAACGATGCGATGAATGTTTTCACGATGCACAACGATGGATCGGGGAATGTCGATCTTGTGCCGCGCCAGCATCTCGGCCAGGTACACTTTATTAGTGCACCGCAGAATCGATACCGGGTCATCGATCACCACCATTCCCTCCTTGGCTGCTCGACGAGCAAAGCGGTAGGTGTGATGATTGACGAATGTCGTTTCCCGAATGAACAGAGAATCAAACTCCAGCAGACGACCGTAGTCATCTTTCGTGATCAACTCGGCATAAACATCCTGTTCCCTCGCCGCGCGGATGAAACGCTTCAGAGCCACGTCGTTGGAAGGTGCATTCTGCTTCTCATCCGGGTCATGCAGAATCGCCATGTCGAATCGCGTGCGTTTGCGAGAACGCGGCGCGGAGGCTCGGCCGGAAAAATACCGGGCTGCGGATTCCGCAACGAAAGGCTTGTGGCTGTCCGGAAGAGTATGCGGGGCAGGGGTCTGCACTTTGCGAATCTGCCAGACGCCTTCATCGTTTCGCGCGAATTCAAATCGCAGCAATGGCGCGGCAAACAGATTGAACAGGTGCAGTGCAAGGCGGTCGTACCGCCGGGCCATGTTGCGGCCAAAGTAGACGCTGAGTGTGAACTCGTTCGACTGCAATGGCCCGAGGTTCTGCTGAATCAACTCATCCAGCTCGTCCGACAGAACCTTGACCGAAGCGCGGTTCTTCAGGTCCTGCAGAGTAATCACGCCCGGGACAGGCTTGTGTCCGCGAGCTTCTGCCAGCAGCGAAACGTAATAGCCCGTGCTCTGATACCGATACGATCGGCAAAGATTCATCACGCGCTGGGACTTTGATCCCCCGGCGTACTCGGGCGACGTCAGGTAGGTCCACGCATCGATGACTTCGACACCAGGAATCTCGAAAGGCCAGTCCGTGACCTCCGAGGCAACAATCAGAACAGACATCAGCTCTCACCACTTCGACGCCGCTGCATCAGACTCCCTGCCTGATCAAATTGCCAACGGCGTGACTGTGAGAAGTTTAGGAGACTGGGCAAATTCGCGACAGCCGTATTTCCGCCGGTGTCACAGTCATTCCTGCGACTCGAAACGAGCAATGCGCCGGAACGCTGACACATCCCGCTCGACGTGGAGAACGGAGAGGCGATCGTACCTACTTTGCCGCGTGCAGCATCCGAATACACACGGGCTTGCCGACGGTGATCGACTTACCGGTCGGATTCAGCATTCCGGTTTCCTGATCAATGCTGAAGACAAACACCGAATCAGAATTCTGATTCTCTGCGAGCAGCCATTTGCCTTTTGGCTCGATGTAGAAATTTCGAGGTTCCTTGCCGCCGGTCTGTTCATTCTCCAGGTACTTCAGCAGTCCGGTTTCCTGGTCGATGGCATACGCGGTGATTGTTTCATGTCCGCGATTACTGACGTAGAGAAACTTACCGGTTGGGTGCACGAGACATTCTGCGGTGCTCTTCCTTCCGTTGTATCCGCCAGGAATTGTGGAGATCTCCTGAATCGCAAACAGCGCACCGGTCGCAGCATCTCTGCGGAATCCTGTGACCACCATCGTCATTTCATTATTCGTCCACGCAAAATTCCCCGAGGGGTGAATCGCAAAATGGCGAGGTCCGCCGCCTTGTGTCACCAGCGCCGCTGGTGGATTGGACGGCGTCAGCGCGTGTTTCTCAGCATCCAGCTGGTAGATCATGATCTTGTCGATTCCAAGATCCGCCGCATAGGCAAAACGATTGTCGCTGCTGAGGTTGATTGAATGCGCATGCGGGGCTTTCTGACGTCCCTCGTCAACACTGCTGCCTTCATGCTGCATGTTGCAGGAAACAGGTCCCAGCGACCCATCATCGTTGATTGGGAAGACGACAATATTGCCACCGACATAGTTGGCCGCCAGCAGGTTCTTGCCAGTCGCATCGACATTGCAGTGACACGGAGCACCACCTTCTGACACCTGATCATTGATCTTCGTCAGAGTCCCGTCGGCGTTGACTTTCAGAGCTGTGACGCCCCCTTGTCCGCGGCCGGGCCCTTCACTGATTTCGTTCACCGCGTAAACGAACTTTCCTGTTGGATGAATGGCCAGAAACGAAGGGTTCTTCAATTCGGCAGCCAGCACTGGCTCCGACAATGTGCCTGCTTCGTCATCAAATTCACAGGTATAAACCCCCTTACTCAAACCTTCCGTGTAGGTCCCGATGTAAATCCGAACCTTGTCCGCCATCGCCTGAGACGACAGAGTGATCATCATCACAGCAGCAAACAGGAACGCAGATCGACGAAGACTCATGGCGACACTTTCAGGGAGAACTTCAAAGAGAAGACCCGGAAGCTGTTCTCATCTGGGACAACTTCCGGGCGATTTCATTCAGCAACGAGCCTGCGAATCCACAGGCTCACCAGGCACTTCAGTTACTCAGCCTTTGGGAAACCGGCTTTGACCAGACCATCGAAGCCTGTTCGCAGCGGACGGATGTCCCACCCTTTGCCCATCAGCATCTCAGCACACATCAGGACTCGACCGCCCGCCTTGCAATGCAGGTAGATCGGCTTGTTCTTCGGAAGCTTCTCAAGATCTGTAGTGGCACTTCCGTCTTTGACTTTGCTGAGAGGAAGGAAGGTTGCAACCTTCAGGTGCCCCGCATCCCATTCATCCTGCTCACGAACATCAACAAGAATCGCCTCGTTCGCTTCCACACGCTGCTTCACAAGATCCAGTGAATCAACGGTGTGACCAGCATCAGTAAACATTGGTTTCTCCATGGGTTCTGTTACGGCCGCTGTTTTCTTTGCACCAGTAAAGACTGGCGAATCCGGATCGCCACCAGACTGCAGGTAGGCGACCAGATCAAGAACTTCTTCTTTGGTCAGAGTGTTGATCAATCCGGCTGGCATCATCGAGACCTTTGAGACCAGAGTTTCTTCAATCTCCTCGCGCGCCACCTGAGTCAGATTGCCTGGCTCCAGCATGTTTTCACACACCATAATGCGATCACCGTTCAGGTTGACGACTCGGCCGGCAACCTGCTTGCCGGAATCCAGCACAAAGATGTTGGCTTCGTACTGATCGGAAATCACCTTGCTTGGCTCGATGATGGACTCCAGCAAAGTCCGAGCGTTGTATCGACGAGCCACAGCAGTCAGTTCCGGACCAACAATCCCGCCGTCGCCGGCGAATCGGTGACACTTGAAACAGGCAGTGACCTGGAACATCTTCCGACCATTGTCATAGTTTCGACCGGTCAAACCGGCCTCGACATCCGCCAGAAAATCATCCACCGTCCATTCCTTGACGACCGGTCTGGTTGACGCCTCGACAAGGACTGCTGCACCGGTTGGCTGCGCTTCAAGAACGTCCTTCAGTGCGGTCTTTTCTGCATCAGTCAGCCGATCGATCGCTTCCTGGCGAATATTCTTAATGAAGCCGGAGAATGAATTTCCTCCTCGCAGAGTCGTCGACGTCACGAACCACTGGAAGTATTCCTTGCGTTGTTCGATCGTCCAGTGACTCTTCAATGCTCGAAGACAGTAGGCATAGTGAATCTGTTCTTCCTGAGTCGGGGCCTTCGCCAGAAGAGCGAGTGTCTTGCCGGCAACCTGCTCATCATTCAGGTACACCAACATGCGGCAGAGTTCACGATTCAGAGTTGGACTCTTTGCTGGGTAGTAGTAATTCAGGACCTTCGCGACGTCCTGAGCAACACCTGGTTCTGGTTCACCCATTCGGATGAAGCAAAGCCCAAGGACTCGAAGAGCATCCAGCATCTGCGATTCACTCAGCTTTGACCCATCGATCTCCCGCATGGAAGTCAGCAATGGCATCTGCTGTGACTTGTCTCCGCATCGAGCCAGAGCCAGAAGAGCATTCAGCTTCGCATCGACGCTGGAATCTTCTTCGAGAGCCTTCTGGGTCCATGAAGCAACCGGCTGATGCTCAATCGCCGTGCGAGCAGCAAAGCGGATCGTCCGGTCAGCGTGTCCAAGATAAGGCCATGCGGTTGCAATGGCATCCGAAGCACCATCGTGATGAAGTGCTTCCAGCTTATGACGCAGCGTTCGCTGTTCTTCTCCGCTGTCCTTCGACGCGGTGACAGGAGCGGTTGAGTCCTTGCCCTTGTAAGTTACACGATAGAGACCCGACTGAGTCTTACGACCGCCGATCGTGAAGTACATCGCCTGATCAGCTGGATTCACAATAACATCGGTGACCGGGAGTGGAGCAGCTGAAATGAATCGTTCAAGCTCGCCAGTGTAAGTTGACCCGGACGGCTTCATGTGAACGGCGTAGATCACGCCGTAGCTCCAGTCGCTGATGAACAGCGAATCCTGGTACTTCGCAGGGAACTTCGCACCAGTGCCAAACGTGATTCCGGTTGGAGAACCAGGTCCGACGTCAACGACCGAGCCCAGGCTGTCGGGATAATACGCTGGCCATTTGCCAGTGCCGGATCGCCATCCAAACTCCGCACCGCTTGTCACATGGTTCACGCGAGTCGGGCGATACCACGGACTGCCGACGTCCCATTCCATGTCTGCGTCGTAGGTGAACAGTTCGCCCTGTGGATTCAGAGCAATGTCGTACTCATTTCGGAAACCGCTCGCGACCAGCTGCCAGTCTTTGCCATCGGGGCTGACCTGAGCAATCCAGCCGCCAGGAGCCAGAACACCAACTGCGTGACCACCTGCGTCCCACATGCGAGGCAACAGCTGATCTTCACCCCAAATGCGAGGCACTCGTGACTGAGAAAAATCGGTGACCGGCGTGTGATTTCCGCACGCTACCAGCAACGATTTTTTGTCGGGTGAAAGAATGATGGCATGGGGTCCATGTTCATTTCCGCCTTGCAGCACTCTGACATGCTCGGCGGTATCATACTGATCATCGCCGTTGGTATCGCGAACTCGATGCAGGCCAACACGAGGAGCATCGCCGCTGTTCGTCATGACATACAAACTGTCAAACGCGCACAGAAGTCCCTGTGCCATCCCGACATCGACATTGATCAGTTCGATCTTCATCGCATCAGAAGATCCCTTTGCCGGTGGCGTCAGACGATACAACTTGCCGTACTGGTCAGAAACGATCAGGCGGCCTTTTGGATCAGGAGTCATACACACCCATGAGCCCATCTTTTCGTAGGGCACTGAGTACAGCAGTTCAACTTCAAATCCTTCAGCAACCTTGATGTCCTTCACCGGTGTTGCCTGGGGAATTGGAGCAGCTTCATCGGTCAGGACGATGGCATCAATCTCCATTTCGCCGCCACGACTGAACGGGTCGATTCGCAGAGAAGTCACTGGGGAGTCGGTCGCGAAATAGACTTTCGCCGAACGGAACTCCTTGTCAGATCCTCGTAGCTCCGTGCGGACTGATTTGTCTTCCGAGGTGTTCGGTGACGCTTCTGTTGTCCAGAAGACCTGAATGTCAGCGTTCCCTCGAAACTTCGCACTGATCACGAGCTTGTGTTCACCCGCACGCCCGTCAACAGGTGCCGAGAAATACGGATCTTTGCCCTTCGATTTCAGATGAAGACTGCCATCCTTCACCGAAAGTTCGGTATCTCCGTTTGGTGTCCAGCCAGCGTCTGGCTTATCAAAATTCCAGGTAAAAATGTCGTCTGCCATCGCAAACGACGACGCGCTGGCCAGTGCCAAAGCGGTCAGGAATCTCGTGAATCGTTTCATTGCGTTGCTCGAAGAAAACAGGGTAGGCGTATGCTCGGCGCGAACGTTTTCGCACGGTGGGCATCAGATGGAAGAGGCGGCAGTTTGACGCTGAAACGGTGAGGTTTCAAGTTTGCCGAAGGACACTGCTGGTCTGCGGACCAATCGCTTCTAAAATAGCGTGCGGATTGTGACCACAGAACGTTCCTGTTGCCGTCCTTTGCGGAAGTCAAATCAGCCATGAGCCCAAGCCCTGGATCGGAACACCGTGGTGGCATTATCCACACCTACCAGCAATACGATCCGAAATCGATTCCATCGCCGCACTCTCCGCCACCCGATCTTCTGTCGCCGGCATTTGAACACATGCTGGCCTATGGCTCGATGCGAGAGCTGACGGAAGAAGAACTGGCAAACGCCATTCGACTGGATCCCGGTCAGTTCGCCGGACTCGGACCAAGCCTTGATGCTCTGATCAAGATGCTGAAGGAGCGAAAAGAGAAGATCCTCAGCACCTGGGAAACGGACTCAGTCCAGAAGAAGTCTGTCCGTCGAATGGCCGATGCGGCTCGTCAGGCGCGGCCGCCGGGAAAATTCTCGAAGAGCTTCTGGCAGGCATTGAAGCAGGAACAAATCTACGACTTAGAACGCCTCTGGTATCGCGCAGAACGTTCCGAACCGGAATTCGCGGGACGACTCGTCAGCCTGATGGAAACAATGGGAGAAAAATACCAGGTCGACATGCTGGCAGCGAAGTACGAATTCACCGGCCAGAAGTCGATGAGTGTTCCTGAGGCGATCGAGCTCTTTGCAGAACTGCAGAAGATTGATGAACTGCTGAAGCAACTGGAAGACGCGAAACAGAATGCTCAGATCGCCATCGTCGACCTTGAAGGACTGAGCGAGTTTGCTGATCCGGAGATGGTTCAAAACCTCAATCAGTTTCAGGAGAAGATGCGAGAGCAATTGAAGCAGCTCATGGAAAACCAGGGACTGGTTAGTCAGCAGGGTCAGATGCATCTGACTCCCAAGGCTTACCGAATGTTCCAGGGACGACTGCTGGAACGAATCTTCAGTAACCTTCAGGCATCGCGTACGGGGCGTCATCAGGGCCCGGTGACGGGTGAAGGCGTGGCGGAGCTGCAGAGGACTCGGCCCTGGGAGTTTGGCGATTCCGTCACTCAAATGGACATCCCGACGACATTGATGAACGCGATGCTTCGGCAGGGCACGGAGCGCCCGCTTCGACTGCAACAACGCGATATTGAAATTCACCAGACGCGAAACAATCCCAAGTGTGCGACGGTTGTTCTGATGGATATGAGCGGCTCCATGCGATACGACGGGCAGTACATCAACGTCAAACGTATGGCTCTTGCGCTGAACGGCCTGATCACGTCAGAGTATCCAGGCGACTTTCTTCGCTTCATCGAGATGCACACGTTTGCGAAAGTCGTTCCGCCGGGTGAACTGGTCTCGCTGATGCCAAAGATCCCGACGATCACCAGCCCGGTGGTGCGATTGCGTGCTGACATGAGTCGTGAAGATGTGAGTGAAGTTCACATTCCTCCTCACTTCACCAACATCCAACACGGGCTGCAGCTGTCCCGTCAGCTTCTGGCCGTTCAGGACTCGCCGAACCGACAGGTAATCCTGATCACCGATGGATTGCCGACAGCGCACTTCGAAGGCAGTCTGCTGTATATGCTGTATCCACCTGATCCGAAAACAGAAGAAGCCACAAAGAGAGAAGGGATGCTCTGCAAGCGAGAAGGCATCACGATCAACATCTTCCTGCTGCCTAGCTGGTCACAGTCTCACGAAGATGTTCAGTTCGCCCATCGCCTCGCCGAAAGCACCGGCGGGCGAGTCTTCTTCACAGCCGGTAATGACCTCGATCGTTTCGTCGTTTGGGATTACGTGAATCACCGTCGCGAAATCATTGGATAGTTCACCCTGTTTGTGGCCGCGCACCCAACGGGTAGCACGTACGAAGTGCGTGTGCCGCAGGCGCCGGAAGCCCATGTGCGCACATGGTAAAACCAACGCAACCGCAATGAGACCAATGGTCAGACAAAAGATGAGTGACATAGAATAATGGCGAGCGGGCGACGTCAGTCCCCTGATTGCAACTCTTCCTTTGTTGTGATTCCCTGACCTTGTGCTTCACCTCGTACTCGTGCTCAGCGCAGCGGTGCTCGTTATCGTAATCGATGCCAGCATCCTACGCTGCGACTGGCTCGGCGACACCATCGAATTTCATCACCATCCGAGTCAGCATAGCCACCATTCGGTGCCGAATCGCTTTGGTCGAAACGTCAATAAACCCTCCCCTCCCAGACGAAGTCAGGGAGGGGTCGAACGAGCGCCAGCAAGTTCGGGGGAGGGCCCCGCCGCATCCCACGTTTCGCCTCCAAAGAGGCAACGTGACCATTGAACTCATCGGACAAAAGATGAGGGACAAAAAATAATGGCCGTCGAACGTCAGCCCACCGAGTGACCTCAAATTGCTTTTCCCAAAGGCGCCGCAAGCCTACAGCCACAACCGGCCTTCCTGAACACAGGCCTTGACCTTTGGCTCCCCAGGCTCGCTCAGCCACAAGCCCACCACGCTCAACCACCAACCAAACAACACGCCCTCACCTCGCTCGTCGCGAAGTCAAAGCCTTACTTGGTTCACTGTCATTATGGTGACATCACGGCGCTGTCTGCCACTGTTTCCGAGCCAGCAATCGTGAGTAATGATGTAAGAACGTCAGGAGATATTGCGTCAGCAAGAAATTTGACATGGCCATCAACAAACACTGCCATTCCGCCACCATGGTGCAGCCCGCCAAACTGTCCATCATGCCCGATTGATGCGTCATCCGGAGAGTAATCTCGAATCGTGGCGTAGCCACCCGCAAGCCAACAGCCGTTTTGGGTATTCGTTTCGATCGCGATCAGCGTCGTTGAAATGCCGTCCTTTACGTCCGCGAGCGAACTGCGTTCATTGTATGCCCAGACTCCGGAACGATTGGAACTCCGAGGTAGAAGTGCCGCGTCAGTCGCAATGCCGGCTGTGCCAACATAATCTGTGAGAGGCTGGCCATCGGAGTAAACACTACGAGTACCATTCGGACATTTGATCACTGGGAAGGGAACAAGCGGAACATCAAATTCCTCAAAGGGCTCGTTGCGCCAAGTGTGAAGTCTCAATGGACGCAATGTGGGATCATCCCATGGACGAGTATAGTCGATGATCGGCGTGCCGTAATGCCCCCAGTGGTTGCCAAGACAAAGATACCAACTCCACCGCTTTTCAGCCGGAAGAACTGGATTCCCGATACAACCATAAGGAAATGATCCCATCGCATCGTGATAGTTGTGCAGTGCAAGCGCAAGTTGTTTGAGGGTATACCTGCACTGAGTTTGACGAGCTGATTCCCGAGCACTCTGAACTGCCGGAATTGTGATCGCCGCCAGCAAGCCGAGCGTGACTAAGACGACGCAGACCTCGATACGTGAAAAACCGTTGCGATAGTGAGCGACTCTGGAAGCCATTTTCAGTCTCGAGTCTAATTCTGCGGCAAACGAATTGCGATCCATGCATCAGGCAATTAGCCGGCGCATAGTTCGTGCATTGAACTTTGCCGCTTTGTGAGCGGTGTGGGCTCTTGCGGGATTCATCACGGTGGCGAATCCTCTGACGCTGCAATTTACCCGTGGGAGACGGCGTTGTCACCCTTTGTTTGGCTTGCGAACGCCGCTAGCACGGTTCTATGTTTGACTGCTGACGGGAATGCAGCAATTGTTGCTTCGATTCGAGGGGATGGTCGCACATGTCGAATGACAGCCACTCCAAACTGCCGGGCCGTTGGCCCAGGCTAGGTAAATGGCTGGGCCTTTGGCCCGGATCTGGGCGGTACGAATGGGAGGAATGCGGTTTGCGTTATCTGCGATGATCTGCGTTCATCTGCGGTTTCAAAATGTGCTGCGTTCCCACGTGCGCGGGGGTGACGGATCAGGGCAGCGGGGTGTACCGGGAAGCTGACGCATCCCGCTCGCCGGAGGGGCAGAGGAATCGCAAATGGCAGAAACGCAATCAGGGGACTGACGTCGCCCCGCTCGCCTTTTTTTTCACTCATTTTTTGTCCGACCGATTTGCTCATTAGAGCCTGGGGCGTTGCCGCCGAATGGCTCTGGCTGGTTTGTCGGTGCACCGGTTGGGGCGCAGAAAAAAGGCCGCCGGTCCCATCACAGGAACGGCGGCCGATAATTTACACTCAGATTCTGACTGCTGAACAATCAAGCCTACAGGCGAAGCAGGCTGTCCAGTTCCATCAGATCATCTTTAACCAAGCTGGATCGATACGACAGATTCGCTCGGTCGCTTGGGTTCTTACATCCGCTGAAATAGCCATAAAGCGTACGCCATTCTGTGTACAGGCTCTCGGTTTCTCGCTGCAGCTCCTGCAGGCGAGGTTCGCTGTCGAGCATGCGGTGGATTCTCTGAGTCCGCTTGGTGAAGGCCTGCGCGGCGGCAGTAACTTCGTTGCGATTGGTGGGACGTTCGCGGTTCATCCACTGGCGGATGTCCAGTTCCACCTGGTCAGCAAGATCTTCGAGAGATGCAGCGATCGTGTAAAGTCGTTCTGTATCAACCTGCGAGACAGTTCCACCCAGATTCAGTTCTCGTCGCAGAGCTGCAATTCCATCCTCGATCTCGGTCAGCACCACAATCGCGGCCTGGCTCTTGATCTGACGGAACGTCCGAATAAACGACTTTCCATACTCTTCGATGTAACGATAGCTTTCTACAAGCTGAGCGTCCGATTCGTTGTTCTCCAGATTGCTCTGGAAGTTCTGAACCGTTCCATAAAAATCATTCGCCACCTGAAGCGCCTGACCTGCATCCTTAATGCTGAGCAGCAGTTTCAGCGGAGCTCGGTTGTAGAATTCATCCACATCGCGAATCAGCGCGTCGGCGGTCTGCTTCAGCTGAACTCGGCTGGTCGTATTCTCAATCCACAGCAGCTCATGAACGCGGTAGTCCGAATCCGCAATGCGGGCAATCATACGTTCGACGTAGCTGTTTCGCAGAGTTCCCAGTTGCTCCATCAAAGTTACCCATGCGCCTTCGAATCGGTTGTATTCTCCAACGATCCGCTCGTACGGGTAGTTATCGAGCACCATAGTTTCGACCCGTGCGATCTGCTGCTCAAGCTTTCGGCTTGACGTGACAAACTTGTAACCATTCGTGTCTCGGCTCAGCTCATCGCTCAGGTTGTAGAGTGAGCTTTCGAGTGCCGCCAGCTGCTGCAGCAGAGTCTTTTGATCAAGTGATGGATCGACCTCGAAGAGCTGTCCGATTCGCTGATCGATTCCATCAATGCGTTCAACGCTCTGCTTGGTGTTGCTGCTGAGACCACGAGCCTGTGACATTCGGTAAGAGAACAGTCGCCAGTCGGCATCAATTTCGCGGAAACCGTTAACGACAATCGACAAGTCCACATTGGCGTTCAGATCCTGGACAACACGATTCGTTGCTTTACGTAGCTGACTCAGGTCTGACAGCAAAGAGCGAAGCTGCGGGTACCGACGGTAGTCTGCATCGAGGTAACTATAAAGGCGGTCAGACTCGTCATACGCTTCCTTCACGAGATTCGTGAGGGCACGTCGGTCAATCTTTGTATAATCGATGGATCGAGACTGTCCGAGGTTCGAACGTGATCGAAGGTCGTCGATGTTTCCGATCTCACCCGGCGCGATACGTCGGCTGAGTTCATTGATGTCGGTTTCGTTTCGGCTGATACGGCTTGTCTGAGCGACAGCGGTCGTTGCCATCGTGACAGTCACGATAGCGGTCAGCAGCGAGCGGCACAGTTCGTTGCAACGCAGGAATTGCATGTCGGGCTCCTTTCCCTCGAGAATCCAGGAAGTCAGCGACAGTGCATTAGTGGCCCCCCTGGCACTTCCTTGCTCAGGTTTTCCGTGGCGACGTTGACAAACCGATTGCTCAGTCTGCAAATCACCACGACAATGCTCTCGCTGACGCTTACCCGTAGTCTAGCGCAGAGGTCAAATTTTCTGGAACAGCAGTTTTCGCAGGAAATTTCTATACTCCAGCGAATTCTGCAGATTCGAGTGCGTCTTCCCAGGCAATGAGTTTGAATTCCGGTAGTGGATCTTGCTAAAGATCCCTCCGCCCTGAGGAAGAAGCACTGACCAGAACTCCAAAGCGATTGGGACAATCGCTCTACCAATGTAGAACGACTGTCCTCAGTCGTTACCCACTCGCTTGCCTCTAACCCGCCTGACCGATCGACGCCTTCAGTCGTTCCAGCTCAGACGCCAGCTGTTGTTTTCGCTCTTCAGCCTCCATTCGTCGTTCCAGTTCCAGGGCATCAGGATCTTTCCCATCCATTCGATCCCACGCTTCCGTCAGTGCTTCCTGACGTTCGACCTTTTCCTCGAGACGATTGAACTGAGCAAAGGCGGACTGTGAACTGGCACGTTCCAGGACATCATGAATCTTCTGACTGGATTCCGCTCGCGCCAGGCGAGCAGTCAGTAGCGTCTTCTTCTGACGAGCCTGGCGGATCTTGTCTTCGAGGTCCGCCACGGCATCTCGCAGTTTGCGTACGGCATCCTGCTGACGTTCCAGTTCCTGCTCCAGTCTGTCCGTTCTCTGCTGGGCAGCGAGTTTCTGATCCAGTGATGACCTCGCGGAATGTTCATCGCCTCGCTTCAACGCCTGAGCCGCCCGGTCGTTCCACTTCGTCACATCGGCCCGTTCACGCTCCACTCGATTTCGCATTTGAATCTCATCCGCGATCGCCTCTGCGACTTTGGTGCGAATTGCGTCGAGCTCTTCTTCCATGTCGATCAGAAGCTGATGCAGCGTTCTTTCCGGATCTTCGAACTTCTCAGTCAACGAAGTCAATCCGGAACGCATAATGAGACTGAACTGAGTCAACCATTTCATAACAGAACTCCTTATCAGGAAGTGAAACACCAAAGTCTGTGAACAGAAAACAAACTCACGACTTGACAACGAAGATCCTCTGCGAGACCGCGATTGCGCATCACGGGTACCGTCGCAAAGGAGAGCATGAAGAAGTCTCGCGACGTCACTTATTCCCAGGTCGCCAGCACTGCCGTCAGATGGCGAATGCGTGAGAGGACTCGGTCTCGGTGGTTCTCACAGAACGCTGCAATTCCGATGACACCCAACCCCAGGGCAAGTCCTCCCAGCCACAGCAGAATGGGACTGTCGAGCGATGACCGAACACTCATCGCAATCAGATCCGCAGCAATGAAGGCCGTGCCGGTGAACAACAGAGCTTTCAGATGCAGACCAATGGAAAGCAGCACAATCAGTACTCCCAAAGCCATCAGTGACAGCATGTGAATCCAGCTGCCATCCAGAACCTGAAACACAGGCGACACAAGAATCGTCAGTGCACCGATGTATCGAAGCGGATCGTGAGCACTGCGAGGCAATTCGAGTCGAAGAATCTCAACGAGCCCGATGATCGAGAACCCGACCGGGACCATGTAGAACTGCGGATCGGAAATCTGCAGTGTTCTCCAGAGGCACATGAATCCCAGATTGACGATGGCTCCCGAGTGCAGCAGAAATCTCTTCTTTCGAGTCAGTACCCACTGGTGAAAGTACAGAGCGGCACATCCGAAGACGGCAAGAGCCTGTAGCCCTCGCACCAGTTCTCGTTCGTCGATGCACAGTTTTCGGAGAGCCAGTGCAGCAACAATCGTTGGCAGCACGATACCGACTTTGCGGAACGGCTCCGCAATCACTTTGAGTGAGTCACGTGACTGCGAGTACCGGCTGGTCGCAAGGATGGCCGCAGATGCCAGAAACATCAGAAGCTGCACAGAGCCGGCACCGGGAACAAAGACCTGGTTGGAGATCATCCAGAAGATCGCGCTGCCGGCAACTGCGAAGAACATCCAGACAGATCGTTCCGACTGAATTCGAATCGCATGCGCCAGTTCCGACACGGCCGCAATCACAAACCCAAGGCTCATCACAACCAGACCAGAAGCCGCGGGATACCCCTGAAACGTTGTCATCAGAAGAATCGCAAACGCTCCCACATGCAGGAACATGATCCATGTCGCACTTAGCCCGCGATCCAGGAATCTCTCCAGACACTGAAAGGCGGAGGTACTCAACAACAATGCGAAGAACAGGTATTGCAGGTGCAGCTGCACGCCAACCCGGGTCCCATGTTCAAACAGCAACTCAAGGCCTGGCAGTTCAAGGATGCCCGGAACGACCAGGATCGCGTGCAGATTGAACAGAATCGCCAGGAACGTCCGTGACGATTTTGAGTAACTTCGGAACTCCGTCAGCGAGAGTGCGCCAAAGACCATCACGGCAACAAGCCGCATCTCGAGAGTGAAGTAGGCCATTGAGGCAATCGTCAGTCCCAGCATCCACACTTTCGAACACTCACGACACAACCGAACGCAGTCGGTCTGCGAAATGCGAAGTGCCAGAAACACAGCAACCGAGGTGACGGTCATCGTCATAATGGCCGTGGTACTCGAGACTGAGTACCCGGCAGCAAGCGACGCGACGACGGCGGTCGAAAGAACGGGCATCACAAAGCCGCTGACAATGGCCGCCAGTCGGTTCCTGAGCAGGAACATTGCTGCGACCATCCAAAGTACAGAGATCACGGCAGCGTACAGCGAAGGCATCGCGGTATGCAGGAAAATCAATCGCCCCATCGTGGGCAGGTGAAACGCTGCGATCCCGACAGCAAGAGAAGCAACTGACAGTGTGTTAAACGGAATCACAAAGGCAGCCATTCGACTTGGTGCCTTTGTCAGTTCCAGAGTATCCGCCATCAACGGACTTCGCGGAAACGCTGCAGTTCCCAGGGTATGCCTTAGATAGAGACTGCCAGCCAGTGACGAAACGGCCATGACGGTCGTCAACACGTTCACAATGGACAATGCCGGGACCTGAAGAAGCAGGCACATCTGAGTTCCGCCACACAGCAGAAGCAGCCAGAAGGCATAACTCGCCATCAACTGCCGCGTGCGAAGGACGTGGATCGAGAACGTGACAAGCGGAAGAACGGCATGCATCAGTGAAACAGGATTGTTCAGATACGCGAACTCTTCATGGATCACTCCCACGATCCATGAGATTCCTGCAATGAATGCCAGCATCAAGCCAGTCACTTCGCCGATGTTTGCGGGAAGTCGAGCCGCAGAATCGTCGGATTGCAGTCCGGCGGCGTTCGCACTGATCCACTTCACCATGACATCGGTCACTCGAGTAATCGCAAGGACAGAGCCGAGTGCCGCCAGCAGCATGATGGTCTCAATCATGCCATAATGAGTGACGAAGACAGAGTTCCAAAACTGTATGCCAGTCAAAGCACAGAGCAGCAGAGAGACAAGTGACAGGTGAGCAATCTGGTCGCGACGCTGCAGCCATGCAATCAGCGGGAAGACGGCAACATTGACGGCGGAAACGATGAACGCAGCGACCGGATGAGTCAGTGCGATGATCTGAAGCAGTACGGTCAGTCCAAGAGAGTAATTTGCGAGAGGGCGAAGCAATGAGCCGGAATCTCTCCACCCGGCCAATCGATAGAACGCACTCATGCCAACAATCAACGGAATGTATGTCAGCCCATAAAACGCGATCGGCAGACGGGGCTGATTCAGAGCCGTTGCGACCGAACGACCAACGGACATCGCGAGTCCTCGGAACAGAGTCGGAGAAAACTGCCACGTCACTGTGATCATGACCAGCGTGGCCCAGACGAATGCTCGGTGACGAGTTTCCTGGGCAGCGTTCATCAACAGAATCGTCGCGACCGCACAGGACGGGACGAGTGCAAACGTGTGTGGAAAGTGAGAGAACGATAGTCCAACACCAGCAGCAAGAACGCTCAGCCCAAAGAACAGAGGAAGCACGATGGAGAACGGCAGTGGCCGTACGAGATCACCCGTTCTCTGGCGAAACACCTGCGAAACCGTCCGAGCTGTCAGGAGCATCGTGGCGGCGACCAGAGTGCATCCGAAGCCAACCCACTCCAGCGACATTCGTGGCACGCATCGAAGTCCCGTGGTCAGCAGGAAGAGTACTCCCAGCAGAAGCGACGGAAAAAAGGCAAAGATGCGAGGCCATCGGTTCTCTTCCGCCAGCCAGAAGATATGGCGATTCACCTTGATGGTCCCAACCGACATGATCCCCCAAAGAACAGCGCCAGCAAACAGAGCAAGCATTGGGTGACTGATGACCGGCAGGGCTCCGAACATGGAGAGCAGAACATACGACGCATGAAACGTCGGCTGATGCTCGCGAAGCATCAGAGTCAGGATGCGTGCCGACGCGAACCAGGCGAACGCTGCTGCCGGAATCGCCAGCCCGATCGCTTCCGCAACCGCCATGCGACTTCCGAGTATTCCAGACGAAGAGGCCCAGTGAAGAGACAGAAAGCAGATGGGAATCAAAAACAGAGTGAGCCCATGCAGGACTCGGGACGTCGCTTTCAGACCAAGCCGCAGCCTTCCGACTTCCGCAGCACAAAAGATTGATGCGGTGTAACCAAGGATCGTCAGATACTTCAGGCTTGCTGGCCAATGTTCAAATTCACGTCCAACCAGCATCAGCGACGAAGCAAATACAATGGCTGCACCCAGCACCAGCAGCCACTTGATGTTTGTCTCGTTCAAAAAGTTCGCAACGAACCTTTCGAGCACCGATGGCCCGGCCACTGAATTCGTATGCACGGACTCATTCGCAGGCAATTCCTCTGGCAACGGGGCGTAACCAGCATCTCCGGCTGTCACGGAAGGAAGCGACATCAGCAATCTCCTCGAAGTACCTGATTTGGACGTTCGAGGAACCCATTTTCAAAATTCGTGCCGTGAGAAATGAAAAGGCAAAACCTCAATCTCGATCACAGCAGATGGTGCGAAAAGCCTTGGGTTTTGGAGCGTTTCCGTGATGTGGTTCTGGTTCGCTCAATGGGTGAGACCATGGCGCTGCAGTCCCAGGACTGCAGCGGCTGCAGTGATCCGATGACACATCTTTCGCTCGACCTGGCCCGCGTCAAAGCAAAGGGGTACTCCCAGGCAAGAAGCATCGACTGAGGATGACAACCACTAAGAATTGAGCACCTAGACCTCAACCAAGCGAACTCGCCCGCTCGTGCATTTGAGATTTCAAAAAAGGCCTGAGAAGTCCCTGAGGAAATGCGTAGATTCGGTATCACAAC
>JAEUII010000066.1 GCA_016795145.1 Planctomycetaceae bacterium
GAATCGATTGAAGCATCGCTTGATGTTCTGTGGAAGAAGCAGGAGACGCCGCACCTGTTTCTGACCATGGCATTCGACGACAACGCCGCGCAGGCGTTGAAATCGGCCGAATGGAATGGGCGTCGTTCTGCGGCGCTCGAAGTTCCATTTCGCGTTTGTCAGCTCTGGATGCAGCGCATGATTGCGGCAAACATGATGGATGAGGCCAGCGTCATTGCCGTGACACGACTTGGCGGAGATTTCGGATTCAGCGGACAGCGGGTTCAGTCCTTTGAAGCGATCGGCGGGCTGATCAAGGCAATGCTGATTGAATCATGGATGCGAGGATTTCGAACGACTCCGATGAAGGTTGTCGATGCGTCGGCGAAACTCACATCCGGGCAAATCGTTGCGGGTGTCCTGCGCGAACTTGCCGTTCCGTCCTATGACATGGAAATTGCACTCGAAACGCCGACTTTTGGCCCGACGACGTCTGGCAGTTCGGTTCCAGTTCGAAAGACCGTTCAAGCCGTCCCGTCACCAATGCCGGAAAAACGGCCGCAGAAGCCAAACCAGATCACACGTGGCGGAACCTGGATCGTCACTGGTGGTGGTCGTGGAATCACTGCTGCGATTTCGCAGGAGTTTGCCGTTCGACATGGATTAAAGCTGCGACTTCTGGGCACTGCTCCTGCTCCACAATTATCAGCAGCTGTGATTCTGGAAGCCGAGCGTGACATGGCGGCGCTGCGCCGGCGCATCATGCAGCAGGCGGCATCGGAGGGACAGAGCCCGATTGAGTCGTGGCGTCGCATGGAGAAGGCCATCGAAATTCATCGGACGCTGGCCGACTGCGCTGCTCGCGGGATCGATGCCCGTTACTACTGTTGTGACGTAGGGGAATTTGCAGAAGTCTCAGCTGTTCTTTCGGACATTCGAAGAGTGGATGGAACCATTCATGGTGTCGTTCATGGTGCTGGCTTTGGGCAGGATTCGCGGTTTGACCGGAAACGCCCCGACAAAGTCCGGCAGTGTCTGAAGGCAAAGATTGATGGTACCGTTGCTCTCATGGAAGCGACGATGGCGGACCAACTGGAATGGTTCGTTGCCTTCGGGTCCATTAGTGGACGCTTCGGCGCGAATGGTCACACGGACTATTCACTTGCGAATGACATGATGGCGAAGATCGTCGATGGATATCGCGCGGCTCGCCCAACGACTCGCAGCGTCACGTTTCACTGGCACGCCTGGGGCGACATCGGGATGGCGACGAAGCCCGAAGCCAGACTGGCGCTGGAGATGATCGACATGCGATTCATGCCGGCCGCAGAAGGCATGGATCACTTCCTGAACGAACTGGAATACGGCGGGGACGAGAGCGAAGTTCTGATTACGGACGAAGAGTATTTTCGAAAGTTCTTTCCGGCAGATCGACTTTCATCCAGTGATTCACGGCCGGTGGGCTATCCACTGGTTTCCCTGAAGGCTGCAGAGAAAAGTCGAACACGGTGTGTCACGCAGGTGACTTTGAATCCAGTGACTGATGCGTTTCTGACGCAACATCGAGTCGGCGGTCGTCCGGTCCTTCCGTTCGTGGTCGCGATCGAAATGATGGCTGAGACGGCAAGTGTTCTGACAAATGTTGCGATGAAGAACTGTCTGTCGGCAACGGCCCGTCAGGCCATTCGCTTTGCAACTGATGATCCGATAGCCGTCGTGCTGGAAGCGAGTTTGCAGGAGAATGGTCAGGTGGTTGCTCGTCTGCTCGCCGACGTTCGCCGGCGTGATGGACGGCTGGTTGAAGAAGGACGCGAGTATTTTCGCGCTGTCTTCGCATCTCCATCATCAGACACGCACGCGATCCCGAAGAGCACCGCATCAGGTGTTAGGGACGCTTCAAGGGCTTCATGGGAGAAAGTGCGGTATGCCGAGCCGGATGCTCACGTATGGCACGGGCCTGTCTTTCAGGAACTGCGAAAGTACAAGCTCGGTGAGCAGCAGATCGTCGGCCGAATCGCTGCATCAGCCGCAGTGCAGTTGTTTGGTGGCGAGCGAGCGACCGGATTTCTGTCGCCGAGTTCTACCTTTGATGCCTGCCTGTACCTGATCGGTCTCGCCAATGTCCGAATGTATCGCAAGCTGAGTTTGCCGGTTGAGTTTCTCGGAGTTCAGTTCGGACGCTTGCCGGATCCGGGTGAGCCCTGTGATGTTCGCACGACGCTGGTTCGAGTTGACGACCGTGGAGCTACGTGGTCATTCGAATTGACGGGGCAGAATGGTGACGTGTTGTTGCAGGTGGGTTCCTGTCGGACCGGATGGCTGTCTGAGCCTGCTGTTACGTAGTTGATGATCAAAATACTTCGAACCTGAAGCGAAGATGTACCAGTCGCAAGTTTCCTTTGAATCACCACTCGCTCCGAATGAGTTTTGTTCGGAAGAGATGATGGTGCGTGAACAGCGAACGGTATTTGCGACAAGCTGGATGTTTGCCGGTTGTGTTTCGGAAATCTCACAGACCGGGCAGTATCTGTCGTTCGAGGTCGCTGGCACGCCGATTTTGATTCGAAACTTCGATGGCACATTGAAGGCGTTTCTGAATGTGTGCAGCCATCGCCACTGCAGTCTGGTGACTGCTTCGCGAGGGCAGTCCGATCGTTTGAAATGTCCGTTTCATGGGTGGGAGTTCGGCAGCGACGGAAGGACTCGTCGTATTCCAGCCTCGCAGAATTTTCCGGGTTTCGACCGTGAGCGATATCGACTGACCGAATACAGCGTCGAAACATGTGGCGACCTGATTTTCGTACGCCTCAGTCAGAATGGTCCTGCGCTGAGAGACTGGCTGGGAGACTTGTTCGATCGGATTGTGCAGATCACTGATCGCAGTGACTGGACCCTGGCGATGCGACGCGATGTCGTGTTTGACGCCAACTGGAAGATTCCTGTCGAGGCATCTCTTGAAAGTTATCACATCCCCGAAGTGCATCCGGCAACATTTAGTGAAGACCCTGGTGAAGACAAGAGCGAACATGCCTTCGGAGGCAGGACTTCGACTTTCCGAACATCGTTCAACACGCCGCGATGGATTGACCATCTGTTGAAATCTATCGAGCAGTGTGTTTTGAAGATCCTGGGAGTTCCCTTCACCGGACGGTACGAGCATCATCACGTGCTGCCCAATCTCTTGATCTCTCACACCGATTCACTGACCCTGGTCCAGACCGTCAGTCCAGCGGGATCACAGGCCTCTGTTTCAGGGATCTGGCAGTATCGCCGGATGGCCGCTCGCAGAAACCCTCTCTCTCGTTTGATCTCATGGGGCTGGGGAAAATTCACGAACATTTTGACATGGCAGATTCTGAATGAGGACATCCGGATGTACCCCGTGATTCAGCGAGGGGAAAGAGCGGCGAAAGCACGCGGGATCCTGGGACGTTGCGAAGAACGACTCCACTTCTTCGAGACTTTTGTTGCCCAGCAGGTCCAGGGTCTGCAGGACGGAGGAGCCACATGATTGATCTTGCTGGAAAAGTAGCGCTCGTCACGGGAGCATCTCGCGGGATTGGCCGTGCAAGCGCAGAACGGCTGGCGGCCTGTGGCGCCAGTGTTGTCGTCAACTTTCTGAATTCCCCCGAAGATGCTCAAAAGGTTGCTCAGGAGATTCAGAACTGCGGTGGTGAGGCGATCGCGGTTCGCGCTGATGTGTCGGAACGTGACGACGTCGAAGCGATGATGGAGTTGATTGATGAGCAGTTTGGACGGCTCGATATCGTCGTGAGCAATGCGGCTGCTGGCGGATTTCGACCGCTTATGGAAGCCACGCCCGCGTCCTTCGACAGCATCCTGCGAATGAACTCGGCTCCGCTCATCTGGTTGACACAATGTGCGCTGCCGCTGTTCCAGAAAGCAGAAAGTCCCTGCCGAGTCATTGCGGTTTCCAGTCATGGTTCCGTTCGCGCGATTCCAAACTATGGGCTGATCGGTGCGTCCAAAGCAGCGCTGGAAAGCCTGGTGCGTGCGCTGGCCATGGAGCTTGGTGCAAAGGGAATTAACGTGAACGCCGTCATGCCAGGAATTGTGGCGACTCAGGCCATTCAAACGCTGCCGGGTTCAGAGGAAATGTTGCGGGCGGCAGATGAACTGATGCTGGTGAAGGGGAAAACTCTGACGCCGGCCGATGTGGCGAACGTCGTCTTGTTCCTTTCAAGTCCGCTAAGCGATCTGGTTCAGGGACAAGTGATTGCCGTTGACGGTGGAATTCTGGTTCGAATCTGATGCTGAGGGTTAGTGCGTGTCTGCAAGTCTCGTGAATGGATCCGGTTCGTTGAGATCATCGGTAATGAATGATCGAACGGAGATGGTCCGCGCTCGGGTACGACTTCCTCAGCAGAATATGGCGACAACGGCACTCGAAGAGTTTCTGTGGAGCTGTGAAACGCCGGAAGCTCCAATGGTCATTCGTGTTGTCCTGCGTTTCAGCGGAGATGCTGATACGGATGAGATTGTGAATTGTCTTCCGGAAGCCTTTGAACGGCATCCGTTGCTGCTGTGTTCTCTGGACACTCAACCCCACGGGATGTTCTGGCGTGGGGCGGAAGGAGACTACGCGACAGTTCCTGTGCGAGTCTGTCAGTCCACAGGTTCTGTGCTGGAGGCCATCCCGGAACGGTTTGACGGCGCGATCGATCTGAGGATTCGGCCCGCCCTGAAGCTGGAAGTGATTCGATACAGTGACGGCGTGCTGCTTCAGCTGGATGCTCATCACGCGGCCGTCGATGGAAATGGACTGCGTCAGTTTTTGACTGACTGGATGCATCTGTATCACTGCCGCAGAACCGGTCAGACCGCAAAACTTCCTCAGCTGGAACCTGAGCGACTGAAGGACCGCCACCAGATTCCGCTGCCAAAGAATGTGGAACCAACGAATCTTCGGGAAGCCATTCGAAACTTCCTTGTCACAGTTCGAGGCCGGACGGCACGCTGGGGAAGCCGTCAAAAGACGGATGACAAGCGGCAGCATGTCTGGGAATGCCGGCTCGATGAAAGTGAATACCAGCAAATCCTGGATCGACTCGCATCGTTCAATGGTCGGCTGAACGATCTTGTGATGGCGGAGAGCATGGCCGTGTTCGCGGCCATGAGTGGCGCACCGAAGAAACACTTCGTCACGGTTCTGAACCCGACCGAGATGCGACTTCTGTCCGACCGCTTTCTGCCTGCTGCGAATCGCTTCGGAATCGCGCTGATGCGGCGTTCGTGCGAAGATCTGTCGAAAGACCAGAGAGTGCTGTCTGGTCTGCAGTCCGAGATGGATTATGTGCGGGGGCGAGGCGTCGGGGCTGACTTTGTTCGGGGCCTTGAGTCAACTCGCCGATTTCCTTCGATTGCTCGAATGGCAAGAAAACTTGGCTGGCTGGTCCCGTCGTTTCAGTGGACGTGCCTCGGCGATGTGACGCGAGGAGCACGTCACGCGTTTCAATGGCGCGAGGGTTGTGTGTACGTCGCTGATATGAAGCTGGAATTTGTCACCGGATTTGCACCTGCGGCGGATTTCGTGCCGCTCAGCATCGCCGGGTGTGAAGCCTGTCGACGGATGACGTTGAGCATTCGGTCTCTCGCTCGATACCTGAGTCAGGAGCAGACAGAGGAGTTTGGTCGGCGACTCGTCGCGAGGTTACTTCACCCGCAGGATCCTGATGGAGGTGCGTCATGTGGATGATGCATGCGACAGGACCTGGTTGGCTGGCGGTCGTTGAGGCTGCGAAGTCTGGCGTTTCAACAACGCAGCCATTGATGGGCGGGCTGACGGGATGGGTCGCATCGGTGGCCGCGCTGTTGCTCGTTTGGGGCATTCTCTATTTTCGACGTGGCCCCGGGATTGCGATGGGAGCCGTGGTCGTCCTGAGTTTTCTGCTGCCGACGTGGGTCAAGCAGTCGATCGCGGGCCTGCCGTTTGGAATCTCCACGACCGTCACCATCGTTGCTCTGGCAGGTTATGCCGTCCACCCAGCGGGCAAGATTCTCTCACCGTTGACCCTGCTGGATTTCTGCGTCGCATGTCTTTGGACCGTCACCGTGGTTGCAGACGGAATGGCTCAGGGCTGGTCGTGGGCTGTCCCGTTAAGGGCTTACGGAGAATGGGCGCTGCCGTATGTGGCGGGACGCTATTGTGTTCGTAATCGCCGCGATCTCGACGCGCTGGTGCCGTGGGCGATAGGCGTTCTCGTTGTGCTGTCGCTGAGTTCGATCTTTGAATCCTTTTTCCGAGTGAACCCTTTTGAAATGCTATTCGGAGATCGACCGGAAGAACTCGCGAAACGCGACGCAATGCGACTGGGCTTTAAGAGAGCTTTCGGTCCGACGACTCACGCGATTTACTTTGGAATGTTGATGACGGTTCTGTTTCCCTGGTTGTTTCACTTGTGGCAGAATCGCAGCATCACCGACAGGAAGGGCGAAGCTCTGGTCGCGATTTTCATCTGCTGCGCAGGTGTTGCTGGAACCGTCTCTCGCAGTCCGGTGCTCAGCATTGCCTGTGGAGCCATTGTTGTAGCCTGCATGTTGTATCGATGGGTACGGTGGCCTGTCGGGATTGTTGCCGTCTGCAGTGTCGCGTTGCTGGCTGCGTTCCCCAATGAAGTGATTGACAATGTCAGTCGATTGACCGGAGGAGGTCACCAGATTCGGCTGATCGAAGTGGACGGCAAGGTCGCGGAGTACTCAAGCAGTCGCAGTCGCCTGTTGCTGATGGAAGTGTATCGTGATGCGATCCTGAAGGCTGGCCCGTTTGGATTTGGTACTGTCGCGGTGACCGATTTTCCTCCGAAGATTCCATATCTCGAAGGGAGAGCAGAACTGGCGACGCGGATGAAGATTGTGGACAACGCCTACGTTCTGACGTCGCTGCGACTGGGGCTTGTGGGACTGGCCGCTTTGGTTCTGTTCTTTGTTTGCGCTATCGCGACCGGGTATTCACTGTTTCGCGATCGACCGGATCAATTGTTTCCTCTTGCGGCCTGCTGTTACCTTGGCACGATGGCCTGCTTTTCGCTGATGATGGTGTGGATGAGCTACGACTTTGGAATGGCGATGCTGTGGATGATCGGGATCCTCAGTGGCCTGGCATCCGGTCGAATTCGAATGGTGTCGTCTTCTCAATTCGGGAGGACCGCATGAGTCTGCAGTTCTCCAGAACGTTATCCCTGTCAGCGAATGGGGCCGACGCGGATCCGTGGCCTTTACGATGTGGCAGCTGGGTCGGCTTTGCAAGCTTCAGCGAGACGGTGCGAGATTGGCGGCAAGTGCCGGAAATCGTGCAGTGTTATTCAAGACTGAGTGATGCCAGTCGCAGACGATGCGATCGTTTTCGAAGTGTGCATAGGCAGACTCAGTTTCTGCTGGCTCGTTGTATCGTGCAGAACATCCTTCGGAAAGAACTGAACGTTCGGCTCGACGATCTCCAGTTTCATCAGCTCGACAATGGGCAGCCTGTTCTTTGTCGAGGCGATCAGCAGATACCTCTGCGAATCAGTCTGGCTCATTCCGGGAACGTTGCTGCGGCCGTCGTTTCGTCGGAGGCCATTTCGGCGGGCATTGATATTGAGCTTCAGGAACGACTCAGCGTGCCTGCGCTTCAATTCATGCTGAGCGACACGTCCGAAATGTCGTCGACTTCGAGTGCCTCATCCTTGCTTCCTGGTGATGAATCAGGAATGAAGGCGGAGGAATGGAGACTTCGGAAAGAGTGGATTCGACGTGAAGCCAGATGGAAAGCGCTGGGCGGGCCGTCGACCATTTCAATTCTCGAAATGTCGGCGACACGTAATGAGTTTGATCATGAGTCGCCACGAACCAGATCGCTGCCGAGCCTGCCTGCCAGTTTCCTGTACCTGTCTTCGGATGCGACACACGATTCCGATTTCTGTGTCACGATGAGTGATTTTTCCTGCACAACTCCCTTTGTCGCCTGTGTGTGTCAGATACGAGATTGAGACATGAACATTCAAAAGATCATGGCGTTTGCCTCGTTCGTGCTTTTGGGGGTGACGACTTACAACGTTGTCACTCACATGCAGATGAAGGCGGCCGAGGCTGAAAAGAAGAAGATCGCTGCGGCTGAAGCACGGGCGGCTGATCCAGATAAAGCGATCGCTGATTCCAGCGCAGCGTCGACGGCACCAGCGGTTCCTCCTTCGGCACAGCGAAGTTTGTTGTCCGATGGGCTGGGACTGATGACGGGCATCAATCTTCAGATCCCGAAGGCACAGGACTATGCGCTGGTTCGGAAGATCCCCTGGGAGCGACGCGATATTACGATGCTCTATCGTGATGCTGGAGCAGAAGCGTCCTGCGTACTGCTGGACCCTGGAGTCGAGTTGCTGCAGCCCCTCGCGAAAGCTCGGAAAGGTGAGCCATCTGTCCTGGGCCGGCAGCCGGTCTTTACGATTCAGTTGCATCCATCGGCTGATGCAGACCAGCCACTGGCGAATGCGACACGTGGCATGATTGAGGATTATCTCAAATCTCATCAGCTGACGATTGAGGCACAATTGTACGCGGATGCCTTGGAACGAGCCTTCGTGGGACCGGCCGTTCGTGCAGCGTTCGTGGCAGTGGCAGATTCGAAAAAGACGATTCCCGCTGAACCGATGATTCAGTCGTCGATTGCTGAACTGCGCACGGTTGGAGCGATCTGGGAAGGCGATGCCGAGTTTTCGCCGGGAGCGTGCCGAACCGTGCTGCTTGGATTTCGCTACACGCGAGATACTGCGGTGAAGGAGGAGAAGGGATCAGCGGAGCGTGAGTTCGAGCTGGTCTTCCTGCACCGGCTTCCTGATTCTTCGGCGGCAGACCCGAAGATTGTCGTCTTTGCGACGGCAAACGGACGCACGGAGTTTCACCTGTTGCAGCCCGCTGCGTTGACGGCGGAAACTCAGCAGACGGTAACGATTCAGGCTGATGTGCGATTCATGGATTCCAAGATGATGGGAATGTACCCCGAGGCACCGGTCGTGACTCGCGTACGTCACAACTCGATGATGACCATCTCAGTGGATCTTGTGAAAGCTCAGTATGAAAAAGCCCTCGTCGACAAACCCGGCAACGGCGCGTTTTCTTCTGTGCTGGACGATCTGTACAAACAGGCCCTTGAGCTGAGTGTACCGGAAAAGAAAGAGTCTGCTCCGGTTGTGGAAGAGAAGTAGTGGTTCGTGAGGCTTTGAAACTGGGGCCGTGGCTCTTGAGAAAGACGCTGCGACTGAGGATCTTTAGCAAGATCCACTACGTCCTTGCTCTGCCATGTTTGGAGGCTCTGTACGGCGTCGTTGTTGCGAGACCCGGCTGCACTGGCTCGCGGAGCCTATGATGTGCTCCAAAGTAACGCCGGTAGCACCCTGCGCAAGCAGAACTTCAGGCCAATCATGGGGTTCTGTAAGACAAAATCGCTTTATCTCTCTTAGGTAAAACCCCATTGTCTTGCGAGTTCGGCCGTTTGTGACTTGCACCGCCAGGATGGCTGGTTGGCGGTGAAATCGCAGAATCTGGCAAAAAATCCTCGGCGCTTTGTAAGTTGCCGATGGTTGAACTCGTTGTAGCTGTCGGCGTGCGGCACAATTCCTAACTCATACTGACGCGGAAACCTCACGTATCGCAGAAAAGACGAGGTCCCACATGCATCGATTCTGTCTGTTTTCAATCGTCATCGTCTGTTGCAGCGTTTCGGCATCAGCGGCGCCGCCGGATTCGAAGACTGTTGCTGCGGCGGTGGACAAGAGTCTTTGGGGAGATGCCGTTGACTCGTCGGTGCCGGCCTGCGATGACGCCCTCTACCTGCGACGAGTGATGTTCGATATTGTCGGTCGCCCTGCAACGCCAGGGGAGATCACGGCGTTCGGACTGAACCCGTCTGAAAACCGTCGATCTGAAATCGTGGAGACTTTGCTTGGTTCGGAACAATACGGGCAGAACTGGGCTCGGTACTG
>JAEUII010000140.1 GCA_016795145.1 Planctomycetaceae bacterium
CTGCCGGTGTGCGTAAGCCACCGGAAACGAAGCTCGAGTCAGTCCACAAGGCCCGAAGGGTTGACACATTGCCGCGATCAGTCCAACGGGTTGTGTCGGCCTTTCAGGCCTTGGCAGATTCGAGGTCCGCAGACCGGGGCCATCGACCCCGGCAGGGGATCTGTCGGCCCTGCCGGGCCTGAATCGCAGATGTGCTTTTCTTTCTCTCCTCAGCTTCAATTGTCCTCAAATGACCAACAGGACATTCCCCTGGCGCCCGACAATCAGAGAATGCGCCTGTGGCTGCCCCAGTGAGCAGCATGGCGCTGGCCGCCATTGATGACATCGCGGCTACAGCGTTTTACGAATCCCGGGTTAGGATGTGATTGCGAGTTGACGGGCGTGTGATTGAGAAGATTCGGGCGGCTGTGAAGGATGCGATGAGTCGCGGGGCGGTTGAATCTAAGAACCCCTCACCCCCGGCCCCTCTCCCCGAAGCGGGGCGAGGGGAGGAACAGAGGTGCGTTGATGGTGCGTTGATGGGCTCTTCGTGGCGAATCCTGACGCAACGGTTACGATGACGTTTGTCGTGCCACGCAATTCCTACTGACAACGGCGGAGAATACGTATGGGTTCTTCTGATTCGAAAGTCGACAGTCACATTCGACGATGCGCTTTGGTGTTGGGATTGATCACGATGGTACTCTGCGCGGACACCAGAGCTGAAGAGCCGATTGTGCTGGTCTCCTCATTTGCGGGCGGCGACGATGGCGGGATTTCGGCCTTCAAAATGGGGACCGGTCAGCAACTGAGCCTGGTTCACAAGACGAAGGGAATCCCCAACCCGTTCTTCTTTGACGTTTCGCCCGACCACAGATTTCTGTACTCCATCTACGCTGAGACGTTTGGCGGAGAGAAGCACGAGCAGATCGCGTCATACTCTCTCAGTCTGCCGGATGGACATCTGAAGGAGCTGAATCGACAGACGACTCGCGGTACGGCATCCTGCTTTGTGCAAGTTGATCGAAACGGCAAGGCACTGTTGGTCGCGAACTACTCATCAGGCAGCGTGATTTCTTATGGGCTGCATTCCGATGGGCGACTGTCCGAGCCTGTGACGTTCGTTCAGCACACCGGAGGCAGTGTCAACGAGGCTCGCCAGAAAGAGCCGCATGCTCATTGCTTTGTGATCAGTCCTGACAGCCGCTTTGCCTTTGCGGCCGATCTTGGAATCGACCAGGTTGTTTCGTACGCCTTCGATTCAGCAACAGGAACACTCACGCCAGCTCGACAGCCATTTGCCCGAACGATGCCTGGGGCTGGACCTCGCCATGCGATCTTCCACCCCGATGGCCGGAAGTTCTATGTGATCAATGAACTGCTCAATTCGGTCACGTTCTTTGAGTACATCGCATCGGATGGACTTCTGATTGAGAAGCAGACGATCTCGACGCTGCCCGCTGATTTCAAAGGTGAGTCTTATTGTGCCGACCTGAAGATTACTCCGAATGGCAGGTTCCTGTACGGGACAAATCGGGGTCACGACAGTCTCGCGATGTATTCTATTGCAGACGATGGCAAGCTGACTCTACTTGGAATTGAACCAAGCCGCGGGAAGGGGCCACAGAATCTGGTGATCACGGCAGACGGAAAGACGCTGCTGTGCGCGAACATGCCGGGAAACAATGTGGCGACGTTTCAGATTGGTGACGATGGTCGGTTGAAGCTCGTTGGCACGCCGATCGAAGTCGTCTCGCCATCCTGCATTCGGATTCTTGAGTAGTCCGGGAGAAAAGAAATGCGATTAGGACTCATCAACAGCGCGTGGGCTCAGGCGGGCAAAGACACCGCGTGGGGCATTCAGAAAACGCGAGAGCTGGGATTCGACTGCATCGACATCTTCACTGATCCGCTGGACATCGACATTCGCGAACGGCAGCTGATTCGAAAGGAATGCCAGAAGGTTCAACTGCCGATCGTCTCGGTCTGCTGTGTCGCCACGGGCTTGATTGATTTCAATCCTTCCGTACAGCGATTTCATATGGACCGGTGTCGAAGCTTTCTGGATCTGTGTTACGAGCTGGAAGCGGAGAATTTGCTGCTTGTCCTTGGGGAGTACATCTGGAACCAGGAAGTCATCCAGCCCGCTGAGCAGTGGAAGACTGGTGTCGAGAACTGTCGTCGACTTGCGGATTATGCCGAGCGACTGGGACTCAAGATCGCTCTGGAGCTGGAACCATTTGCACTTTCGCTCGTGAACAATGTCCGCAACATGGTTCGCTTCCTGGAAGACGCCAACCATCCATCGCTGTGTGCGAACCTGGATATTTCTCACCTGCACCTTGCTCATGTGCCGGCGAGTGAGGTTGCCCTCCTGCGCGACAGAGCGATTCACATTCACATTTCTGACTGTGATGGAAAGAAGCACGGAGACCTTCCGCCGGGACGTGGTGTGGTGGACTTTGGACCGTACCTGAATGCTGTTCGGGAAATGAACTATCAGGGGACGATGTCGATTGAACTGGAGTATTCTCCTGAGCCATCGCAGATCGAATCGTGGGTCCGTGAAGCTCATGATGCCACACGGAAGCTGATGAAAGCGGCTGGGCTGTGATAGCCGGATGACTGGCCAATTTGCCGATCCGAAACTGCAGAACAGCTGTTCTCAGCCGTTTGCGATTCGTGTTTGCGTTGAAGCGATTGAGGACAATCGCTCTACACTGGGTAGCACAGGGGCTTGCCGGAAGCTCCGGGTGAATTTTTCTGCGGGTTTTTCCCAGTTTTCCGGGAGGAACTCGCGGCGATCAAAAATTCTTTCGCCCCTTCACGCTGGCTTAAGGTGACGCCGTTACCATGTTCCGGTGCCAGAGTGGTGGATTGAGACATTCAGAATCTCGCGGCGATGAATCATGCGATTGTTGGTTGTTGAAGATGAACCCGATCTGCTCCGCACGGTAGCTCAGGCGCTGCGTGAAGACGGATACGCTGTTGACGAATCTCCAGATGGAACTGATGGTCTCTTCAAGGCCTGCACCTGGGATTACGACGCCATCATTCTGGATCTTTTGATGCCTGGCCTGTCGGGCTGGGATGTCCTGCAGAAGCTGCGTCAGCAAAAGTCGACTCCGGTGCTGATCCTGACAGCTCGAGATGGAATCGGCGATCGAGTCCAGGGGCTGGACAGCGGCGCCGATGATTATCTGACGAAGCCATTTCATCTGTCAGAGTTGAAAGCGCGACTGCGGGCTCTGATCCGTCGGTCCGTGGGACAGTCCTCTTCTGAGATTTCGATCGGAGAATTGCTGGTTGATACACGGACGAAGACGGTGACTCGGAATGGTTCCCTGATTCCGCTCACCCCGCGCGAATACTCCTTGCTTGAACTGATGGCGATGCATCGAGGCAAGGTCGTCAGTCGAACTCAGATCTACGATCACCTGTTTGATGAGAATGAAGATAGTCTGTCGAATCTTGTCGACGTGCATGTTTCGAACCTGAGGCGAAAGCTGGGTCGCGACTTCATCACGACTCGACGCGGACAGGGGTACATTCTTCATGATTAAGTCCATCCGTACGCGACTTCAGTGGTGGTATTCCACAATCTACGTGTTGTCGATCAGTGTGTTTGGCTGCCTTGTTTACTGGCGTGCGGATCGAGACGTTCATGAACGAGCAACTCTGCAGGCCGTCGCCACTGCGCAGTACCTGGACGTGGGCCTTCGATCCGGGCCTGGACAAAGACCGTTTGGACCGCCGCCTAACTGGATGCCAGGAGGGCCACCGTTTGGCGGCCCAATGCCCGGACAGTTTCCCGGGCCGATGCCCGGACAACAGAACGGTCCCGGACCGGGCGCTGGTCAGGGGCCGGATGCCGGACCCAACGGGCCGCCATTTCGTGGACCCGGAGGCGAGCCGAACGGCCGAAATGAGGGGCCTGTTCCAGAGCGGCGGCAGCGACCGCCGGAAGAACTTGGCGAACGACCTGATGACATCGGCAATCGACAGGCGGACGGTCGACCGCAGGATGGCCAGCGTCCTTCCGGTCAAAATCCGCCGGTGAATGGGCCTGGGCAGATGCCGGGCAACGGCAGGCCTCTGCTTCCTCAGGTGCCACCTGAACTTCTGAATCAGCGAACGATGGCAGGGAATGAAGGGGGACGCGGTTTTGATCGACCTCCGGTTGATCGGCTTGAGTACATCATTTGGCGTCCTGATCGAACGATACTGGCTCAGTACGTAGAGGCCGATAGTGATCTCCCAAATGTACAGCCTGTGAACCCAATGACGATGGCTCCCGAAGTCACGCGAAGTCCGAACGGCTTGCAGGTTGTGAAGTCCGGACCCTTTGGAACAACCATCGTTGTTCGCCGACAGATGGATCATGATATGGCGAGTCTGCATCGCTTTGGCATGCAGATCGGCGCGATCGCTGCCGGCACTGTGATTCTTGGTGTCGTCGGAGGACGCTGGATGTCAGGACAAATGGTGAGGCCCATTCAGCAGATTTCTCAGACAGCATCACAGGTGACGGTGACTCATCTTGATCGTCGAATTGAACTGCAGAATCTGGATACGGAACTTGTTCCACTTGCACGCGTTCTGAACGACACGTTTCAGCGGCTGGAGCATTCGTTTCAGCGGTTGAATCAGTTCACCGCAGATGCGTCGCATGAGTTGAGAACACCGCTTGCCGTGATTCAATCTCAGGTCGAGCTTGCTTTGTCGCAACCGAGGTCGGCTGAGTCTTATCAGCAGACGCTGGAGACGTGTCAGCGATCGGCGGAGCGAATGAGTTCTCTGGTCGACGGCCTACTTCTGCTGGCTCGAAGTGATTCCGAGCGAATGAATCTAAGGCTCGCTCCAACGGACCTGCGACTCATTGCCGAAGATGCCGTCGCACAGTTTCAGGACAAAGCGTTGTCTCTGCAGATCGAGCTTGATTGTGTGACTCCCGAGACGGAAGTCAGAGTCTCAGCAGATCCGACGTTCCTCGGGCAGGTTCCGATGAACTTGATTCAAAATGCGCTGCAGCACACGCCGGAGAAGGGCACAGTGACGGTGCAGGTCACGACGGATCGCGATTCGGCCTACTTGATCGTCAGTGACTCCGGATGCGGAATTGCCGCGGATCATCTTCCTCTGCTCTTTGATCGCTTCTACCGAATCGATAAGGCACGAAGCCGACGAGATGGTGGAAGTGGACTCGGCCTCGCCATCTGCCGCAGTCTTGTGGAGGCTCATGATGGCACGATCACTTGTGAATCAACGCCTGGAGCCGGCTCAAGATTTATCGTCAAGTTGCCACTGGCCAGTCAGGTTGTAGTGCAAGCCGACCGGAGGATCTCATGATACGTTCAGTTCGGGACTTGTGTTCTGCTGGCCGGAAGCTCAGTTCGTTGGTCGCCATTGTGGTTGCGGCACTGATGGGGAATACGGTTGTTGTTGGTCAGGACGTAGATCCCGCAACATTGAAGGGCATCGGTGGAAAGTGGTATGTCTCATCCGCTGAGCCGGCGACCTATTACTACAAGGATGGGGCAAGGTATCTCGATCTGTTCTCCTACCACTCCAAAGATTCCAACAAGGATGGGATCAGCAACGTCATCATTCACCACGATGGAACTTCGCTGATTGTCGATAGTCAGGGCTATCCGAATCATCCCACAGCCATCTTTCCAAACTCGGGCAATCCCAATCAGATCCTGGTTCAGAAGTTCCAGTTCCGTTTTCCACTGGAACCAAAACTCAGTGACCGAATTACTCGACTGCCGATGGGGCCGATTGGGATGGCGTCGAATGGCGTTGTGTTCTTCAACCCCTTCGAAGCCGGTGGAATGAACGCCGTGGAAGGATATTCGGAAGTCTGGCTGGACTCGTGCTGCGGGCATCCTCAGCAACACGGCGTTTACCACTATCACAAGTATCCGGTTTGCGTGAAATCTCCGTTTCGCGATGACGGCAAGCAGCATTCGCCCGTGATCGGGCTCGCCTTTGACGGCTTCCCGGTCTATGGGCCTTATGAAGGCGATGGAGTGTTTGCGAGAGACCTGGCCGGCGAACAGGCACTGGACGTCTGCAATGGGCATTCAGATCCCGAGCGAGGATATCACTATCACGTGACGCCCGGTCGTTTTCCTTATGTGATTGGTGGCTATCACGGTGAAATCGAACCAGCCAATTTCCGTGGTCCGCAGAGACTTGGCTATGGAGCGATTGAAGATAACAGCTCGGGAGAAAGCCGACTGCCTCAGGTCATTGCTTCCGTGACACCGGGGAATGCCGTCGCTGGAAAGAAACATCAGCTTGTGATTCAGCTGGATCCAACAAAAGCAAGCCGTCGGCCTGTTCCTGATGGGCAGCCCGACTGGGTTCAGATCGGACCGTTTGAAGCCACCAACATTGCAAGAGATGGAAATCGAATCACGTGTGATGTCGACATTCCGGCGGATGTTGCAGTGGGTGTGTTGATGGACTGCCATATTGAATTCCCAAATGACGGTCGCCGTATGGTGTTCAAGGCGAATGAGATCTTCCGCGTCACGGTGGATTCGGATCCGTAGTTGTGGCTGCCTGCGTCGGATGATGTCGTCAGCGAGTTTCCGTTCATCAGTTTCAAAAGCACTGTCTCTTTCAAAGGGGATTAACATGAAGAAGTTTTGGTTGCCCCTGTCCGGGGTTGTGGCACTTGGAATCGGCGTGACTGTTGCAGCTCAGCCACCGCAGGGCGATGAAGGCCCGCCTCCCGGTGGGCCAGGACGACAGGAAGGGCAAAGGCCCGGTGAAGCCGGCGGACCTCGTGGTGGCGAACGTGGTCCTGGTCAGAACGGACGTCCGATGGGCAATCCAATTGTTGCAGCCATCGACACAGACAAGAACGGTGAGCTGTCTGCTGAGGAGATTCAGGCGGCAGCAACGGCTTTGTTGACGCTCGACAAGAACACCGATGGAAAGTTGACGCAGGATGAACTTCGACCACAGGGTGGACCAGGAAACGGTCCACCGAATGGTCCTGGTGGTCAATTCGGCTCGGGCGGACCAGAGGGCTTCGGACCTCCGGGCGGCCCCGGTGAGTTTGGGCCACCTCCGGGCGGTGAAGGCTTTGGTCCTCCGGGACAAGGTGGCGACGGTTTCGGGCCTCCACAGGGTCCTCCAGGACAGTTTGGTCCACCAGGCGGGCCTGGTCAGAACGGTCAGGAATTCGGCGGCCCGCAGGAAGGCGGTCCACCGGGAGGACCTCAGGGACAGCGCATGGGACAAGGTCCAAATCCCGATCGCATGGTCGAACACGCCATGCAGTTTGATGCTGACGGAGATGGAAAACTGAGCCGCGAGGAACTTTTGAAGTTCGCGACCGAGTTTACCAACCGGCAAATGCAGGGTGGCATGGGACGCGGCCGAGGACAGGGTCCAGGTCAGGGGCAAGGTGGCCCTGGAGGTCCAGGCGGCGGACAGGGCTTTGGCCCGCAGGGTCCGCAAGGCGAGAACGGCCCTCGAGGACAAGGTGGTCGCAATGGCGGTGGCCGAGGCAATCCTGGCGGTAACGGTGGCGAACCAGAACGCCCTCGTCGCCCCGACGCCGAATAGTTCACAACGTCAAAACGGTACATTCTTCAGCCCTGCTCTGTACTACGGAGCAGGGCTTTTTTGTTGCCTGTTCTGGTGCCGAAACCTCCGGACAACCGCGCGCAAAGATTCTCAGAAAACGAGTCTTTTCACACAAGAGTCTAGCACAGGTGCATGGCACCTTGATTGAATTCGTTACGGAGGAGGGGCGAGAGCATGATCGAGTTCGTGATCGATTCCTGCAGCGAAGCGGCTACAGCGTTTTTCGGATTCCCGGGTTACCCGGCTGAATTCATGAACCCCTCACCCCCGGCCCCTTTCCCCGAGACGGGGCGAGGGGAGGTTTTTGGGGGTTGCTTTCCCGGGGCGATGATCTGGGCTGATTTGTTGCTGGCCCGTTGGGCCGAGAACAGAGTGGCGGATGGCAGGGAGCGGAAGGGGCTGCTTTGAATCGATGGCGGGGGATCGGTATGGTTCGGTGGTTGTCCCACCTCTTTGTGCTCGCCTTTGTTACCACGCAGGTTCTTCCCATGCGGCTGCCTTCTTTGCGACGTGTTGTCCTGTTGTTCCAGATTGGTCTGACGCTGGTCTCGATTCAGAGCAGTGTGAATGCTCAATCGGATCCGACGCTTCCGTTTCCGCAGAACCGAGTGAAGGATTTTTATGCGCGTCAGGCGGAGCAGTTTCTGGATCGAAGGCCGGCGGAGACGAACAATCCGCTGCCTCAGTTTCCGGGACTGGATGGTGGTGGCTTTGGGCACTGGGGCCAGAATCCGGAAGATGTCAGCTTCGATCATAGTCTGAATGAAGTCGATACGGGCAACATCGTCTGTCAGCTGACTCATCATTTTGGAACAACAACCGCCAAGGGAGTCAACGTTCTGCTGTCACCATCAGACAAGACCACGGTGTTGTTTGATCCGGAGTCGATGACGTTTGTCGATGCCTGGCGAGGGCAGTTTGTAAAGTGGGGGTTTGTTCGTTTCGGACTGATGGAAGGAGTTCAGTCGGGCGGAAATCGTCTGTGGGCTGGTGCCGAGCCGTCGTGGATCGTTCCGGAGGGAACCGTCCGTCGCTACCGAGGTTATCATCGGTCGGGCGATGCTGTGGTCTTCGAATACGTGATCGGCCAAGCGCGGGTGCTGGATCATTGCCGATTTCTGGACGGGCAGATTCTGAGAGTGATCGAATTCGATGGGTCATTGCCAGAAGAGTCAGCTCTGGAAGTTTGTCGCCGCACAAACGGTGATGCGGTCAGTCGAAATGACGACGGGAAAACGAACTCCATCAGTGTCGTTGCCGACGGAGTGACTCGGCGGTACACGATTTCCTCTCAAGCCGGAGTTGCTCTGAGTGAAACACCGGACAGCGTTCGTATCAGCATGAAGGCAGGAGTCAAATCGGTTGCCATCCTTTGCGAAACGCTGTTTGGCAAAGCGGAAGAATTTGGTCCAGCCAAGTTGCCGGCCGAGAACATCGCGTTGCTGCCGATCGTGAATGGTCACGTGTCCAAGTGGACCACGAACCTTGTCGCAACGAAGGCAGTTCCTGGCGATGATTCCGGGCCGCTTGCCATCGACACATTGACTCTGCCAAAGTTCCCTGACAACCCGTTCAAGACGGCGATTCGGGTGGGCGGCGTTGGCTGTCTGAGTGATGGGCGTGTCGTGATTGCGACTCTGATGGGCGACGTCTGGCTGGTTGACGGCTTGAACAACGTCGGACGTTCGAATGACCTTCACTGGCAGAGAATCGCTGCGGGGTTGTACCGTGCGCTGGGACTTGTCGTGCAGAATGACAAGATCCTGGTACTCGGTTCCGACCAGATTACTCGTCTGCATGATCTCGACGGAGACATGGAGACCGACTTCTATGAGTGCGTGACGAACGACTATCCAACGACGGGCGGTCATGACTTTTGCACCTCGCTGCAGCAGGATCGCAATGGCGCGTTGTACTGGTCCGTATCGGCTCATGATTTTGGAGTCGCCAGAATGGACACGAGCGGCAGGATCGACGCGCTGGGAAGCGGGTTGCGAAATTCCAATGGCATTGGTGTCTCACCCGACGGCAGCGTCGTTCTGTGTTCTGTGCAGGAAGGAACCTGGACACCGGCCTCGGCCATCTTTGAAGTCAGCAAAGGCAGCTATCACGGGTTGAAGGGGCCAAAGCCTGAACACGGAAAGTACGGCTACGATCTGCCTCTCTGTTTTCTTCCTCGCGGCGTGGACAATTCCTGCGGTGAGATTGGTTACCTGCCGGTTGATGAACGACTGGGCGTTCTTTCGGGAGCCGCCATCGGAACATCCTTTGGAGCCTGCCAGGCCTATGTGGTGTTGCGAGATGTCGTTGATGGGAAGTCGCAGGGCACGGTTGTCCCGCTGCCGGGCGATTTCCTGAGCGGTGTGTGTCGAGTCGCCTTCAATGCCAAAGACGGACATGTTTACTTCGGCGGAACCGAAGGCTGGCAGAGTTACGCGGCGGAAGACGGATGTCTGCAGCGGTATCGACTGACGGGAAAGCCGATGACGTTGCCGACTGCCGTGGAAGCGCATTCGAATGGCGTCATAATTCGTTTCAGTGAGAGCATCGCAGCAGACTCAGTGACGCCGGAGAACGTCTTCTGTCAGCAATGGAACTACCTCTACAGTGCTGGATATGGCTCGCCGGAGTTTTCCGTTCGTGAGCCTGGGATTCAGGGGCACGATTATGTACCGGTGAAGTCGGCTCATCTGCTGGCCGACGGAAAGTCGGTCTTTCTGGAAATTCCGCAGCTGCATCCCGTCATGCAGTTTCATGGCCACGTTCGATTCAAAACGGCAGCGGGTGTTGAGCTTCGTCCGGACCTGTTTTCCACGATCCTGAATCTTCGACCGGACTTCACAGATTTTGGTGGCTATCAGAAGATCGGCAAGCGAGCCGCGCCGGAGTTTCCTGTTCCGGAAAAGTATGAGCAGGATCCTCGTCTGGTGCAGCAGGAGCAGTATGGCACGAATTTTGGATGGGTTTCGAGTTCGATGAAGATCTCCGTCAACGCGGCGGCTGGCCTTCAGTTTGAACCTCGCGTGCTGCGCGTGCCGCCAGGAGCAAAAGTCTCCCTGGCATTCCGCAATGGCGATCCCGGCATGCCTCACAACGTGGCTGTTGTCAGAGCCGATGGCATTGATGAGTTTGGAGAACAGTCGATGCAGCTCGCCAGCAATCCTCGGGCGATCGCGACTCATTATGTTCCGGACGATCCGCGGGAACTTTGCTTCTCACCGATCCTTCAGCCGGGTGACACTTACACGCTGTACTTTGAAGCTCCAAAGGAACCGGGTGAGTATCGGCTTGTGTGCACGTATCCGGGGCACTGGCGAGTCATGCAGGGCAGCCTGTTTGTTTTGCCGGAAGGTGCTCCATTGCCGGAAACCGCCTTCGCTCCCGTTCGCAGCTTTGTGCGCATGTGGACGACAAAGGACCTGGCAGATGCGGCCGACAGCCTGAAGTCGCGTTCCTTCGAGCGCGGGAAGCAGGTGTTTGAGAATGCCGGCTGTATCAAGTGTCACAAGATGAATAATGTGGGTTCGACGCTGGGCCCGGAACTCACAAAGGTCTCGGAACGATTCAAAGGTCAGAAGCTTCTTCAGCAGGTTCTTGAGCCTTCGACGGAGATCAACAAGCAGTATCAAACGTGGGTGGCAGTCCATGAAGACGGTCGAGCATTGTCGGGGCTGAAAGTTGCCGAAGATGCAAACACCGTGACTCTGATGCCGAATCCTCTGAAGCCGGAGAACAAAGTGACGCTGGCGAAGGAGGAACTGGAAGAGATCGAAGCTTCGCTGACATCCACGATGCCTCAGAATCTTCTGATCACGTATTCGAACGACGAGATCCTGGATTTGATCGCGTATATTCAGGCCGGTGGTGATGTGAACAATCCGGTGTTTGCGGTTAGGAAGTAGCGGGTGTTGAATGTGTTCGTGGGCCGCGAAGCGCTAGCTGTGGGTGAGTTGTCTGCCTGAATCAAAACGTGAGCGGCAAGGCGCTAGCCGCCGGTGAAATGCTTGCGATCGTTGGTCAACACCGTAGGGCTCGCACTGTGATTTTGTCACCCGCGGCTAGCGCCTTGCGGCTCACTGGGTTTTTGGGTGGTGACGAAACCGGACGGCTCGCGCCGTTCCGCTACAACTTCTGATCGAGAATTCAAAATGACACGACCATGCGGAAGTGTGAGTTACAGCAACAACGGTCGAGTGATCCTGGTGACGGGTGGAGCGAATGGCATTGGTCGGGCCATCTGTGAGAGATGGGCGGCGACAGGTGCGTCCGTTGTGTGCATGGATGTTGATGACGCGGCGGCGGAGTCGCTTCCAGAAGGGATCGACTTTGTGAAAGGCGATACGTCGATCGAAGAGGACTGCCAGAATGCCGTCGCGTTTGCGACGGATACTCATGGTGGCCTTGATGTGCTTGTGAACAACGCCGCCATTCAGCCAAAGCAGTCGTACATACCGATGCACGAATACAGCAGGGAACTTTGGGAACGAATTGTCGGCGTGAACTTCACCGGCTATGCCATGATGGCCAAGTATGCTCTGAAGGTCATGCTGGCTCAGAAGAGTGGCGTCGTCTGCAACATCGTGAGTGCTCAGGGCCACCGCACAGCAAGAGAAGTCGCGGCTTACGGGCCCATCAAAGCCGCCAACCTCCTGCAGACTCAGCAATGGGGCGTCGAGTATGCTCGAAAGGGAATCCGAGTCGTTTCCGTTTCGCCCGGAGCCATCATGACACCCATGATTCGTGCGACGCTGGATGAACAGGGCGGTGCTGAACAGCTGGCCAATCGCCATCCTCTGGGACGCATCGGCGAGCCTTCCGAGATCGCGGAAGCAACATTGTGGCTCTGCAGTGCCGGAGCCTCCTTCGTCACTGCGACGGACCTTGCGGTGGATGGCGGGATCGATGCGCTGGCCGCGTTTGCGGAGCCTTATTAGGGTTCAGTGTTCAGTGTTCAGGCAATCGCAACCCGATACGTGAGTGAGGGATCGAGGTTGTCGGCAAGTGGGCGGTGATCCCTTGCTGACGCAGCGGGTTGGGATTTGGTGGGGACGCTTAACTCTGGGTGGGACGACAAGAAAAAGGCCCTGGCGAATGGGGTTCGCCAGGGCCTTTGGGTTGTTGCGATCAGTGACCAACACTCTGCATCAATGACGCCCGAGGATTGCTTTCACGGCATCTTCGGGATTGACCAGATGATCAGCATTATTTGGATCATCGTCGATCGACAGCAACACGCCTCGAACGTTGCCATTGAAGCCGTTGCCGACCGGACCATAATCCGGAGACACGGGAGCACCGGAGTCTTCTCCGACGTCGCAGCCATCATCCGTTGAGAAGACGATCGCGTGAGTCATCGGAATGTTGCCGGAGCCTTCAGGCTTGCCGTCGACATACAGAGTCACTTTTCCTCCTTTGCCGAGTCCGCCGCCTGCGTAGGCAAACTCCATCCGAACCTGATGGTTCCCTGGAGTCAGGGCATGTTCTGATTCAACGAAGTAGTGATTGACGCCTACGACGTTGTAACAGTACTTCAGCTTGCCGTCCTTGGCATACAGGCTCCAGCCACCGATGTTTGCACCCTGTGAAACGATGACACCCTGGGCAGGATTCTCAGGAACCTCAAGTTCTGCTGTGACCGAGTGCGACTTGTTCTTCAGGTTCAGAACACAGTTTTCACCAAGGCGTCCCATTCCACCGAACAGGATCTGCTTGGTCCCTCGGATCAGAGTGGGGCGACCGGCAGTGTCCGGATTCATTCGTTCCGCCGTTCGGTCGTCCAGTGGCAGGACCTTGTAGCGAGTCGCTTCGATCAGGAACTGACGCTTCAGCTCCGCCAGCTTCTCGGGCATTTCTTTCGAGAGGTCTTTGGACTGAGTCCAGTCCTTATCGGAGTACAGTTCCCAGACATCTTCATCGAACGGCACTGTCTTCACGCCGATCAGCTGCCAGGGATTACGATGCTTCGTAACCGCCGTCCAGCCTTTGTGGTAGACGCTGCGGTTGCCGAAGATCTCGAAGTACTGCGTTTCATGGCGCTCCGCAGCATTCGCATCATCAAAGGCATACAGCATGCTGACACCTTCGATGGGATCCTGACGAATCCCGTTGACGCTTTCCGGCTGTGGCAGACCTGCGGCTTCCAGAATGGTTGGAGCCACGTCAATCACATGGGAGAACTGATGGCGAATTTCACCCTTCGCCTTGAAGCCCTTTGGCCAGTGCACAATGGTGCCGTTTCGAGTACCGCCCCAGTGAGAAGCGACCTGCTTCGTCCACTGGTACGGCGTGTTCAGAGCATGAGCCCAGGCCACAGAGTAGTGGTTGTAAGATTCCGGCCCGCCGAACTTGTCGATGCGTTCCTGCATGAACTCCGGTGTCTCCAGATCTGCGAGACCGTTGAAGTTCGCCATTTCATTGAACGCACCATTCATCGTGCCTTCAGCCGAGGCACCGTTGTCACCAACGATGTAATAGACAAGCGTGTTGTCCATGGCGCCGATCTTCTCGATGGAGTCCAGGAGCCGTCCAACGTTGTGGTCGGCGAACTCCATGAATCCGGCATACGTCTCCATCTGGCGACAGAGAACCTTCTTCATGTTGTCAGGCATGTCATCCCACGCAGGGATTTCTTTGGGACGAGGTGTCAGAACAGCGTCCGACGGAATCACGCCCAGCTTTTTCTGACGTTCAAAGGTCTGTTCACGCAGTTTGTCCCAGCCCTGGTCAAACTGTCCTTTGTATTTTTCGATCCATTCTTTCGGAGCATGGTGAGGAGCGTGCGTCGCACCGGGAGCGAAGTAGACAAAGAAAGGCTTGTCGGGAGTCAGCGCCTTTTGCTGACCGATCCAGCGAATCGCCTTTTCGGTCATGTCAGGAACCAGATGATAGCCCTGCTCCGGAGTCTTCTTCAGTTCGACCGGAGTTGTGCCCTCGTAGAGTGTCGGGTACCACTGATTCGCTTCACCGCCAAGGAACCCATAGAAGTATTCGAACCCGCCGCCGCCGGTTGGCCAGGAGTCATAAGGACCAGCCGGGCTTGTCTGCCAGACCGGAACTTCATGGCATTTGCCGAACTGGGCCGTCGAATAGCCGTTCATGACTAGTGTACGTGCCAGCGGCGACATTGAGTTAGGCAGCACGGAGCTGTAGCCAGGAGCACCGCTTGCAAGCTCCGTGATGTTTCCCATCGATGCGGAATGGTGATTGCGTCCGGTCAGCAGAGCCTGACGAGTCGGGCTGCACAACGCGGTTGTGTGGAATCGTGTAAACTTGAGCCCCCCCGCCGCGAGTTTTTCAGCGTTCGGCGTTCGGCATGGGCCGCCGAAGGCTGAAGAGGAACCAAAGCCTGCGTCATCAATCAGGATGATGACGACATTCGGTGCACCTGCCGGAGGTCGCAGATCTGTAATCGGCGGGAACTTTGTGTCCGGGTCTTTCGCATCATAGGTAATCAGCTTCGGACGGCCTGTGTTCGGGATTGGCAGATGAGCGCGATCCCTCTGATCACTGTCGGCCCCTGGTTCAGAAAGTCCAGGCTGCCCAGCCTGTGAGACGGCTGCCATCGCCACGATCAACAACGTCGACCATATCCAGCGTTGCTTCATAGTTTCTTCGCTCCCTTGTGACACGGAAATCCTACCAGCATGGCAAGAAGGTCCTGCCTGCTCAATTTGGATTGGAGCGACTGTACACGCTAAAACGCAGCGTGACGAATCGAAGCGCTTTGTTTGACGGAAATGTCGGCAACCCGTCGGTGAATTGGTCAGCAGGGTAATTCGCATGTGACTCGACCGCCTGGTTGGAACCCATTGGTCACGCGGAATCTCACGATGACTGCGGGAAAGCCCGTGTGTGCAAGCAGCATCCGTCCACCTGGCAGACGGGCGATCACGACTGCAGCGTTTGCAATTTGTGCTGGCCAACGTTGGTTTGACAGGCTCATCGGATACGGTCATCGTTTCATCTGACGTCGCACCGATTGCCCTGAAACTGTTTTGAAACAGGAGAATTCCGATGCCTAAGTTCAATCGCCGAGGCTTTCTAAAGACATCTGCCGCAGGCGGCTTGCTGCTGATGGGAACTCGCGCGTCCGGGGCCATTCGAGGAGCCAACGAACGTCTGCGCATTGCCGTGGCAGGTCTTAATGGCCGAGGACAAAGTCATATCTCCGGCTGGCTGGAGCAGCCGAATGTCGAGTTGGCGTGGCTGATAGATCCTGACCAAAAAGTGCTGAGCTCCGCGGTGAGTGCACTTCAGTCCAAACTGGGCAGCAACTTCAAAGCGAAGGCGACAGCCGACGTTCGAGAAGCGCTGGAGGATCAGTCGCTTGATGCCATTTCGATCGCGACTCCGAATCACTGGCATTCGCTGATGACCATCTGGGCTGCTCAGGCCGGCAAGCACGTCTATGTCGAGAAGCCAATGAGCCACGATGTGGCCGAAGGTCGAGTCGCCGTAGCGGCTCAGCGAAAGTATGGAGTTGTCATCCAGCATGGAACTCAAAGCCGCAGCAGTGCTCAGATTGCCGGACTGCATGAGGCGATTCAGGCAGGCCAGTTCGGCAAACTGAAGATCTCATATGGCTATTGCTGCAAGGAACGAAACTCCATCGGCTTCAAACCTGTCTCCGCGCCGCCGGACAATCTGAACTGGGATCTTTGGCGAGGACCAGCCGACGTGAAAGAGTTTCACGGGAACTATGTGCACTACAACTGGCACTGGTTCTGGAAAACCGGTAACGGTGACATGAACAACCAGGGAACTCACCAGCTGGATATCGCACGCTGGGCGCTCGATCGCGATCAGACTCATCCAGTGCGAGTCATGGCGCTGGGCGGTCGTTTCCAGTGGAATGACCAGGGCGAAACGCCGAACACGATGATGGGTCTCGCTGAATATCCCAACGGCCAGCAAGTGTTCTTCAATGTGCGCAATGTCGCGTATAAGGGATATGAAAGGCAGGTGGAGAACGAGTACTACTTCGAGGACGGCGGAAAGATCATTCGTGGTCTATACTATCCAGCCGGAAGTGACAAGGGTGAGAAGCTGGACCTTCCACCAGGCAAAGTCACGCCGGGTGGAAACTGGGGTGCCTTCGTCACTGCCTGTCGAGCCGGCAAGCCGGAGCTGGCGAACGGCAATGTCGACGACGCGCACTATGGCTGCGTCCTTGGACACCTGATGAATAACTCGTACCGTCTTGGCGAAAAGGTGCCGTTCAATGCGAAGGCCGGGAAGTTCGGCGACAACAAAGAAGCGGCAGAACACTTCCTGAAGCTGCATTCGGTCATGAAGGACGGGGTTGGGATTCCCGAAAACGGGGCAGAATATGTTGTCGGGCCGTGGCTGACCTTTGATCCGCAGTCAGAACGTCACACAGGCGATCACGCTGATGCGGCAAATCAGCTGCTGAAAGACCCAAATCGACCGGGTTATGAAGTGCCTGCAGTGGATAAGGTCTAGGTAGAGAAGGGCGGATTCGAAAAAGAGGATTGTGAAAAGCGACATTCGCCAGTAAATTCCCCGCCTTTCTGAAATCAAGGCATGCGGACCCCGGTCATGGTCGTGACTGGAGACGCAGGCCAAACTTGCTGGGAGTATCCGTCCATGGTGTTGCGTCCTCAAACCAAAGCGAAGCTCGCTAAGAAATCCAAGCGTTGCCCAAAGTGTGGAAAGATCGTGCGAGCAATGAAGCGATGCAAGACTTGTCACGCGGTTCAGAAGGGCTAATCCCTGGGAGCTGAACGGCTCCGTATGATCACCGCGCTTGATAATAGACCATGCAGGCTCGTCGCGATGAAATCGTGACGAGCCTGTTTTGTTAGCGAGCCGCAAAGCGCTAGCTGCGGGTTTGTGCCTGAGCCACACGTGGAAGCCACCCGTGTCGCACCTGTTTTGTTATTGTGCCGCAAAGCGCTAGCTGCGGGTTTGTGTCAGAAGCATGCGTGGAAGTCACCCGCGCCGCACTTGTTTTGTTAGTGAGCCGCAAAGCGCTAGCTGCGGGTTTGTGCCTGAGCCACACGTGGAAGTCACCCGCGGCTAGCGCCTTGCGGCTCAGTGTTTTTCTCTCGCGGCATCGCGAGCATCCTTCTCTTCGCGGCCGAGTTGAAGGCCTTCCAGGAACCCATGTCGCCATGCATCGGCTGTCTGCGGGGACTGATAGGGACACGGGATGTTGTGGATTGGATCGACTGCCGCCAATTCACCAGCCTCTCGTCCTTCGGTCCTAGCCTGCGTCAGCATCTGTGACTCAGAGTCATAGTAGGAATACGCTGCGAATCCGATGAGGCACACGAAGACTGCGGCAAAGCTCAGCTTCTGAGTCCACGACCAGGCGATCGCATCCAGTTCCTTCAAAAGTCGCACTTCATCGTGACTCGCGACTTCTTCGGTTACGACCGGCAAGACGCTCTTCACGCTGACCGGAATGGTTCGCACGCTGCTCTGTTGAAGTGCTTCAATTCCGGCGCTGACGGAAGATCTGTGCCGTCGATGAAGGTCTCGTCCAGCAGCAAACAGTTTCTGTTGGTCAATCACACCTGATGATTCCATACGACACTCGGTAGTAGAGTCCTGCAAACCGGGTGGGGATTATCTCAGTCCGGCAGAGTTGAGCCCCGGGCCTTTGCTGCTGTCTTCGCTCTCAGTTCAGGGTGAACTGGTCAGCTGCGAAGGCAACAACTGAATCACAGGGCTTCTGCCAAAACGGATGTGGGAGACATCACTATTCAATACGTGTGTCGGCGCTTCGACAAGGCGAAGTCGTGGCAGGAAACCATGATTCCAGCAGACTGAGACACTTCTCCGGAAATTCACATTCTGGAGGCAGAAGGATGCAGCACGAGTGCCAGCGGATCAGGCACAATCGGGGAGAGCGATGGTCAGCAGTCTACTCGGCATCCCCACCATCGGCATCGGAATCATCGGCCTCGATGATGTGGTCTTCACCCTGAGCCGTCACGCGATCACCGGGGCGAAGCTTGCGGCCTCGGCGAGTTTCCACTTCTCCATTCACAAGGATCACGCCGGACTGGATCAGTCGCTTTGCTTCACCGCCGGAAGAAACGAGCTGAGCGAGTTTTAGAAACTGATCCAGCTCGATCGTATCTCCTGAGTGTCGAACTTCTTCCCGGTCTGTCATTTGATCCTGCCAGTGCTGATTGTGAACAGCAGAATGGGCCGGTGAAGCACCGGCTGTTGTCTTTTGAAAACCTGATTCCTGCTGCGTCAGGAGCGGAGTATTGCACCAAGGAAAAAGGCCTGCTGTCCAACACAGGACGCAGGCCCTTCAGAGATTCTGGCAAATCAGCCAGTAGAATTCAGCAAGACTCGTTGCTGCGGGTGCGATCAGGCAGCAGCTGAATCACGCTGCATGATCTTGCGGTCGCCTCGGACGATTTCTTCGGTGACCACGAACTTCTGGCCTCGTTCCACTTCGGGAAGTTCGTACATCAGTTCGAACATGACGTCTTCCAGGATCGAACGAAGACCGCGAGCACCGGTTTCGCGAATGCGTGCCAGGCGAGCGATTTCTCGCAAAGCACCCGGCGTGAAGTCGAGTTCGCATTCTTCCATTTCGAACATCTTCTTGTACTGACGAACCAGAGCATTGCGTGGTTCGGTCAGGACCTGAACGAGAGCTTCTTCGTCCAGCGGAGCCAGAGTGCCGATGACCGGCAGACGTCCGAGAAGTTCCGGGATGAGACCGAACTCCATGACGTCCTCGACCGTGGCCTGCCCCAGAAGCTGCTCGCGAGCCTGGTCTTCATGATGCTCGTTCGTGTTGCCGAAACCGATGACCTTCTTGCCAAGGCGTCGGGCAATGATGTCCTCTAGCCCGACAAAAGTTCCGCCGCAGATGAAGAGGATATTCGTTGTGTCGATCTGAATGTACTGCTGTTCCGGATGTTTACGGCCACCCTGCGGCGGAACGTTGGCGACTGTACCTTCCAGCATTTTCAGAAGTGCCTGCTGAACACCTTCACCGGAAACGTCACGAGTGATGCTGACGTTCTGGCTTGTCTTGCCGATCTTGTCGATTTCATCGATGAAGATGATGCCACGCTGAGCCGCTTCGATATCAAAGTCGGCAGCGTGCAGCAGCTTCAGCAGCAGGTTCTCGACGTCTTCACCAACGTAACCGGCTTCTGTCAGAGTCGTTGCGTCGCCAATTGCGAACGGGACCTGAAGTGACTTCGCAAGAGTCTTGGCGAGAAGGGTCTTTCCGGAACCGGTTGGACCAATCAGCAGGATGTTGGACTTTTCGATTTCGACTTCTTCAGTCCCAACTTCCATATTGTGCATCAGACGCTTGTAGTGGCTGTGCACCGCAACCGACAGCAGTTTCTTGGATCGGTTCTGACCGATCACGTACTGGTCGAGTTCCTTCACGATTTCGCGAGGCGTCGGAACGCGGTTGAACAGCTTGCGTGATGAACCGCGACGACGTCGTTCCTGATCCAGGATCGACTGGCAGAGTTCAATGCACTCACCGCAGATGTAGACGTCCTCCGGACCTTCAACAAGAGGTCCGACCTCCCGATAGTTCTTGCGGCAAAATGAGCAGTTAGCATTTCGCTTGCCCTGCTGTGAAGTCTTGCCTGAACCAAATTCCTTGCCAGATGCCATTGTAATCCCTTTGGATTCGGTCACGCTTCGCAGATGTTTCTTCATGACTCTGGAGGTCGAGTCCGGCAGAAACTCTGTTCAGACGTGTGCGGTTCGCAGGTGACGGACACTCCTGGGCTGTCGGCTTCCCTGCCAACCAGTTCCTTCTTCATCCACCAGGTCCTGCTGCCTTCGCGCTTCATCCATTGAAGCAGGCAACAGGTCTGACGGAATCTAACTGTTTTCTACTTTCCGGGTTTCCCTTCCCGGGCTCACCACTGTTTTCGGAAACCGTGGCGGGAAACCCTGGGGAGAGATAGTCGGTATTCTGAGTCGATCTGGGAACACTTGTCGGATAGGTGAACTATTCCGTCTGTTCCGGTTGTACAGACTCATTCGAGTCTGCCTTCGGTTCAGAGCCTTCAGCTGCTGCTGGCGACTGTGGTTGAGACTTATCCGGCGATCCTGCAGAAGCTGCAGCTTTTCGTGAGTCCGGAGTGGATGTCCATTGACCGTTCAATCGCGCAACCAACTGACCCTTGATAGTTCGGAATTCGGACTCCGAGAGGTCACCCTCGCGCCGCAATTCGTTGATTGCTTCCAGCATCTCTCGATCAGCTTCGGCAGGATCAACGTCTTCGTTCGCCCTCGACATCAGACGAAAAATTCCCCAAACCAGTACGACCAGACAAGCTCCCGCAGCCAGTACCTGCCACCACCCAATCATGGGCTGAAGCAGCTTCCACCAATCGGCTTTTTTCGCCAACGATAGAGCCTGACTGACAGCAAGCGAGTTAGTCATTGTGAGCCAGTGCATGTTTTTTCCGATTGCCACCGGATCGCTTCCCTGATGACGCGATGGCGAAAAAACGAACTCGTTTTTTGTTCAACTTCGACCGTTGGCTGCAAGTCATCGTTCCCCGCATGCTGCAGAGGCGTTGCTTATTCACCGTCAGTCGACTGCGTTCATCAGGATCGACAGTTCAGTGGATAAGCAATCGGTATGCCAATGCAAAGTCTACAACGAAGAGTCCCGTTTCAACACGGTTCTGCCGCATTTGCCGCTTTTACGGGCTGAAAAACTTCTGGCCGCTGGCCACACTGCAGTTCCTTCAATTGAATTTGAAAGAATGACATTCGAGCTGCATCAGGAAAGGCGTGGCTTCGCTCATTGTGTGTGATTCACAAGGTGCGTCTCATCAGACGTGATTGCTAAGCCACTCTTCGCGCGACGACCAGATGACTTCGGCCGGAGATCCGACAGACAATGATCACGCGAGGCTCCGCGTCTCCGGTGGGTAGTTGTCTTCGAAGTGTGTCCGCATTTGTTGGGATGTGTCGGCACTTCACTTCATAGTAACGACTGGGCTTGTCTCTCAAATGACGTCGCAGCTCTTTCGGACTGTTCGGAAGTACGGCTTCAACTTCGAATGCTGTGACGAATGCTGATGAAGGAACCGCATCGCCGGTTAGGTACTCTTCTTCACGATCCAGTCGCTGCAGATTCTGCTGTTCTGCAAACACATCCACCAGCCCCGAACGAACAAGTGATGGATCCGGGTCAAACAGGAATGTTCCCGGCTGAGTGGCGACGTTCGTCCATGCTGACAATGGGTCGGCGGAAATTGTTTCCCCCGTCGGAAGCACAGTCGCGCGAAATGTGTCCGTGCCCGCGAGGCAACCGAACCAGACTGTCGCCTCACGACATT
>JAEUII010000078.1 GCA_016795145.1 Planctomycetaceae bacterium
TGCTACCAGCGAAATTCCAAACACGAAACTCGAAATCCCGTCGTATGTGTCGATCGCTTCCGACCGAGTTGTGCCGGAAGGCGGATACCTCGGCAATCAATGGGATGCTTTCCGAGTTTTCAATCCGGGCGAAGACCTTGCGAACCTGAAGTCTTACGAGACCGCCGAACGCCAGCGCAACCGACTGGAGGGACTTCAGATTGTCAGCCAGCAATTTGCCTCAGGGCGCCAGGCGGCAGCTCGTAAGACTCTGCACCAGGACACGATTGACCGCGCGCTGAAGATGATGACGTCCGAACAGCTGAAGGCCTTTCAGCTTCAGGAAGAATCCGCTGCGGTCAGAACGGCGTACGGCAATACGTCATTTGGTCGCGGCTGTCTTGTCGCCCGCCGACTGGTCGAGGTCGGTGTTCGCTCGGTCGAAGTGAATCTGTCGGGCTTCGATACTCACATTTCCAATCACGAAGGACACATCACCCAAACGAAAATCATGGACCCTGCGATCGCATCTTTGTTGAAGGACCTGAAGGATCGCGACCTGCTCCAAAGCACAATTGTTTTGTGCATCAGCGAATTCGGACGCACTCCGTCGATCAACCCCGCCGGTGGAAGAGACCACTGGCCAAACTGGTTCTCCTGCATGATCGCGGGAGGAGGATTCCTTCAAGGAACCGTGATCGGCCAAACACCGTCCGCCCTGCCGGATGACAAACCAGGTCCACCGATTGATCCCGTCACGATCCCGCAATTGTTCGCGACGATTATGGCGGTGATGGGAATTGATTATTCGAAAGAGATCATGACGCCCATCGGTCGCCCCATGCGTTTTGCCGATGCAACTCCCGACGGCCGACTCCTGCTGCCCGATGTCGCAAAGACCGTCATCAGGTCAACTTAAAACTTCGCAGCCAACACACTCGGAGTGATAAGCGAGATTCCCGTTACTTCTCACGAAGCTCCGCCAGATAAATCGCGGTGATCGGCTGGCCTTTGTCATCCTTCTCGTGACTTGAATACCACGAAATCAGCGCGGTGGACTCATCGAGCGACACAAGTCCCGGATAGGAGTTATCGCCAGCCGACGGCAGAACGGCGAACTCCGTGAGCCGATCCTGGTGAAGCCACCAGAAGGTTGTCTTCGGTCCTTCACTGCCGCTCGTCTTTCGCCCGGCCACCACATAGCGGTTGAGCCATCGAGTCAGCAGCGGGCCACCCACGGGCTCGTTCAATGCCGTGCGATTCCACTCGGATCCAGGCGACTTGCATCTTAGTAGCCCTGCTTCCTTGCCTTGCCCGTGGCGTGCAATCGCGAGACCCTGACCGTCTGCTTCAAAGAGAAACGCTGTTTCATCACCGAGTGACGGCTGAAACACGCTGCACGTTCGCCAGATCAGACCGTCGTCGCTTTCCAGCATCAGCGATTCGACTTCGCGTCCTTCTCCTCGAGCCTTCACTTCAAACTGAGGCTTACGGCGTCCACAAAGATACGCCTTCTCCCCATGCACTGCGGCTCGCCAGATGTAATGGCCAAACGTGCCGTCGAGCATTACCGGGCTGTTCCACTTCGCCCCGTCTTCTGTCCACGCACAATAGCCAAGGTGCAAATTCAGGTCGTAGTCTTCTCGCGGCAGTGTCGTCGCGCCGCTGTACCAGGTCCCAGTCAGCACGAACAGGCGATTTCGAAACACCAGGAAATGAGGATCACGCGTGTCACGATGATGAACGCTGAAGCGATGCACTTCCTTCCATGAGGCTCCTCGATCGGTGCTGCAAAGTATGATGATGCAGGACGTGGGATGCACCATGTGTCCATCGGGACAACTTCGAAACGCCAGGTAGATGCGATCCTGGAACCAGCAAAGATCGGTGAACGCATTGTGCTCCCCGTTGTGAAACGCCCGCCGAATGTTTGTCACTTCGACTTTTGGAAGTTCGTCGGTCTCTGCCGCAAACAGACCCGTTTCCAGGCCGGACGCCGCCAGTGCGGCAATGGGTGCCAGCACTCCGCCAATAAGAAACTGTCGACGATCCGTGGCAAAATCGTTCATTGGGGCACTCCCTGAAGGCTGAGTCAGCCTGAAACTTAAATGAGGGCGCACTTCGGTTCCTGAGTTTTAGGTCTTTTCAGCACTCCCTGTGTCATGAGGAGCGAGGTGGGACGTTGAGGCGGGGGAACACCGTGAATTCTGTGAGAATTCAGGGTGTTGGCGACGGACAGTCATTTGAGTCCCCGCCGACAGGACTATCATCCCGCATCCCAATGATTTTGCCAGTGAGCAGGCTCGGCGGGACGTTTCCAGCAGCCCTTTTTGAGAGATCGTTTCACCATGTCCGCAGAGCCCACAAAAGACATTCTTGAAACATTTGAGAACCCATTTCCTCAGCGAAATTTCGTTGTCGAAACGATCGCCCCGGAATTCACTTCCGTTTGCCCAAAGACCGGCCAGCCGGACTTCGGAACGCTGACAATTACCTACGTCGCTGACAAGGTCTGCTACGAACTGAAGTCGCTCAAGCTGTATCTGCAGCAGTATCGCAATCATGGCGCGTTCTACGAACGCGTGACGAACATGATTCTGGACGACCTCGTGGCGGTCACGAAGCCACGCTGGATGAAGATCGAAGCCGCGTTTACTCCAAGAGGTGGGATTCGTACGACGGTCATCGTGGAACATGGAAAGCGCCCGGAGTAAACTGCAGCTGGCCGAGCCGGCTTTGCAGTTTGACCGTTTCACCGATCTTTCCTGACGCAAGGTCGTGGCTCCGCCTGAATTCTCAGGGGACATGACAGTGGCAAAAGCATGGGGTGGGCGTTTTCATCAGGTGACGGATACACGTGTCGAAGCCTTCACGGAATCGATCAGCTTTGATAAGCGTTTGTACGCCGTCGACATTCGCGGATCCATGGCCCATGCCACAATGCTGGCTCGCTGCGGTCTGATCACCAGCACTGAACGCGATCAGATTTGTGCTCATCTGGATCAGATCGGTGAAGAGATTGCGTCGGGACAATTCACGTTCCGCCAGGATCTCGAAGACATCCACATGCACATCGAAAACGCGCTGATCACCAGGATTGGCGACGTTGGTCGAAAGCTGCACACGGGGCGAAGTCGCAACGATCAGATCTCCACCGACCTGAAGCTATTCACTCGCGACGCCATCGATGATCTCGACAAACTTCTGGCGGATGTTCAGCGAGCCTTTCTGGATCGATGTGAGGTTGACGCCGGAGTGATCGTGCCGGGTTACACTCATCTCCAGAGAGCACAGCCGGTCCAGGCGGCTCATTACTGGCTGGCGTACGTGGAAAAGTTCCAGCGAGATCGTGAGCGTCTGGCGGACTGCCGAAAGCGAGTGAATGTGTCGCCACTGGGAGCTGCCGCACTCGCAGGGACATCGCTGCCGATCGATCGACAGATGACCGCACGGGATCTCGGCTTTGAGTGCGTCGCGGCGAACAGCCTGGACGTCAGCAGCGATCGCGATTATCTCGCCGAATTCATCTTCTGCCTGTCGATGATCTCAGCCCATCTCAGCACCTGGGCGGAAGAATGGATCATTTGGTTCACGACCGAATTCAGCTTCATTCGATTGCCGGATGCGTACACGACCGGCTCTTCAATCATGCCTCAGAAGCGGAATCCGGACGTGCTGGAACTGATCCGCGGTCGCACCGCGCGAGTCATGGCATCGGTACCGCAGATCCTAATTCTGCTGAAGAGCCTGCCGATGGCGTACAATCGCGACCTGCAGGAAGACAAGCTCGCCCTGTTCAGCTCGCTCGATGCTCTTCGCCCCTGCCTGGAACTCGCCCCAGCCATCATCGCCGGTGCCGAACTGCGTCGCGACAAGATCGCCGCGCGGCTCGAAGACGGATTCCTCGACGCAACAGCGCTGATGGAATACCTGATCAAGAAGGGCGTCCCGATGAGAACTGGCCACGAAACCGTCGGACGCCTCGTCGCTCATTGCGAAGCTCGAGGTATCCGCCTTGGTGACCTTCCGCTGACTGAGCTGAAGGAAGCCTGCCCGTTGATCGACGCTGACGTGACCAGCGTCCTCGGCGCTGCCAACGCGATGAAAGCCCTGCAAAGTTACGGCTCCGGCGGCGAACAACCAGTAGCCTTCCAGGTCGCTGAATGGAAGAAGAAACTCTCCTGAGCCTGAGGCGCTAGCCGAGGCCAACTACGACCTGAGCCTGAGGCGCTAGCCGAAACCCAGTACGACTTTGCAGCAAACCATCCAACCACCAACACAGAATCTCGGCTAGCGCCTCGGGCTCAGCAGAGATTCTAAGGAGTGGAGCGTCAGAGCAATGCGTCTCAAGATCTCGCTTGCAATCGTCGCCGTGATTGTCGGAATTCTGCTTCCCGTTCGACTCCTCAAATCGGACGAAAAGCAAAGTACGGTTTACGACTGGACCTTGGTGACGGCCAATGCCGGTTGGCAGGCTCGTGACTCGTCAGCAGAAGCAGTGTTTCAGAATCGACTCTGGATTCTTGGCGGCTGGTTCGACTCGTTCTCCGCGCCGCCTCGTGATGTTTGGTCTTCAGCAGACGGAAAGCAGTGGACGGAAGTCCTTCACGAAGCACCGTGGAAATTCAGTGACCTGCCAATGGCAACGGAGTTCAGGGACCGCCTATGGGTCATGGGTGGCTGGTACAACGGTCGTCTTGAAGGCCATGGTGCGACGAATGAAGTCTGGTCCACGGACAACGGCACGGAATGGGAGCTTGCGACGCCAGCAGCCCGCTGGAGCCCTCGCCTTGCCGCGGGACTCGTGACATTCAATGACAAGCTCTGGATCGCCGGCGGCACCGAGAACTACTACTTCGGTGATGCAAAGAGCCTGAAGAATGATGTCTGGTCCTCAGGCGACGGCAAGACATGGACAGTGGAGACCGCTGCCGCCGAATGGTCACCTCGCGCGTACCATCAAATGGTTGCTCATGATGGAAAATTGTGGATCCTTGGCGGCGGCAACTATGTGCCCGAGTATTCAGCAAAGAATGACGTCTGGTGTTCGGACGACGGAATTCACTGGACCGAAGTCACTTCGTCCGCACCGTGGTCACCCAGACTTTGGTTTTCCGCGGTTTCCTGGCGAGGATACCTGTGGGTTCTTGGTGGCTGGTCTAACAATCCATCAAAGAACTGGGGCGATGTCTGGTACTCGCGCGATGCCAAAGACTGGAAACAACTTCCCTGCGGCACGATGTGGAAAGAACGTCATGAACATTCTGCCTTCGTGAAGGACGACCAGCTCTGGATCGCCGGCGGACATGCACAACCACTCAGCAGTGAAGTGTGGAAGTTGACGCTACCGAAAGAATTCAATGCGGCGAGGGATGGAGATTAGTTCCGGACTGCAACGAAGCGTTCTGTTCGGCGGAGCGGACAACGACTATTGACTCCGAGCGGCGAGAGCTTGTTCGCTCGGGAGCTGAACGTTCCACGCAAGCCCGAGAAACTGCATCGTACGAATGATGTACCAGCTGACATCCAGCTGCCACCATTTCAGGCCCTGACGTGCGGAGCTTGGAAAGGCGTGATGATTGTTGTGCCAGCCCTCACCGAAACTGGCCAATGCCACGAACAGGTTGTTGCGTGATTGATCATTGACCTTGTAGTCACAGCTGCCGAACACATGACAGATGGAGTTCACTGACCATGTGATGTGATGCACCAGACAGATTCGAACGAGACCGCCCCAGAGAAATCCCAGCCAGGCACCCTGCCAGGTTCCGGTCACTAATCCGGCAATCACAGCCGGAATCGCAAGACTCAACGGCACAAAGACGGTCTCATAGTACTGATGAATCCAGACCGCCAATGGATCGTCCAGCAGGTCCGGAGCATATCGTTTGTGGTCTGTGCGAGTCAGATAGCCGGTAAACAGCCATCCGGTGTGGGAGTACCAAAACCCTTTGATCGAGTTCCACCATCCATCGCCGTGGATATGCGGCGAATGAGGATCACCGGGGCGATCCGTGATCGCATGGTGCCGCCGATGAACAGCACACCAGGCCAAAGGCGACGCCTGAATCGCCAGCGCGCCCATGACCATCCAGTAGATTCGAATCCAGCGATACGTGTCGAATGCCTTGTGAGAAAACAGTCGATGATATCCAACAGTAATGCCGGTTCCGGTGAAGACCCAGCCAAGCACCATCAGGCTCAGATACAGCCAGTTCATGTACCCGTGACGCCACGCGGAAACGACTGCTCCTACCAGACCTGCAAGCGGACCGATCAAAGCCACGAGCATTGCGAGTTTGTTCCATATCGTCGCTTCAGGAGGATCCGTTGAAAGCGCCGACGCCGGCTCCGGCACGTGTTCAATTTGCGCCAAGATACACGCTCCTCAATCAACCGTTCCGCGGACATGTTGGCTTCAGACAATCATCGCAAACTGGAGAGCCTGAAACTGTCCGAAGGCTATACATCGAAGACCAGAATCGAATCGTCGATTTCACGTGCTCAGTGGAATTCTTCGGAATTCGGAATCCTTCCAGCGCACGGGCAATCTGTGCACACAGCGAAACAATCGACGGCCAGAAAAAGAAAACACCCCGAACCAGCCTAAGGCAAATTCGGGGCGTCTGAAAAATCAGGCAGCGTGTCGCCCGGCCCCAGTTAGCGGCCTCGGCTTTGACGCTTGCGTTCTGTTTCCGTCAACAGAGTCTTTCGAAGCCGAATGACCTGTGGAGTCACTTCCACGTATTCGTCCCACTCGATGTACTCCAGAGCGGCTTCCAGCGTCAGCTGGCGCGGTGGTCGCAGCAGAACGGCATCATCAGCACCCGCCGAACGAATGTTGGTCAGCTTCTTTTCGCGAATCGGGTTCACGACCATGTCGTTGTCACGAGCATTTTCCCCGATGATCATTCCTTCATAGACGTCGTCGCCCGGATTGACGAACAATTCGGCTCGCTCCTGGAGCTTCCAAAGAGCATAAGCGATGGCTTTGCCGACGTCCTGAGACACCAGCACACCGTTCAGGCGATGAGGAATCTCGCCTTCCACCGGTCGATAGTCTTCAAAGCGGTGATGCATGATCGCTTCGCCGCGAGTCGCATTCAGCATTCGAGTACGAAGACCGATCAGGCCTCGGGCAGGGATACTGAATTCGATATGAGTCATCCCGGTGGTGGTCGTCGTCATGTTGCGAGCCTGGCCTCGACGAGCACCAACCAGCTCCATCACTGGACCGAGGTCAGAACTTGGAACGTCGACTTCCAGCAACTCGTACGGCTCACACTTGCGACCATTGATTTCTCGAATGATCACTTCTGGCTTACCGACCGACAGTTCATAGCCTTCACGACGCATCGTTTCGATCAGAACTGCCAGGTGAAGAACGCCTCGGCCGGAAACCTTGAAGGCTTCCATGTCGTCCGTCTCTTCAACTCGCAGTGCCACATTCGACTGAAGTTCGCGGAACAATCGGTCACGCAGATTTCGGCTGGTGACATACTTGCCGTGCTGGCCAGCGAGAGGTGAGCTGTTAACGGTGAACTTCATCGACAGCGTTGGTTCGTCGACTGCAATTCGTTCGAGTGCCGTTGGGTTCAACGGATCGGCGATCGTGTCACCAATCTCCGGATCAGGCAGACCGATCACCGCGACGATGTCCCCGGCAGATGCTTCTGGGGTATCGCTGCGACCGAGATTGTCGAACAGCTGCACCTGATCGATCTTCGCCATCGACTTCGAACCATCGGCACGCATCAAAGCGACCTGCTGGCCCGTCTTGATTCGTCCGGCTGCAATTCGACCGGTGGCGATTCGACCAACGTATCGCGACCATTCGAGCGATGTCACCATCAGCTGCAGAGGATCATTCGGACGCACGACCGGACCGGGGATCTTTTCCAGGATCATCTCCACCAGAGGACGAACGTCGCCGCCCTTCTTTTCTGGATCGTGAGTCGCATAACCTTCACGAGCACTTGTGTAGATGTATGGAAAGTCCAGAGTCTTATCGTCGGCACCCAGTTCAACGAGCAGGTCAAAGGTCTGCGACAGAACTTCGTTGGGACGACAGTCAGGTCGGTCAATCTTGTTGATGACGACCAGCAGCGACAGTCCGCACTGCAAAGCCTTCTGAAGAACGAAGCGAGTCTGAGGACGAGGCCCTTCGAAGGCATCCACCAGCAGCACCGCACCATCGGCCATCTTCAACACGCGTTCCACTTCGCCGCCGAAGTCTGCGTGTCCCGGAGTATCGATGATGTTGATACGAACACCGTTCCACATCATGGCGATATTCTTCGCCAGAATCGTAATGCCTCGTTCGCGTTCCAGATCATTGCTGTCCAGAATGCAGGTACCCATCTGCTGGTTTTCGCGGAAGATACCGCTCTGCTTAATCAGGCAGTCCACGAGCGATGTCTTGCCGTGGTCGACGTGTGCAATGATCGCAATGTTACGTACATCAGTTCGTCGCTGAACGCCGTTTTCGTCAACGATCCCTGGAGTGAGAGCCACAGACATTCAAATACCCTGAAACTGGTCGCCGAAGAGCGCTGGTTGCGGAAGGGTCGAGCGCCGACACCACAAGAGTCCGCGAATTGGCCGACCAAAAGCGGCGGAATGGTAGTCGCTCCCCCCCGGAATTCGAAGACGTCCTTTGCAAATTCACAGTAATTTCTTCGTTCCCGGACACTTCCAACGCCTCAAAATCCATAGAATTCCGTCAATTCTGCCGAGCGATTCAGCAACTCGGACCTGTCGGTGAGCGTTCTGCGAACCCAGGCATGTCCCTCCAAAGAGTCGCCGACGCCCGGAAATCCCCTTCAGGAACCATCCATGCAAAGCAAAGCGACAACCGTTGACCAGTACCTGAAGGAAATTCCCGCCGACCGTCGAAACGACATCAATGCGGTCCGCGGAGTCCTGAAAGCAAACCTGCCGGAGGGCTACGAAGAGATCATGCAGTACGGCATGATCGGCTATGTGGTTCCCCACCGATTGTTTCCACAGGGATACCATTGCGATCCCAGGCAGCCGCTTTGCTTTGCAGGGCTCGCGTCGCAAAAGAACCACCTGTCACTCTACCTCATGCCACTCTACGGAGAATCGCCGGAGCTGACATGGTTCGAGACCGAATGGAAGAAGTCTGGCAAGAAGCTGGACATGGGCAAGTGCTGTATTCGTTTCAAGAAGGCGGACGACATTCCGATCGATCTTATCGGAAAGCTGGTCGCTCGCTGGCCCGTGTCTCGCTGGACGGAGATTTATCAGTCCATGCTTGATACTCGCACCAAGGGCAAGCCGGCCGCAGGCAAGCCCGCCGCCAGCAAGACAGCCACAGTCAAGGCCGAAGCCGCATTGAAAAAGACAGCGAAGTCCCCGGCAGGCTCAAAGAAGTCCGTGACTCCCGCAACAAAGAAGACCGCAAAGAAATCGACCAGTATCGCCTCGCCGGCCGGCAGGAAGACAACTTCCAGTTTGAAGAAGTCGCCCAAAAAGACTGCGGCGAAGAAACGCAGTGTGAAATAATCACTGAAGCGTTTTGTGCCTGGTGCCGTGTGCCGTCTGCCGCGATGGCAAACCGAGTTGCTGAATCTCAACGGGATTGAGTTGTCTGTATGCTGACTGAAGCTGGTTGTCTTGCTCGCCGCCAAAACCTCTGGGCCCGATTGCCGGAAGAGATCGAATGGGTCCTCGTGGGCGACTCTCGTCACGTTCAGTACCTTTCCAACTTCCGAATCAACGCGATCAGCTTTTCAGCCGACCAAAAAGCCCTGCTGCTCCTCCTTCGAGATGGACGCGCGGTCCTGCTGGCAGACAACTTCACCAAGCGGTCCGCACCAAGCCCTGTCTTCGTAACGGACGAAGTCGTGATTCCCTGGTACACGCATCGTAAGTCGGTCACAAACCGAGATCACGCGCTGCTGCAGGCGCTGGGAGAAGCCGAGCGATTCTGGAAGGGCCGCACTGGACTGATCGAACCTGAGGGCATTTCTGAAATGGCAGCCGCAGCGGTCGCAGAAGATGCTGCCTGGCAGTTCGCGGCCGATGATGAAGCCGAACCGTCAACTTTGGGGGAAGTTCTTCGTTCACTTCGGCGAGTCAAACTGGAAGACGAAGTGGAGCTTCTGAAGTACTGCATGCGAGCGTGAGAAGCGGGGCATCGCAAGGCGTTCGAAGTCATCGCTCCAGGTGTTTCCGAACTGGAAGTGTATCTGGAAGTTCAGAGAGCGGCTCAGGAGACCGCTGGCACACCGTGCATTGTCTATGGTGACTTCCGTGCGACGCATTCCAAGCTGCACAAAGCGGGCGGCTTGCCAACATCGTACCGACTTCAGGACGGTGATCTGTTCATTCTGGACTACAGCGTTGTGATCCATGGCTATCGCAGTGACTTCACCAACACGATCTCCGTGGGTCAGCCTTCACCCCCGATCGTCGCTCAGTTCGAAGCCTGTCGAGATGCTCTGAATGCCGCAGCAGCAATGCTGAAACCCGGTGCGGCGTGCTGTGATCTCTGGCGAGCGGCCTCATCCGTGCTTGAACAACGAGGATTCGGGCCACTCGCTCACCACGCGGGACATGGACTTGGAATGGAGCACCCGGAACCACCGATTCTGGTTTCCGAAAGTACCGACTCCCTCGTCGCCGGCGATGTCATCACGCTCGAACCCGGATGCTACATCGAAGGCCAGGGCGGTATGAGATTCGAACACAACTACCTGATCACTCCCACCGGAGCCGAACAACTCAGCCACCATCAACTCCAGCTCCGCCCATAGTGGGGAAACTGGGTCCTATCAAGACGCCTACGAATCGCCCCCAAAACAAGCTCCCCTCCCACGCGAAGCGCGGGAGGGGTCGAGCGAGCGTCAGCAAGCTCGGGGGAGGGTGCCGCCGGTGCCGCCCCTGTCACCCTTTTCGCCCAACGCCGAATTCCAACTCGCGTGAACTTCCGCCGACCAGTGACTATCCTTCCTGCACGGCGAGTCTATTCCAATGACGTTTCACTTTCGCTGAAAGTATGCAGGTATGGTTCGGGCCAGAGTTGCTGTCCAGTTGATCGCGAGCAGCTGCTTGCTGTTTGCTCTGAATGAGCGTGTTTCGGGTGACGAGAAAGCAACAAAGGATGCAGCTGCCTCGACGGAAAAAGCAGCTCCTCATTTTGTGAACGGAGAAGCTCAGATCGTGCCGGCGTTTAAGAAGCCGAACGAGTGGATTCGTCAGCATCTATGGGTCGAAGCCGAATTCGATTCCGATGGCGATGGCAAGAAGGATCGTCTACACGCTGACGTGACACGTCCACGGCAGACTGACACGGAAGGACTGAAGGTCCCGGTTGTCTATGAAACAAGTCCTTACTACGCCGGCGTCAGTGGCAACGATCCGAAGTTCTTCTGGAATCCTCGCATTGGCCTCGGTGATGCTCCGAAGTCTCATGACCTTCCGCCATCCATCGGATTCGAAAAAGACATGCAGATGATCTCCGAGACGCATGTCAACGACTGGGTGCCACGAGGATTCGCGGTCGTCCATTCCTGCTCACCTGGCACTGGTCGATCCGAGGGATGCCCAACTGTCGGCGGTGAAAATGAATCGCTCGCTCCGAAGGCCGTGATTGACTGGCTGAACGGACGAGCAAAGGCGTACACAACCATCGACGGCAACGAAACGGTCGAAGCCTACTGGTCAACCGGCAAGGTCGGGATGACAGGAACTTCCTACAACGGAACGCTGCCGCTGGCTGCGGCCACTACCGGTGTGGATGGACTTGAGTGCATCATTCCGGTCGCTCCCAATACTTCGTACTACCACTACTACCGATCAAACGGACTCATTCGTCATCCAGGTGGATACATGGGTGAGGACATCGATGTGCTGTACAACTTCATCAACAGCGGTGACCCGAAGAAGCGAACGTACTGCGATTGCGAAGTGCGTGACAAACTCATGCTGACTCATCAGGATCGAGTCACCGGCGACTACAACGATTTCTGGGCTGGTCGCGATTATCTGAATGATCTCGGCCCGCTCAAAGCCGCGACTCTGATGGCTCATGCGTTCAATGACTGGAACGTGATGCCCGAACACAGCGTTCGCATCTACCAGGCCATCAAGGCCAAGGGCGTGCCCGCTCAGGCCTACTTCCATCAGGGTGGCCATGGCGGACCACCGCCGCTCAAGATGATGAACCGCTGGTTCACACGTTATCTCTACGGGGTCGAAAACGGCGTCGAAAAGGATCCTCGATCGTGGGTCGTGCGAGAAGGCGCGGATCGCAACAGTCCCGAATCGTATGCAGATTATCCGCATCCAGAAGCAAAAATGGTGGCGATCTATCCAATGAAGGGTGGTGAGCGTACAGGCCAGCTGGCCACTGCAGCGTCCAGTGGTCAGGGCAACGAAACCATCATCGACAACTTCTCCTTCAATGGTGCGACTCTTGCAAAGGCGGACTGGACGAGCCACCGACTGCTGTACGCCACTCCGAAACTGAGTGAACCCATTCACATTTCAGGAACAGCCAAACTGAAGATTCGAATCGCTTCGAATCGCCCGGCTGCAAACCTGTCGGTGTGGCTCGTTTCTCTGCCATGGACCGACAGTCGCCGCATCACCGATGACATCATCACCCGAGGCTGGGCGGATCCTCAGAATGCAAAGTCCATCACGAAGAGTGAGCCGCTGGAACCAGGCAAGTTCTATGACCTGTCCTTTGATCTTCAGCCGGACGATCAGCAGATCTTCGCCGGCGAACAAATCGGCCTGATGATCTTCTGTACGGACCGTGACTTCACGCTGTGGCCTGATCCAGGCACGGAACTAACCGTTGACCTCGACCACACCTCGCTGGAGCTTCCCGTCGTCGGTGGTGCCGATGCCTTCACGAAAGCCACAACAGCGCCCGTCGCTGAACCTAAAGCCACCACGAAGTAACGCTTGGATTGGATCTCAGGCAACAGGCCTGGGCACGACTCGGAATTGAACCTGCGATAGAGCACGAGCAGCCTGCACTGTTCGTGCTCTTTGCATTACTCCATCCACAATGAGACTGGACGAGGCGCATGAACATACGATGGGTGGCCCTGGTTTTGTTCTGGCCCGCAAGTCTCTCTGCGGAGGAGCATCATGTTCGGCCAGGAGATTCTCCCCAGGCAATTCTGGATCAGGCCGCAGCCGGTGACCGACTCGTGTTTCTGCCGGGGCTTCATCAGCACGGCCTCGGCAAACACCGCGCGATGCTCTATGTCGACAAGCCTGTGGAGATTGAGCTCAAAGAAGGAGCCACGCTGAAGTTGGCACCGGAAAGCTGCCGCGTGGAAGCCGAAGGCGAAATCACGACGGACCAGGACGCTGGAAAGAAGCTTGATGATCTGGAAATCGGAGGCGACTTCGACACAACGCGGAAAGCTGTCGACGGGCCGGAATCATACGGAGCCACGATCTATACGATCACGATCGATGGTGTTAGCCAGGACGGCAAACCAGATACGTTCGCCTGGGGTGATGGAAAGATCTTTGAAACTCCAAACAGGCAGGTTCCTGTCTCCGGCGACTGGCAAATGCTCAGTCATGGCGTGAAGGTTCGATTCAGAAACACGACCGGTCACAGCAAAGGAAGTTTGTGGTTTGTTTCTTACGATGGACCAGCCGCCTATGGGATTCGAATCGGGCATGGCCGGCAGACCGATTACATCGAGAACGTGCGTATCTTCGGTAAAGGCACAATCGACATGAACGGTTCGCAGAATGCTCAGCCCAGCGGCCTCGTCAGAGACATCAATGCCTGCATTCTGGTCCATGGCCGGGTCCGCGGAGTTCTCGTTGAGGGAATTACGATGATGGATACCAACCGCTCGGTGATGTGCTACGGGGAACATACGGGGCAGTTCCTTCCTGGCGGTGCTGTCGGTCCAGGGGAATCGTTCGACGCAGAGAACATCGCGATTTACCGAACACGGACGCTGAACCCGAACGGCGCTGCGTATCTTTTCGGTCATCCTTCTCACCGAGGACATTTGAGAAATGTGAAGTGCAACTTCAATTACATGGAGACAGGAAAAACAGCGCTCGAACCGAACTTCAACCTCGATGGTTACGAAGTGACTGGCAATGTCATCAAGAGTGATGGTCAGGCGATTCACTGCTGGCGACATTCAAAGAACGGAACGATTACTGACAACCTTCGCATTCATGACAATTCAGGCAAGCCAGTCGTCGTCATCAACGCTCCTCGGGGATGGCAGGCTCCGGAAACTCCGATTCTGCGCAATAACCGAAATCACCTGAGCGACGCCGCTGAAGCAACGAACCCGGTAGTCAATTAGGACTCATCTGATAAACACTTCACCGTCCGGACCACAACCATGAGATTACTGCTGTTTGTTCTCCTCGTTCTACTTTACTTTCATCCGATCGGGTCCGCTCAGGAGCTTCCGAACGTTGTCTTTCTTCTGGCAGATGACCTCGGCGGCAGTGATTTGCATTGTTACGGACATCCCTATTCGCGGACGCCCAATATTGATCGACTCGCTGCCGAAGGCACTCGATTCACGCAGTTCTATGCCACGGGGGCGACCTGCTGCCCGACGCGAACCGGCCTGATGACGTCGTGGTTTCCCGCGCGTTTTTCAACCTATCCGGCCAATGGTGGCTTTGCAGATCGAGTCACGATCACGGAATTGCTGCGGAAACGAGGTTACGCCACCGGGCACTTTGGCAAATGGCACATCGGCCCCGACACGAAAGCGGGCACCTACGGGATTGACGTCATCAACAGTGTTGACGATCAGACGGTCAAAAACAGAAAGAGTAAAGACGAACGAGGGCGAGATGCTCACATCTATGATGACGCGATCCGGTTTATCGAGCAGCATCAGGGAGGTCCGTTTTATGTGAATGTCTGGGGCCATATTTCACACAACCCCGTCAATCCAGTGGATTCACTGGTCAAGCGATGGAAAGGACTGAGCGTCAAAGAGAGTGACTTCCCCGAACCGATGCATTCTAAATTCATCGCTGTCCGCGACGGTGGAGGTGATGTGAATGATGCAATGAGCCGCTATCTGGCGGACGTGGAATCCCTGGATGACGCCGTCGGCCGACTTCTTAAACGACTCGATGAACTCAACCTGCGAAACAAAACGATCGTTGTCTTCAGCACTGATCAGGGAGCGGATATGACCAAGGCAGGTCAGGGTGGCCTGCGTTTCAATCAAATGGGAAACAATGGGGCTCTGCGTGGCGGCAAGCACACGCACTGGGAAGGCGGAGTCCGTGTCCCGTGGATCGTGCGATGGCCTGGGCATGTTCCCGCCGGACAAGTCGACGAACAGTCAGTTCTCAGCGGTGCCGACTGGCTGCCAACACTCTGTTCCATTACCGGAACAGAGATCAATCAGTCGGATTTCGATGGCGAAGACACCTCCGCAGCATGGCTGGGAAAGAACAGACACGTGCGTTCGAAACCTCTACTCTGGAAGACAAGCTCAGCCGGAAGCGAAGCCTTCATACGCGAAGCGCAGTGGAAACTGCGCCGACCAACTCGCAGGAAAGACGGAGAACTGGAGCTCTACGATCTCATCGCAGACCCAAACGAATCAAGAAACGTTGCCGCAGACCACCCGGAGATTGCTCGTCAGCTCGACGCGAAACTGGCTCAATGGGTTTCGACCCTGCCTAAGGACTATCTCAAGGCAAAAGACAACGAAGACTAATGGTCTGTCAGAACAACGAAGAGTGGTTCGTCATTCCCGCGCAGGCGGGAACCCAGCCTTGAACGCTCTGCGTTCCCGCCTGCGCGGGAATGACGGATAAACACAGATCGTTGATGTGACGAACCACCAATGCGTCTTCACGACAAAGTACCCCGGTTGGAGGTCGTGGATCCTGCGAAGATCACTGGGTCGCAGCAACGTTCGCTGGGTCTACGACACGACATGTCTGCGTAGTTCCTTTCCGCAGACAGCAACAATCAGCGTCTATCAGTCAGCAGGTGAGAAAGCACCAAACGCGGTGTGACCGCCGAAGCCAAGTGAAAGCTTTCCAAATACCGTACCGGAGTGCAGCGTGCCCGGTTGTCTGGCGATCGTGATCTTGCACCGAGGATCCTGATGTGTCAGATTCGTCGTTCCGGCATGCTTTCGTTGTGACAGCCCATGCAGACTCAGCGCGGTCTCGACACTGCCAGCCGCGCCCAACAAATGTCCGAGTGCTCCCTTCATTCCGAAGCACACGGCGTCACGACTTTCTGTCTCGGCAATTCCACTTGACTCTGTCAGGTCATTCGATTCGGTCCCGGTTCCGTGGACTCCAATGAGATTCGGCACGATCCGAGTTGCCGCAATCGTCCTTTGAATCACTTCCTTCACGACGGAACCTGATTCATCGACCTGTGTCATACCTGTTGGGTCACTCAGCCAGCCGCCACCCAGGACTCGCGCGATTGCCCTGCCTTTTCGCCGAGCCAGATGTTCGCGTGACTCCAGAATCATCACGGCAGCTCCCTCGCCAATCACAAATCCATCTCGCGTCTCATCGAAGGGGCGACAGGCCGACGCCGCATCTGCGTGACGTGATGTGACTCGCAGTCGATGAAACGACGACATGACGGATGCTCGCAGCGCGGCATCAGAACTTCCCACGAGGCACACGTCACAGGCACCACTGGCAATTTGAAGTGCGCCCTGAAGCAGAGCAATCAACCCCGTGGCACACGCGGCAATCGGACAAATCATCGTGTTGCGGATACCAAGCACACTGCCGATCGCCTGAGTTGCACTGTCGGAAGTGAAGGCATGCTCCCAAAGACCATCAGCCTTCTCTGAAGCCGTCCTGGTTCGATTCATCGTGGAAACAGCACAGTCGGTTTCCTCAGAGTGTCGAAACTGCTGAACGCAATCACCTCGATTCAACGCCCCCCTATTCGAAAGTGCTTGAGCCTGCCACAGTCGTTCCGCCGTTCGAAGTCCACCCTTGCTGCTGCCAAACACGACCGACACCGCGGGCGAGGAAAGCTGTTCTCCGGACAGACCGCTTGTCTGTATCGCTTCACTCAGTGCCTTCAGTGCCATGGCGATCATGGGTTCCTGAAGCCACGCCTGGACTGCCACCTGCGATGCCGCCGGCAGGTTCTGCGGCAGTGGCATTCCCGTTCGAAATGTCGAAGCGGCAGGAGCACCATGAAGGCGCAATCCGGGAATCTGACGCAGCTCGTTCCAGTGATCAATCTGCGATTTCTGAAGTGTTATCGCCGCCGATTTGCCGCTGCACAATGCCTGCCATGCGGACGCGACGTCGGCACCAAGAGGACTCACGGCGCCCAGTCCTGTGACGAACACGTCTCGCGCGGAATCAGTTTTTGACAGGAAGCTGAACACGGTCATTTCATAGATAGGAGTGGGATGTCAAACCCACTTTTTTGGTTGAACCGTCTGCTTTCTACGGTCTGGGTTCCCGCCTGCGCGGGAATGACGAACCCCACTTCATAGCCCTGACGGACTACTAAGACTCAATGCCCGCCGTCTTCAGGGCCTGAGCATAGATGGCACGAGTCTCAAGAACTCGATCATTCGATTCAAACAAAGAAGCGATGCACTGACGATGAACTTTCATCTTCAGTCCGCCAACTCCCAATGCTCCGTAGCAGATGACTCCGGATTTCTCCACCGCTTTGTCCATCGCTGAAACGTCAGCAATCCCGTTCGGCGGAACCGCATTCAGGTCAATCGCCAGTTTCAAACCAGCGATCTTCCTGAGCGATCCTTCCGGCAGGAAGCAAACTCCTGCGGCACCGGCCGCGACGATGACCTGATGGTTCTGACAAAGAGCTTCGACTTCCTCCGCGGTAGAAGCAGCAGCAGCCTTCACGGAGGCTCCTTCGACTTTTTGTCGAATCGTGGCACATGCTGCTTCTGATCGTTCAAGTGTTCGGGAGACCAATGTCACCGTTGCCTTTTCCACAGCCAGAAGTTCGGCCGCTCGCAAACCGACCGGGCCCGTTGCGCCCAGCACAATCGCATTCAGCCCGTTGAGCGAAAGTTGCTTGCGACCACTCGCGATGGCCGCGGCGGCTGTTGTGTTGCAGCCGTTCGAATCCATCATGACGGAAACACGCATGGGACCAAAGAAGGTCTTTTGAATCTTCTTTGCCAGAGCTTCTCCGTCCGACGCCTGACTGCCGCCGACGAAAATCGCGGTGCTCTTCAGATCGCCTGGACCACGAGTGAACATGGCTCCGTGCACGAGTCCTGTCACGGTCTCCGGCGTCACTCCACCGTACGAAAACAGATGGTCAACGCCCGCATCCACTGCCACGACGCGGTCGAAAACGCTGGGCTGAGCATCCGTATCAAACTGAATCAGAATGGTCTTCATGAAGAACTCCGCTCGATGACAATCGAAGGGCTTGCACTGAATGAACGTAGCGGAAGGGCGCAAACCCTCCGGTGACATGCCTGAATTCACTTGGTCGATACCGGAGGGCTCGATACCGGACGGCTCGCGCCCTTCCGCTACAAACCCACATCAATCTCGTGAACCCGGGACGGCCTTCACTGTGACGTCCTTACCTTCGCGGCTGACCGTGATCTCAACTTCCTGACCGGCCTTGAGCGCTTCAATTGCGTAGGTGTAGTCGTAGATGTTCTCTATCTTCTTGCCAGCCAGTTTCACGATGACATCGCCCCCCTTGATGCCAGCCTTGTCCGCAGGTCCATTCTTCGCAACGCCGGAAAGGAGAACTCCCTTAACGTCGGATTCTGCGTAGTCCGGAACGGTGCCAAGGTACGCTCGAAGTGCCGCCTTGCGTTCAGAATTCTTCGGAGCTTCCTGGACAACGTACTTCGGTCCACGCTCAGCAGATACCAGCTGTCGACAGACGAGTGACATCAGTCGAGCAACCTTCGAGATGCCTTCATAGTTCAGCTTCTCCGGAGTATCGCGAGGTGTGTGATATTCTCCATGGTTGCCCGTGAACGCTGAGAGAATCGGGACGCCATGCCGGAAGAACACACTGGCGTCGGTCGGGATATTGCTGTCGTCCTGCAGGCTGAGCGAAAGTCCCATCGGAACGTTGGCCTGTTCGACCAGCTTCTGCCATTCAGTGGACGAGCCCGTTCCCTGAAGAACCAGCTTCTCCTGTAATCGACCAACCATGTCCATGTTCAGACAGGCGGCGATATACAGATTCAGTCCCCCGGTGTTTGGCCCCGTGAGTTCTTCGTCCTTCTTTTCACCGCCCTTTTCACCATCCGCAACTGGCTTCTCTTCTTCGCCACCAGCCGCTGCGGCATGCTTCGAGAAAGCAGTTTCCAGGGATTTGACGTAATGGCTGGAACCCAACAGTCCCAACTCTTCTCCTGACCATGCGGCGAACACAACGTCGCGGCTGCCGTTGAGCTTTCCTTCTTCTTTTGCCTTCGCCATCGCTTCGGCAATCTGCATCATCGCGGACACACCTGATGCGTTATCGTCTGCTCCGAAGTGGATCCCCGACTGTTCGTCATCGCGAGCCAGTGAGTTGCCGTTCGGACCTGTTCCCAGGTGGTCGATATGAGCACCAACAACCACGATCTGACCTGCCTGCTCTTCATTCAACTGAAGGCGTCCAAGAACGTTCCGGCCCTTCCTCTTCTCCTGACGAACGTCAATGTTCGCGCCGATCTTGAGCCCCTTGAGCGGGAAGCCCATGACGAGATCGCGGGTGTCCAGTTTCTGCTGCAGTGCATTCAGGTCTTTGTTGCTTGCTTTCAGCCACTCTGCCGCGACTTCATCCGTGACGCTAATCACCGGGATGCTGGATCCCTGCGAGCCATCAAACGTCATTGGAACAAGTTGCTCCTTAACACCCGAAGTTGGGCCGCTAACAACGATCAGTCCGCGTGCTCCAAGATCGCGGGCCTTGACGGCCTTGAATCGAAGTCGGGACGCGTTGCCAAATCGCTGTCTCTGTTCCGGAGTCAGATTCTCCGGCATGTAACGGAACACAACGACCCACTTGTCTTTGACATCCAGATGGACGAACGAATCGTATTCTTCCTGTCCTTCGGACGGAGGAACCTGCATACCGTAACCGGCAAACACCACTTCGGACGGTTCAACCTTGCCCGAGGCCGTGAAGCCGACTGGTCGCCAGTCCTTTTCGAGCGTCAGCGATTTGTCACCGACGGTCACAGTATTCTCCGGACCAGCAGAAACGCCGGCGGTGAATTCAAACTCCTGGAAGTACGTGTCGTTATCACCAGCCGGCAGCAGACCCAGAGTTTCAAAATGCAGTGCGACATAATTCGTCGCCAGCTTTTCGCCCTGGGTCCCCGTCAGGCGACCGCCCAGCTTTGGAAGACAGAGATATTCGACGTGACGGACAGCATCCGCAGGAGAAAAGTCTCCTCGGTCCTGCGCGGATCGTGCCATCGCCCTGGTGGTTTCAGCCGCGGTCTTCTGAGTCGCATCGCTGCCTAGCCCAAGGCTTTCCAGTGCCTTCGCGTGATTCCATTCGGCCATGAAAATCTGCGACTGTCCACCGACAGTTCGGTTCGTCGTCCATGCGAGGTTCTGACCATCGGGACTAAACACCGGCAGTCCGTCAAAGCCAGGAGTATGCGTGACTCGAACGGGCTCATGCTTTCCTTCAGCGTCGATCAGATACAGTTCGAAGTTGGCGAAGCCGTGTCGATTCGTCGTGAAGATCAGGTACTGTCCGCTTGGATGAAAGTACGGAGCCCAGGACATGGCCTGAAGATGAGTCAGCTGCTTCTGCTCACTTCCATCAATATTCATCGACATGATTTCTGCGGTGGCGCCATTTTCTGAAAAGCGACGCCAGCAGATCTTCTTTCCATCAGCGCTGAAGAACGGTCCTCCGTCATAACCTGGCGATGTGGTCAGACGCTTCACATCGGAACCGTCCGGCTTCATGACATAGATTTCATTCGCCCAGGCCGGATCAAGTTCAAACGCTTTCTTCTGCTCATCGTTGAGCGGCTCTTCATACGCCGATCGATTTGAGGCAAATGCGATCAGAGAACCATCAGGGCTCCATGATGCTTCAGCGTCGTAACCGCGAGCATTCGTAAGCTTGCGATACTGCTTCGACGCAAGTTCGTACTCATAGATCTCATAGAACTCGTCATAGTCCCAGGAATAGCGACGTTCCTTACCGGACGCTCGAAGTTCCAGTTCGTCCTTCTGCTCCTTTTGAGCATTGGGATCGTCCTGAGTCGACGCGAACAACACGCGACTTCCATCCGGATGAATCCACGCACAGGTTGTCTTGCCCGTGCCCGGCGAAACTCGTTCGGTATCGCCCGTGTCCAGATCCATCAGGTAGATCTGAAAGAATGGATTTCCAGGCTCGCGCTCGCTCTGGAAAATCATCTTGCGTCCATCCGCGCTGAAGTAACTTTCCCCGGCTCGGCGGCCTTCGAACGTCAGCTGGCGAGCACGAGCGATAAAGCCTGCTTCGCGTTTCTGTGCCTCAGCCGGATTCTCTTCCGTAATGTCCGGAGCCGCAGCTGTCGGAGCCGTCTCCTGGGCCATCGCCGAAGTCAAACTGGTGGCGGAAAAAAGGACTGGACACAGCAGAACAAGCCAAGATTTCAGCAAAAAGCGAGCGGCAGAGGTTCGCACGAGGAATGCTCCAAAACACGCGGATCAGGACAAATTGACTGTCCGACAAAGGTCGGCGGGCAAGGTTCCAGCGTACCAAAGCAGGATCGCACTATTCAAACGCGATGGAAACCTGAGACGGCTTTCCCGCCCAGAACTGCACCCAGTCACCCTTACGAAGGTCGATAAAGTCGGAAACTTCAGGCCGGTTCTCTTGTTTTTTGCCAAACTGCTCCTTGCCACACCTTCTCGAACTGATCAACAGAAGTCATGATGCTCGTCACCTCGCAGCACCTGGCCATGTGACCAAAGTGCACGAGAAGCCAGCAAATCGGGTGTCCGGAATCGGGAGATTCTTCGATGCGTGAATTAGTGCGACGACTGGATGGGATGGGGCGACGCAGTCTTCTGGGGCGATTCGCCAGTGTGGCACTGGGAGTCACGCTGCTCCCGGAACTCGATCAGGCTCTGATGGCCGCTCAACAGCAGGCCCCCGGCGAAGGAAAAGCAAAGCGTCTGATCTACCTGTTCATGAACGGGGGAATGACGCATCTGGACACATTCGACCTGAAACCGGGTCATGAAAATCAGGGCGAAACAAAACCGATCAATACGTCCGTGCCCGGGCTGCAAATCAGTGAGCATCTTCCAACACTGGCGGCCAACTTCCAGCACATCGCTGCCATTCGTTCGATGTACACTCAAACTGGCGACCATGCTCAGGGTGAATACCTGATGCGTACCAGTTACGAACAGATCGCTACGGAACGACACCCTTCGATGGGACCGTGGATTCAGAAATTCCGCGGACGACAGAACAAGGCTCTGCCCGATACCGTGGTGATCAATCCTCCTGCTGGCCATCCAAGTGCCGGCTTCTTTGATCCCACATTCAGCCCGCTGCCTGTGGGTGACCCGAACCGAGGTCTCGAGAACACGACCGCTCCTGCATACCTGACTCCAAAGTTCTTCGACCGTCGCATGGAGCTGATTGATTCGTTCGACAAGACCTTCCGTGACCGATTCAAGCAGAAGAAGGTTCAGTCCTACACTGACTTCTACTCTGAAGCGACCAGCCTGCTTTCCAGTGGAGCGCTCGAGGCATTCGACCTGAACAAAGAAAAGCCCGAAGATCGCGATCGCTACGGGCGAGATCCGTTTGGTCAGGGATGCCTGCTCGCAAAACGATTGATTGAGAACAACGTTCGCTGTGTCGAAGTGACCTGTGGCGGCTGGGACATGCACAGCAACATCTTCGCCGGCAATACTCTTCCCGCCCGCGCGGGGATTCTTGATAAGGCGGTTGGCAACCTTCTGAAAGACCTGAAGGAACGAGGTCTCCTGAACGAAACTCTGGTCGTTCTCTGCACGGAATTCGGACGATCCCCCGTCATCAATTACAACGCGGGGCGAGACCATCATCCTGCTGTGTTCTCGGCCATGGTGGCTGGTGCCGGTATCAAAGGCGGGCAGCTCTATGGGAAGTCCGACGCTGCCGGCCACGCCGTTGACCAGGACGGAGTCGCTCCGGCCGATCTGAATGCCACCATCGCAACAGCACTCGGCCTGCCACTTGGCGAAATCGTCCACTCCCCAACCGGCCGCCCCTTCAAAGTCGCCCACGACGGCAAAGCCGTGTCGGCACTTCTGAGCTAATCAAGCGCCCAAATCGCTCCCCTCTCAAACGCAGTTTGGGAGGGGTCAAGCGAGCGTCAGCAAGCTTGGGGGAGGGCGCCGTTCAATGCCTCATTCGGGGCCCCACTGCCCGTACCTTCGCTTCTCTCCCACTCACCGCCCAACCGCTTTTCTCGCACACCCTGCCGCACCGATAAACCCGGCATCGCCGCCAAGCGACGCGTATTCAATCACCGTCTTCGCCGCGAGCGTCGCAAACGTCCGTGCTCGAAATTCCTGCCGAACTCGATGCAGGAATTCTCGCCCCACCTGAGTCTCATTGCGACCAAACGTCATGGCTCCTCCCAGAAGTACCATGGCCGGATCGATGACGTGCACTGCCGATGTGATCGTCGCCCCGAGGTAACGAGCCATCTCCATGATCAGTTCAAGTGCCAGATGATCTCCTCGTTCGGCCTCTTCGGAAATCACCAGCGGCGACAGCGCCTCGCCAGCGTCCATCCGGTTCCGCACTGACGTCACTTTTCCCGCATCCAGCGCATCCCGAAAACGTTTCATCAGCGCGGTGGCACTGACATACGCTTCCGCTGTTCCGTATTGGCCTGAGGTGCAAAGTCGACCGTTGTCCATTTCCAGAATCACGTGCCCCAGTTCAGAGCCGTGAGAATGTTCACCTTCGATGATGTGATCATCCACGATCACTCCGCCGCCAAGTCCGGTGCCCAGCGTATAAAACAGTAGACTGCGAGCACTTTTCGCTTCCCCAGCCCAGTACTCTCCATACGCAGCCGCATTCGCATCGTTCTGCAGAATCGTGCGAACGCCCAGCTCATCCTGGACTCTTTGGCGAATCGGAAAGTTGATCCAGCCGGGAAGGTTCGATGGATCAAGAAGCATACCGCCCGGAATGTCCATCGTCCCGGGCGTCGCGAGTCCCGCTGCCACGATGCTACGAAGCTCGATCCCGGCTTTTTCCACCGCCAGTCGCCCTGCCCTTGCGATCTGCTGAACTCCGTGCTCAGCCCCGCGAGACGCTTCTGTCGGGACACTCGACTTGCTCAGGACATGACCATTGTCATCAACGACGCCGGCTTTGACATTCGTTCCGCCAAGGTCGAGTCCAAGAAACAGACGGGGCTGACTTGCTGACATAGATTCTGCTTCCGCAAAAACAGTGGGAGATCTCCAGAGTGTAGTTTGCTGCCTGAATTCGAGCCAATGGCACTTGGAAAACGCCCACGGCATGGGCCCAGTGGAGTCGTCGCGGATGCTTGTCAGAGTAGGTCTTTTCTGCCGGAAAGGACTTTCGCCGCCAGGCGAACCTTGCGCGGGTCTGATGAATCACAGAGCAAGGCTTAGTGCAAATTGATGATTGCAAAATGCAAAGTGGTAAGGCAGACGACCAGGTCATTTTGCATTTTTCAATTTCCAATAATCACTAATCATTCCTCCACCACCGCAAAGTGCCGCTCGGCAAGCGGCACCTACCGAAATCCACGATTGTCCCCAGCGCCCAACGGCTGCTCCGCAAGAGTAGCAGCATTGCCCCACGGAACGTAACATCGCATCTGAGTTCCGGCCGGTCCTTCAGCCCCGTGATCCTATTGATCGAGTTGACGAATGGCAAAGAAATCTTCACGCAGCGATACAAACGACGCGCCAAACCCGGCGACGATGGAGTCAGTACCGTCGGCCAACAGGGCCAAACGCCAGTCACCTCCGGCAGAGGAACGCTATGCCATGGAACTTGCTTTCCTGAGGGCCTGGGACAGTGGCCCGAAACCTGCAGGCTGGGTTCTGTCACCTCAGGCGGTCGTCACGTTCATCTGCGGCAGTCGAGGCGAATCGTTGCGGCGAGACGGAGGGCCGGCGGGCGAAATTCCTGAATCGATGATCATCCCGGAGAAGTTTGTCGGGGAACGATCTCTCGTCGAACGATGTGTGGTCACTCTTGCCGGAGAGCGAGGACTTCTGCTGACCGGCGAACCTGGCACGGCCAAATCGCTGCTCTCAGAATTGCTCAGCACCGCGATTTCCGGAAACAGCGCGCTGACGATCCAGGGCACTGCCGGATCCACCGAAGATCATCTTCGTTATTCATGGAACTATGCGATGCTGCTGGCGCAGGGGCCGGGAGAAGCTGCGCTGGTTCCTTCACCGATGATGACGGGAATGAAGCGAGGACAAATCGTCCGAGTCGAAGAAGTGACTCGCTGCCTTCCGGAAGTCCAGGATGCTCTCATCTCGATCCTGTCCGAACGCCGCATGATGATTCCGGAACTCAGTAGCGATGCCGGTAGCGTCTTTGCCGTACCGGGCTTCAATGTGATCGCGACGGCGAATCTTCGAGACAAGGGCGTATCCGAAATGTCCGCCGCTCTGAAGCGCCGCTTCAACTTTGAGGTCGTCGCACCGATCTCGGAACATCAGCGCGAAGTTGCTCTCGTTCGACGCCAGGCCGGCAGCCTGCTGAGTGAATCAGGAGTTTCCGCCGAGGTCGACGAAGGTCTGCTGGATGTTCTGGTGACGACCTTCCGCGATCTGCGAGAAGGCCGAACGGTCGAAGGATGGGCGATTGAAAAACCAGGCTCCGTCATGAGCACCGCAGAAGCTGTTGCCATCGCCGCATCGATCGGGCGACAGGCTGCCTATTTTCCTTCGCAGAAAGATCCACTCAGCCTGATCCCCGGAATGCTGCTCGGCGCTGTACTCAAAGATGATCCTCAGGACCGCGCCAGATTGCTGGCCTACTGGGACAGTGCCGTAAAACGCCGCGCAGAAAGCTCCCGCAGCTGGCAACGAATGCTGGAACTTCGCGGGGAGCTGATGAACAAATAGGCGGCCCAATCCATCCCAACCCGCAGCGTCAGCAAGGGATCCCAGATGACTTCCCATGCAGCGTTCCTATCCCTCACTGACGTTTCGGGTTGCGAGGTGCAAAGCCGGCCAGCCACATCCCAACCCGCAGCGTCAGCAAGGGATCCTCGGTGGCAACCCGCAGCGTCAGCAAGGGATCTTTCTCGCTGAAACGCTCAAATTCCCTCGGTTTGGTTCCCACGGGCAGGAAATTCCGTCAGTCAGCCCCCAAAATCGCCGATCATCCCTGCCGAGGTGTATAGCCGGAGATACGATCCTGCGGTACTCTTCCCACCCGCCGGCTGTTGACCGATTTTTGGTCAAAGGTCGGCCCGAGTTGACAGGTTTTTCCACGGATTTTTCGCTTCACGGAGCGACGGCTCGATGACGATTTCCATGACAGATTACTTCCGGACCCGACAGTCGGACCGGAAGAAGGAAACTCGATACATCAACGTTATCAATAAGGACAACTGCACCTCGTGCAATTCCTGCGCGACGGTGTGTCCCGTTGACTGTATTTACGAGGTTGTCAGTCCGATACCTTCGGAAAGCTACCACCAGATCGACACAAGCCGCTGCATCGGCTGCCAGATGTGTTACCGATCTCCAAACGACAGCTCTGAATTCTATCAGCTGACGATCTGCCCATGGAACGCGATCGACATGCTGCATAACCCCAACATGAAACCAGACGACGTTTCGGTTTGGGCACCGTACTACCGAGGAACGTCAACCGACATTCCATGGTCGAAACTGGAAGAGTACGGCTATCAGCTGTTCCTCGACGGCGAGGTTTA
>JAEUII010000107.1 GCA_016795145.1 Planctomycetaceae bacterium
AGCAGCACCTACAGAATCGCAAACGGCTGAGGGCAGCCGTTCTACGCTGGGTCGCACGTACGAAGTGCGTGTGCCGCAGGCGCCGGAAGCCGGAGAGTGCATGTGGTATTGCCGAGATCTGGTGCACTGGAACCACCACGCCTGCACTTGAGCTTCCGGCCGCTGCGCGACACAGGCTTTGCCTGTGCTACCCGTTGAGTAATTCCTTAATCACAAATCCATGCACATCCGTCAGTCGGCGCTGGATGCCGTTGTGATAGTAGCTCAGCTGAGTATGGTCGATCCCAAGAAGATGCAGTGCCGTGGCATGAAGGTCCCATGACATCGTTGGATTCTCTGCCGCTTTGAAGCCGACCGGATCGCTGCTTCCAAACGAAGTGCCGCCGCGAATTCCTCCTCCTGCCATCCACACGGTAAACACGCCTGGATTGTGATCGCGTCCCTTCTGCTTGCCCTGCATGAACGGCTGGCGTCCAAACTCAGACGTGCAGAACACGAGCGTCGTCTCAAGGAGTCCTCGCTGCTTCAGGTCCGTCAGCAGAGCATGCACGCCGCTGTCCAGAATGCGTCCCCAGTAGCCATGGTCTCGCACGATGTCTTCATGTGAATCCCAGTTGGGGCGAATCTTCTTTGAACTTGTGTTCTCGGCCCCGCAGTAAATCTGCACAAAGCGAACACCGCGTTCGACCAGTCGCCGAGCCAGCAGGCACTGTCTTCCGAACGGCCCGATGTCTTCGTCGTCCAGAACGAACAGCTCGTGAGTTGACTGGCTTTCGCGAGCCAGATCGACGGCTTCCGGGGCACTCATCTGAAGTCGAGCCGCCAGTTCGTAACTTCGAATGCGCGCTTCCAGGAGATTATCGTCAGGACGCTGTTGAGCATGCTGACGATTCAGAGTCTGCAGGAACTCTCTCTCGGGTGATTCGTCGGTTCGACGAGCCGTTGCTGGAAACAGATCCGCGATCGCGGGACGATCGGTGCCTGTTTCCATCACCGTTCCCTGATGCATGGCCGGCAGGAATCCCGCACTCCAGTTGATCACGCCTCCAGGAGGTAATCCGCGAGTATCCGGGAGCACGACAAACGAAGGCAGGTTTTCCGTCTCGCATCCAAGACCGTAAATCACCCACGAGCCCATGCAGGGGAAGCCCGGACGAATGAATCCGCTGTTCTGCATGAACATCGCCGGACCGTGCAGAGCCGACTTGTTCTGCATCGAATGAATGAAGCCCATGTCGTCAACATGAAGCGCCATCTTTGGAAACAGATCGCTCAGCCATCGACCACATTCTCCATGCTGTCGGAACTTCCAGAAGCTCCGAGCAAACTCACCGGCGATTCCGGCGAATGTCTGCTTTCCCAGCTCCGCATCAAACGACGTCCCATGCAGTCGTTCGAGTTCCGGGCGATAGTCCCACGTATCGACATGACTCAGACCGCCCGGACAGAAGATTTGGATCACAGACGTCGCACGTGCCGGATGCTGAGTCTTCGCACTGACGACGTTCTGATCGGCTCGTCCTTCCTCCGCCATCATCCCAGCGAGCGCGGCGAGTCCGAAGCCGTCGCCAAGCCGACCAAGAAACTCCCGCCGATGTGTGAATGGATGGTTCATGTTTGTAGAGCGATTGTCCCCAATCGCTTCAGAATGCTATTTGGTAACGGCTGAGGACAGCCGTTCTACACTGGCACTCGCACCATGCCGCTCCACGATAGTAACCGACTCAACAGGCCATGGTCTACTTGGTGATCGAGAACGGAAGTTCCGATTCGGAAATGTCTCGGACCCTCAGATCTCCAAACACCCCGCGAAGTACCTTGCCGTGTTTCAATCGATACCAGCAGATGATCTGGTCAGCCTTACCCACAGTCGCTCCTGACGCTGCGAACTGGAAACTGTCGGGGACTGTATTGTCTGTCACGAATCTCTGCACTGGCGACTGATAGATCTCACGCATTCGAAACTTGTCGACCTGCCGGATCAATGCACTGGCTACTGCGGATCGATCCTCTTCCTTCTTTGCCCATTCTGTATTCAGTTTGTCGGAGTCAAACGCACTGAAGAGAGAATCTGGAAACGCCTGGTCATTGAAAGCCACGGCCGCTCGAACATATTCCAGCATCTCATCCTCGGTCACCGTCGGAGGTGCAATTGTCTCCAGAGCATAACCTTCGGGAGCATTCAGACTGAACTCACCGGCTTCAATCGCGGGCTTCAGCTGAATGTTGTGGATCAACGCTGCAAGTGGTTCCATTGAACCCCAGTCGTCCTGCGGAGGGCGCACCTGTTTTTCCAGCTGTTCGAGTTCGTCCGTTTCGGAGTTCGGCGTCCAGGTGCCTGCGAGCTGTTTTGTCTTTGAGTCAAAGTACATATCCAGCCGAGTTCGCTTACCGACTTCCGAATCCAGCACAATCACCCGAGCCACGTTAACATCGGCGCCGTCAATCGTGGTTGGCCCGGGCATCGAAACCGATTTGACCCGCATTGAGCCCGGAAGGTCACGGCCTCGCAGTGCATCGCCGTACCATGCAAATGGACCTCGAGGATCCTGTTGATGGTCGAGCACCTTGATTGCCGCTTTTCTGTCCTTCAACTGCAGCTCAAGTATCCGGCCTGCGTTATGGTCCGAGATCACGACCTTGTAGACTTTGCCGCTGCGATCGATCCTGGTTTCTCGATACTGACCTGGATGGCGATAAGCGAACAGGCGATCCTCTTTTTCCACCCAGCTCGACTTGCCATCGCGACTTGAGACTCGAATATAAAATGTCACCGTCCAGGTCATCTGGCGAACCTGATCGATCCCCGGAATCTCATCGGCGAATGCTTTGGGATCGAGTGAAACTCCTCCGAAGTTCAGCCACGACACCCCAGTGATCAGCATAAGAATTGCCGCAATTGCCCATCTCATTCTGGACATAAACTTCTTCCGTCCTGTTGTGACCTCTGTACCTTTCTGAAGATCACGAGCACGCTCGGCGTTTCCAGACGCCCGTCGGGAGCTGTCCTGCAGACCTGCCGCGGCATCAGGATATTTCTGACACCATTCAGAAAAATCAGGTGTCGGGACGGATCCCAGTTCGGCCTGCAAAAGCCTGTCTGTTTCTGATTCGTGTGTCATGGTTTCTTTCCTGGTTGGCCAGCGGAAGTCCGCCGTAACGATGCTTCTTCGGGTTCCAGAAACTCAGCCATTTTCGCGCGAGCTCGCTGCAGACGACCTTGAATCGCCTGCGGTGATAGTTGCACGACTTCGGCGATCTCTTCATACGTGAGTCGACTGAAGTAATGCAGCATCACAATTTCACGTGCGGTCGCGTCGAGCGATGAGAGAGCGTCGTGGACGTCACGCCTCAACCCCGGCAGCACGGTATCGCTCGTCTCGTCGTGAACCTCAGTAAACGGCTCATATTTCGACTGACCCTTCGCCAGCCGTGTCGCCGTGCGACGACAAATTGTCCCAAGCCATTCCGGAAACCGAGCCGGGTTCTGCAGAGTACGAAGCGTCTGACACGCTGTGGCAAACGCTTCCTGAGCAGCATCCTCCGAAAGATGCAGGTCCCAGAGCTGGCAGCGTGCAACCCCGACCGCCATGCGATAATGGCGTTCGTACAGCAGGCCAAAGCTAGCCAGATCTCCCTGGCAAGCGGCATTCACCAGCTCTTCATCACTTTTGGGCAAGGATTGCTCCCGGTCTTCGGACGGTTGTAACCAGTCGTCGCAAAGTTAGTGCATCCACGCAACCGAAAATGAGCGCGAGCGTAGAGCGATTGTCCTCAATCGGTTCAGAATGCTATTGGGTAACGGCTGAGGACAGCCGTTTTACACTGGGGCTACTTGACGACGGTCAGTTTCCGCTGATACACGGCCGTGCCGTTGGCAACGAAGAGCGTCGAGTGATCCTTTCCTGCAAGGACGGCGGTCACAAGCGGCTGGCTTGAGTCTGGTCGAGGCAGGACTCCGCAGGGGCGACCGGTGGGGTCGAAGATCTGAACGCCCAGGTCGCTGGTGACGTAGTAACGACCGGCCTTGTCAACCGCCATCCCGTCACCCTTTGATGAGGCGACATACGGCGGAGCTTCGTTGAATTTGAATTCCCCCTTCGGATCAATCGCCAGTCGCATTGGCATGGTTGGCATTTTGGCATCCAGCACGCCCCCCGCGTTGACTCGGAACGTCCATGTCGTGTCACCACCGTAATCAGACACCGCCAGTGTTCCGCCATCGTTTGACAGTGCAATGCCGTTGGGCTTTGAAACTCCCGTATCGGCAACCGTGACTTCTCCGGTCTTCGGATCAACTCGCTTCACCTGCGAAGCTCCGGTGTCGGTGAACAGGATGAAGCCATCTTTCGTCACGGCGAGATCATTCGGCTTAACGCCTTCTGCAACCACCTTGATTTCTCCGGATGTCGGATCGATCGAGATGATGCGATTCTTCGAACCTTGGCAGGCGTACATCACCGATCCACCAGGGCTGAATTCGAGCCCGCTGACAGATTCCCTGCAGAGTTCCTTCTTCGAACCATCTTCGGCGCTGATGCGAACGACAGACGGTGCCTTCATGTCACAGAAGAAGACGTTACCCTCTTTGTCGGTACACAATGCATCTGCGAAGCCCAGGCCGTCTGCCGCCACACTCCAGCCTTCGCCAGGAATGAGCAGATTCAGCAGCGTCAGATCACCGCCAAGATCTCCCTTCGTGTCGATCTTCGGAACGTGAGCTTCCTTGCGCCAGAGCCACTTTACCGCGTCGGGGAACAAAGCTCCGCCATGATCCGCGTTGTGTGCATAACCTTCCGCCTGTTCGAAGCGAACATCGTAACCCACGTAGTTGAGTGCTGAAGCCATCTGCTGATTGGCCCACCACCAGCTTCCAAAGGGATTGTCGACGTCACCACTTGTGTCGGCAATGAAAATGCGAATTGGCTTCGGCTCGGTCTTTCGAATCAGCGACGGATACACATTGCCGCCTCGCAAATTGGTGAAGCTGCCAATCGTGGACAACACTTTGCGAAACGCATCCGGACGCTCCCATGCAACCGTCCAGGAACAGATGCCTCCGGAGCTGGCACCGCAGATGGCTCGCATGCTGGGATCGCTGGAGATGTTGTAGGACTTCTGAACCTCCGGAATGATTTCTTCCAGCAGGAATCGGGCATAACGGTCGCCGAGACTGTCATATTCGAAGCTGCGATTGGAACTCTTCCAGGGACTGTCCGGTTTGCCCTTTGTTTTGTCGTGTCCAGGATTGATGAACACGGCAATCGTCACCGGCATGTCACCGCGAGCAATCAAATTGTCGAACACCACCGGGACTCGAAATCGTCCTTTCACGTCGCGGTAACTGTGTCCGTCCTGGAAGATCATCAATGCCGCAGGCTCTTCCTTCTTGTACTGAGCTGGCACGTAGACCGACCAGTCGCGAGTCGTATTCTCGAAGACCTTCGATTCAAAGGCCGGCATGTCAGTCACGGTCCCGTGCGGAACGTCATCTTTCGCGACAGCATCCGGATGCGGCTTCCATTCGGGCTTTGATTCGACGACAGGGCGATTGTCCGATGCGGCATTTTCGTCCCACAGCCACTTCAGAGCCACAGGGAAAACTTCACCCGCCCATTTGCCACTGTGTCCGCCATCGGTCATCACGAACTTGTACTTGTAACCCGCGAACTGCAGCGCGGCGGCCAGGTCCTGATTGCCAAGCGGCCAGCTGCCATGCAGGTTGCTCAGATCGTCCTTGCCTTCCTGCAGATAGATTTTGATGGGCTTAGGACTTTTGTGAGTTTTCCGCACGAGTCCTGGATACGCCCAGCCTCCTCGGATGTTGGTGTAACTTCCGATGTGGCTCAGCACCTTTCCGAATTGGTCAGGCCGTTCCCATGCCACTGTGAAGGCGCAAATGGCTCCGGAGGAAATGCCGCACACAGCTCGCTCTGCGGGATCCGTCGAAACGTTCAGCCCCTTCAGTGCGACGGGAAGGAATTCATCGATGAGGAACTTCGAGTATCGGTCTCCCATCGAGTCATATTCGAACGAACGGTTACTTCGATCTGCGGCACCGGGAGCTGTGGCAGGGATCGTGCCGGGATTGACGAACACGGCGATGGTCACTGGCATCGCCTTCTGGTGAATCAGATTGTCGAAGACGATTGGTGTCCGAAACGCACCGTCGGCTTTCACGTAGCCCGTTCCATCCATGAAGACCATCAGCCTGGCAGGTACTGAGTCTTTGTACTGAGCTGGCACATAGACGCTGTAGTCTCGCTTCGTGCCCGGAAAGATCTGGCTGTCTGTGAAAACTCCGGAAGTCACTTTTCCCTGCGGAACTCCCGCCTGGACAACTCGATCGGGATGATCCTGAGCACTCAGCGAGGAACCCGAGATGGCCGTTGTGAGGCATAACGTGAGAAGGAAGGCGGTACGCATGGCGGGAACTCTCAAACAGGACGCTGTGGAAGGTCGTGGAAGAGAGAATAGCTGCGGGGCGTGAGTCCTTCAAATCACGCGAGAGTCGAGCGATTGTCCTCAATGGCTTGCGGCTGCGTTGCGGGGAACGGCTGAGGACAGCCGTTCTACGCTGGGTAGCACGTACGCAGTGCGTGTGCCGCAGGCGCCGGAAGCCGGAGAGTGCATGTGGTATTGTCGAGGCCCGGTGCACTGGGACCATCACGCATTCACTTTGGGTTCCGGCCGCTGCGCGTCACAGGCTTTGCCTGTGCTACCCAGTAGGTTCTCTCTGCCGGAGAGAACTTTCGCCGTCAGGCGAACCGTGTTCTGTCGCATGGCCTGCCGTACCATTTTTCCACGTTGACCGAATGAGAGATTGGCACGCGGCAAGGGCGCTGGTCGCGGCGAGGCCGCGAAGTGCTGCTCGGCAAGCAGCACCTACACGGATAACATCACGCTGCTCGCCGTGATTCAGGCTTATGGTGCAGTTCGAGCGTGCCGGCCGCGGCTTCTGAACTCGAAGCCAGTGCTTTGCGTTCGCGCACGATCAGCTGCAGATTGCGAGCATAGATGAACAGACCGGTCGATTGTCCAAAGATGATGACAACGTCTCGGCGATGGATGCCGTAAGCCATCAGCATGATTGCACCGCCAATGCTGAAGTACCAGAACATGGGAGGCGTCACACTCTTTTTGGCTCGCTCGCTGCTAAGCCACTGAACGACGAACCTCGCGCTGAACACCAGCTGGCCCAGTAAACCGAAGGCTATCCAGATTTGTTCGCTCGTCATGGGCCTGATCCATCAGCTCAATAACCGGAAGGTGGGTTCGATGCATCAGCCATGCAACACCTGCAAGGTCAATGATGCCGTTGATAAGGCGTCGCAGAGTATCGTAGTGCGACCGACCATGGATTCTCGGACGGTGTTTCACCGACACGGAGATCACACGACCGCCGCTTCGGACAACAAGTGCCGGTAGAAAGCGATGCATGTGAGTAAAGCGAGGAAGCTTCAAGAAAGTATCGCGGTAGAACACCTTGATCCCGCAACCGGAATCAGGCGTCTGGTCTCGCAGGATTCTGCCCCGCACGAAGTTGGCGATGCGAGAACTAACCAGTCTCCATGCGGAGTCTTTGCGTCGGGTTCGCTGGCCAGCCACCAACTGAACTCGATTCGCAAGTTCCGGCTGCAGCAGAGCATCCAGCATGGCCGGCAGATCCGAGGGATCGTTCTGTCCGTCCCCGTCCAGCGTGGCAATGACAGGAGCAATGGCCATATCAACGCCTGTGATCAGCGCAGCACTTTGGCCGCACTGGTTTCCATGTCGCACGACACGCAATTCAGGAACCGACTGCTTCAGACTCTGAAGGACAGCCGGCATAGAATCTGAGCTGCAGTCATCCACAACGATAATCTCAAAGCGAAACAAACCGCTGAGCGAGTTGCAGATTTCATGAACCAGAGACTTGATATTCTTAGCTTCATTATGGGCCGGAATAACGACGGAAACCTGCATGAGCTCCTCCCTGAGGCTCATTCGTTGTCGCGCAATGGAAGGCTCGGCCATCTACGACAGACGTAGCAGAAGTTTGGAGGGCTGTCGGAATTCTGTCAACGGGAGTTCCCGCCCGTCCCAAGTACGAACTGGCGCAGAAAAAAGCCCCGGAAACGCTGGTTTTCCGGGGCGATGAGTCGATTCGCGCGCCTTCAGGACAGAGAGTTCGTGATGCCCGTAGTGGATCTTGCTAAAGATCCATGAATCGCAGCACCTTTCACGCGATCCACGCCACGAAACTCAAAGCCTGACGAAGCACTAGCCTGCGGATGTCGCTCCGGCCTTGACACGTTCCTGATGCTCGCGATCCATTTCACCGCTCTTCAGCTTCGCCCAATACTCATTCAGGTCCTTTTTGACCTTATTGGAGAGCAGGAACAGACCGATCATGTTTGGAATCATCATGCCAAAGATCATCAGGTCTCCAAAGTCCATCATGTTCTTTGCAGATACGACAGAGCCAAGGAACGTGAAGACGAGGAAAATTCCACGATAGACCATCGAGGATCCGTCACCAAACAGATACGCCCAGCAACGCTCCCCGTAGTACGACCATGAGATCATCGTGCTGTAGGCGAACATGAATGTCGCGAATGCCAGCACGTATTTGAAACCACTGATCTGGCTGTCCATGACCGCAGAGGTCAAAGCCGCTCCCTTAATGCTGGTCGCAACCCCATCTGGTCCAATCTCATACTGGGCTTTGAACGCCGGGTTGAAATCTGGATTCTGATAGTCGTAGGCACCTGTCACCACAATGACCAGAGCGGTCATGGTGCAGACGATAATGGTGTCCACGAAAGGTTCCAGCAGTGCGACGATCCCTTCGCGAACGGGATAAGGTGTCTTCGCCGCGGAATGGGCAATGGCTGCAGAGCCCACACCGGCTTCATTGGAGAAAGCGGCGCGCTTAAAGCCCCAAACGAGAACTCCCACCAGTCCACCGCGGAAGGCATCCGGGTTGAATGCAGAAGTGATAATCGAAGCAAAGGCGGCCGGAACCGCTGGTGCATTCTTCAGCAGGATAATCAACCCCGCTGCAACATAAATCCCGCACATGATCGGCACGATCTTGTCAGCCGTCGATGCAATTCGCTTGATGCCGCCAATGATCACGATGGCGGTCAGGACAAGCATGATCAGCCCGTAAACCCACGGCCATGTTTTGAAGAAAGGAATGGTCTCAGCCACGGCCGCAAGACTGCCGTTGACCTGGTACGAATTGCCACCGGCAAACGAGCCGCCGATACACAGGACGGCAAATGCGACAGCGAAGACTTTTCCGAGCGGAGCGAGGCCAATTTCTGCAAGGCCTCGTGACAGATAATACATGGCACCGCCCATGATGGTTCCGTCAGATCGGACCTGGCGATACTTCTGTCCCAGAGTACACTCGACGAACTTGGAGGTCATGCCGAGGAAACCTGCCAGGATCATCCAGAAGGCAGCGCCTGGTCCACCAATCGCAATGGCGGTTGTCACACCGGCAATATTTCCCAGTCCGACGGTCGCAGAAAGTGCGGTCGTCAATGCCTGAAAGTGGCTGACGTCACCTGTCGCATTCTTGTCATCGTATCTGCCGGCGGTCACGGAGATCGCATGACCGAATCCTCGAAGGCTGATAAAGCCCATTCGGAACGTGAAGAACGCTGCACCGCAAACCAGCAGCAACACCGCGAATTCAATACTCTTGCCCCCTCCCAGAGGAATTGGGAAGAAGATGAACCGGGCCACATAACCATTGACTGTCCCGAACTTGTCGTCGACTGGCTTAAGGACTTCGTTCACCTTGTCAAAGACACCTGCTTCCTTTGGAGGCGGCGCCATTTCGGTAGTCTGATCAGTTGCAGCTTCTTCAATCTTCTTGTGATCTGCTGCAGCAGCCGGAGGAGCTGTCGGATCATCCGCTGGCTTGGCGGCCTCCTGAGCACTCACTTGTGCTGCATGAAGAAACACACCCGCAAGGGCCAGCAGGACAACGCTCAATCTGCGAACTGTGGGCGTCATTCTTTATCCGTTCATTTCTGCGCCGTCATCGCGGCAAAGTCATCGGTGAATCAGAGGTCCGAACAGGGCCACAGAATAGCCTTCGGAAACCGTCAGCCAAACGATTTGGCAGATTCTTCCAATGAAACGTGGCTATTTTCTGACGAACTGCTTACTGACCAGGCGGCTTTGCCTGAGGATCTGGCGGTTTGATGACGTCCTGCACCTCAGCCGGCGGCGAAAACAGTTTCTCGACCTGAGTTTTCAGCGCATAGCCGGCAACCAAAGTGATCGAGATGGCGGCGATCCACATGAGGATGTCAGTGATTCTTCGAGGCTCCATGCGACGATCCATCTTGCGATAGCGGAAGTAGATCGTGGCAAAGGAAATGATGGGCAGCATCAGAGCCTGGCCGAAACCGCCGACAACGACCATCCATTTGGGTTCCTTGAATGCAAGGAAAAGAACCAGAGCCAGGACCGGGATGGAAATTGAGAGCCAGTGAATCATGCGTCCCCGATGTTCCGGATTCTGGTACTTCACGACTCCTGCAAGACTGATGAAGTCGGCCAGAAGTCGAGCGTTCCCGGCACTGCTCAAATACAAAGTCTTAAAGAGCACGGCCGCCGCACCAATCAGGAAGACGATCTGAGTCCAGCCGCCAAAACTGTCGACGAACATGCGTGACAAAGTCAGGATCATTTTCTGACCTTCCGGGTGCAGGCCCTGCGGATGAAGTACGGCCGCTCCCATGAAGTAAAAGGCCAGAGTTGAGATGGTGAAGACGATCATGCTGACCCAGGCGTCCAGATGCATGACTCGAATCCACCCTTTCGCTCGCGCTTCCCATTCCGGACTGGAATCCGCGGGTCCGGCATATCGAGCGTAACCTTTTTCAAGACACCAGTATGGGTAGAAGAAAAGCTCTGTGGCTCCTACTCCTGTGATCCCGAAGACACCAAAGGCCACAGCAATGCCTTCTGCCGGAAGTTGAAACTTCAAACCGTTCATGACTTCCTGCCATGGAATCGGGAACGTCGTGAATGGCAGCGCACATGTGGCAGCAACAGTCAACAGCGTCACACTGACCACCAGGAATGTTGTTACGACTTCAATGCGCCGATACGTGCCGCTCCAAAGCAGGACAATCGCAGCAATGCAGACAAGCACGGCCCATGGAACTTCCGGTCGCTGTGACGGAGGAATGCTGGCCGCGTCTTTCGTCGTCGAACTGCCCTTCGCCGTTTCTTCGGTTTTGGCAATCGCCTTTTCGTCCGCTGGCTTCCGTTCATCGGAGTTTGCTTTCGAATCAGCGTCACTCGTCGGAGCGTCCGTGGCAGCAGCAACCTGCGCCGGTGGTTCCGATGGGGCTCCTGTGATCGCCAGATGCAGCGCCTGGCCAACCGTCCCTGTCATCGCTCCAAGCTGGAAGACCGTCGACAGCATCATGAAGAGCCAGCACCAGGCAATCCAGTGATTTCCAAGTCGCGGTCCACTCAGTTCATTGATGGCGCCCAGTGTCGGCTTGCCCGACGAAATCGCGTAGCGCCCGAGTTCGATCTGAACGAACACCTTGATGACGCAGCTGTAAAGGATCAGCCACAGGAAGACAAAGCCCTGTTTCGCCCCCAGGGCGGTTGTCAAAAGTAGCTCGCCCGACCCCACAATGGTTCCCGCCAGAATGATTCCGGGACCAATTTGTTTTAGTGCCTCCCAAAGCGATTTCGGAGGCTCCCGAATCGCGTCCGGGGGCAACAGGTATGGATCAAATTCCATTGCGTCGGAGTGATCCGGCGTTGCACCGGGAGCGTGATTCTGAGCATTCGGCATGCGTGGAGCCTTATCGGGAGTCGTCACAAAGCCATGGCGGGGGCGTCAGTGTACAGCCGCTGTCTCCACATCAACAGCCTCCCGCCGGCCAAAGTTTCAGCCCATCACTCGCAGCGCGCACGGTTGCTCGAAATGCCAATGAAAAGACTGCGATTTCAACTCAAGGTGCCATGTACCTTGTTGATTCGCTGAAGCTAAAGGTGCCATGCACCTCGCGCCCTCACTCCCGCAAAACAGAAAATGGACAATATTATCCACATTTGCTGGATGGGATTAAAACAGGATGCGATTATCCAGTTTATGTGCGGGTGAAAAGTTTGATGTGTCCTTCAAGGAGATCTCTGATGTTCTGTAACCAGTGTGAACAGACGCAAGGCGGACGAGGGTGCACGGATCTGGGCGTTTGCGGAAAGGATGAGGACGTTCAGTCGCTACAGGAGATTCTGCTTTACGGTCTCAAAGGAATGGCGGCCTACGCGAACCATGCTCGTCGGCTGGGCAAAGTGGACGACAACGTCAGTGCGTTCATCGAAGAGGCTCTTTTCGCCACGATGACGAATGTGAACTTCGACATCCCGTCACTGATCGAAATGGTGCTCGAATGTGGTCGACAGAATGTTCGAGTGATGCAGCTTCTGGACGAAGGTCACCAGGAAAAGTTTGGAACTCCTGAACCCACAACCGTGTACGAAGGAACGAAGGCTGGTCCGGGTATTCTGGTCACTGGCCACGATCTGCTGGATCTGTCGGATCTGCTGGAACAGTCCGCTGGTCAGGGAGTCAACATCTATACTCATGGTGAGATGCTTCCAGCACACAGCTATCCCAAACTGAAAGCGCATCCTCATCTGGCTGGACACTTCGGTGGACCATGGCAGAATCAGTACTGGGAGTTTCCTCAGTTCAGTGGCCCGATCGTTGCCACGACGAACTGTATTCTGATCCCGCCGGACTCCTACAAGGATCGTCTCTATACAACTCGCATTACAGCCGTGCCTGGTGGAACGCGACTGAAGACAAACGACTTCAGTTCCGTGATTCAGGCGGCCAAACAACTGCCGCCACTTCCAGAGCGCAAGGTTCGTGAATCAACCATCGGCTTCCATCACAGTGTGATTCTGGGTCTGGCCGACAAGGTTGTCGAAGCGGTCAAATCGGGGGACATCAAACGATTCTATTTGATCGGCGGATGTGACGGAGCGGAACTGGGTCGAAACTACTACAGCAAGCTGGCTCAGCAAACGCCCGGCGAGTCTGTCATCCTGACTCTGGGTTGCGGCAAGTATCGGATTCGAAATCACGAGTACGGTACGGTGGCCGGATTGCCTCGCCTTTTGGACATGGGCCAGTGCAACGATGCGTACGGCGCCGTTCAGGTGGCACTTGGGCTGGCGAAGGCCTTTGGCTGCGGAGTCAACGACCTGCCGCTTTCGATCGTGCTGTCGTGGTTTGAGCAGAAGGCGGTCGCGGTTCTGCTGAGCCTTCTGGCCCTGGGCGTCAAGGGAATCCGCCTCGGCCCGGTTCCGCCAGCCTTCGTGACTCCGAATGTCTTCAAGGTTCTTCAGGACACGTTTGACCTAAAGCTGATTGAAGCAGAACCACCGGCGGAGTTGGTGCAGTTGAGCGTTTAGAAGTTGAACTCTCCCTCCCCCGGCCTAATCGGCCGACCCCTCCCGCTCGCGATGCTCGCGGGAGGGGAACGTTGTTGTTGATGTGTGGTTGACGGTGAATGGGCTCGGAGGGGCTTGGAATCAAGAGCGGCTTAGAGAAAAGAGCAACTCGCAATCCATGCCCCCAAAACCCTCCTCCCCCAAACTCGTTTGGGGGAGGTCGATCGAGCGCCAGCAAGATCGGGAGGGGGCCGCGTGCTGGGTTTGCGAATGACACACATGGTTAGTTGAATGCCAAGTGACAAAGCAGCGAACCCTCCCCCGGCCTAATCGGCCGACCCCTCCCGTTTCGCTACGCTGCACGGGAGGGGAGCGTTGCATTGCGTGAAGAGAGTGCTGGAAGGACAGTGGACATGCAGTCGATAGATGAGTCGAAGCTTGAGACGGATCTGGCGTATCGGTTTCGTTATGTTGCCGACTTCATTGGCTTCACGGCCGATGATGCGTCGACGCTGTTGTCTGTTGGCATGTTCCTTGGGCCAATGATTCCGGAACTGGTGGATCGAACGTATCGAAAGTTGCTGGATCGCGATTGCACGGCGCGTCATTTTCTTCCTCGTCAATCAGGATTCGACGGACCGACTCCGAAAGACCTCAGCGCGATTTCGGTGACGCATCCGCAGATCCAGTTTCGCAAAGAACATCTCGTTCGGTATCTGACGACCATTCTTGGTCGAACCTGCGACGAGAAGCTCGTGACATACCTCGACATGGTTGGCAAGATTCACACACCGGCCGCTGGCAACCATGACATTGACGTGCCGCTCGTGCAGATGAACGCGTTGATGGGGTTTCTTTCCGATGTACTGCTGGAGGCACTGCTGGAGATTCCTGTCGATGATGTGACCAGGAAGAAGGTCGTGCGAGCGTTCACAAAGTTCCTTTGGATCCAGAACGACTTTATTACGCGACACTATCAGCCTGCAAAATAAGTCCGGACCTGCGACCAGTGGTTTGTCACATCAACAATTTCGTTTAGCCGTCATTCCCGCGCAGGCGGTAACGGCGGGAAATCAGCTTTCAACGTCCTGGGTTCCCGCCTGCGCGGGAATGACGAACCTCTCTCCGTTGACGAACCCCTCTTCGTTTTCGTTGTTCTGACAGTGGACCAGGCTGAACGCATTTCAAGAGAAACGGCCACAGGCGTTCTGCTCCGCCGCGGAAACGGCAGGCTCTGTGGACTTGTCTCAACAGTCGATTGTTCGGAAGATTTCTGCGGGAGAACTTTTCCCCGGGTTTCGAACAGTCTGCTTACGTTGAATACATCAGGTCGTCCATGAAACAAGTCCTGCAGTCCGTTGCGTGTGTCATACTTTCTCTCTGTCTTTCCGGAAGGCTCAGCGCCGAGAACATCCTGATCGAAGCGGAGAGTTTTCAGAACCCCGGTGGCTGGGTCCTGGATACTCAGTTCATTCGCGAAATGGGTTCGCCCTATATGCTGGCTCATGGGCTTGGAAAGCCCGTTGCTGACGCTACGACTGAAGTTCAGTTGCCAGTACCGGGAAAGTACCGTGTCTTTGTTCGAACAAAGGACTGGGTGGCGCGCTGGAACGTTAAAGGTGCTCCGGGAAGATTTGAGGTACTCGTTGACGGCAAACCTCTGTCCAAAACGTTTGGCACCGAAGGGGCTGAGTGGCACTGGCAGGATGGCGGCGAGTTCGAAGCAACAACGAACCCCATCACTCTTTCGCTGCATGACCTGACGGGCTTCAACGGTCGGTGCGATGCGATTCTGCTCACCACGGAAACGACGCCTCCTCCGAATGATTCGCAACCTCTTTCCGACTGGCGAAGGACTCAGCATAAGCTCGCCAAAGATCCAATTCGGCGTGACGGCTATGACCTTGTTGTGATCGGCGGTGGCTACGCCGGCATGGGTGCAGCGATTTCCGCGGCCCGCATGGGATGCAAGGTGGCATTGATCCAGGATCGCCCTGTGCTTGGTGGCAATGGAAGCAGCGAAGTTCGAGTCTGGGCGATGGGGAACATTCGTCGCGGCAAGTATCCTCGTATCGGTGAGATCGTCGAGGAGTTTGCTGACCACGCTACAAAATCACCTGGCCGCGCGGAAGAGTTTGGTGACGATCTGAAGGAGAAGATCGTTCGAGCCGAGAAGAACATCGATCTATTTCTGAATCATCATGCTTATTCAGTGAAGACGGAAGATCATCGCATCGTTTCTGTCACCGCGTTTGATACTCGCACCAGTCAGCACTCAGAGTTTTTCGGGAAGCTGTTTAGTGACTGCACGGGGCATGCAACAATTGGCTATCTCGCCGAAGCCGAATGGGAGATGGAAGACAAAGGCCGCATGGGCATGAGCAACATGTGGGCGTGGGACGAAGTCAAGGAACCGGCCACGTTTCCGGACACGCCGTGGGCTTTGGATCTGACGATGGATGACTTCCCTTATCCTCGTGATCACCACGGTCAGTGGTTCTGGGAAAGCGGTTTCGACAAGGATGCTCTGACAGACGCCGAAGGAATTCGCGACTGGAACCTGCGAGCAGTCTTTGGAGCCTTCAACGCCATGAAGAACAAAGATGGCGCGGCTGAACACAAGAATGCCGTGCTCACCTGGGTCGCCTACATTGGCGGGCCGCGAGAATCACGCCGCCTGATGGGTGACGTCGTGCTGACTCAGGACGATGTCGTGACCAAACGTGATTTTCCGGATGGCTTCGTTCCCAGCACATGGTCCATCGATCTGCATTACCCCAAAGATCAGTATGCAAAGAAGTTCCCGGACAACCCGTTCATCAGTATCGCGGTTCACGACCAGCGGATCGATCGGAACTACGGTTACCCTGTTCCTTACCGTTGCTTCTACTCCCGCAACATTTCCAACCTGTTCATGGCCGGTCGCAACATCAGCGTGACTCATGAAGCACTGGGGACGACGCGCGTCATGAAGACGTGTGGCATGATGGGTGAAGTTGTTGGTCGCGCGGCAAGCATCTGCGTCTTTCACGAATGTACGCCTCGCGAAGTTTACGATCGATATCTCGCGGAGCTCATCGATCTGGTGAAGCTCCCTGGCAAAGCCCGGCGTCCGACTGTCTATGACCCGATTGAGATCCCAGCCGACGCGATGGACGCAGCCGGACCTTATGGCCCGGCAACGGGACTCGACCCAAAGAAGCTGGATGGCGTGGTCCTCGACGACCGGGATGCGGAGAAGACTGGTGAATGGACCGAAGGACAGGGCCTGAAGGGATACGTTGCCTACGGGTACGTGTATTCCGGCGATCAGAAGGCGTCGATTCGGTATTCGTTCAAAGCGGAATCCGATGGTCGCTATGACGTGCGAGTTTCCTGGGCACCGCATGAAAACCGAGGCAAGAAGGTACGAGCTGTCCTGACCGTGAATGACGTGCGAAAGGAAACCCTTCTGAACATGACTCAGGCCGCTCCTCTGGAGAACGGCTTTGGTTCGATTGGCACGATTGAAATTCCGGCTGGTTCAAAGGGCACAGTGGAATTGTTCGTGAAAGATGCAGGCGGCTTTGTACATGCCGATGCCGTGCAGATTGTGCGACTGGAATCAGAGTCAGGAAAATAGAGCGAGGGCTTTTGTCAATCACAGATGTTTCTGCCATCGTGCCGCGCTCGTGAAAGATCGTCGAATCTGAATTCAAAGAGTTCACCAATGCCCCTGCGAGTTGTGCTGATGGGAACCGGCGATTTCGCCGTCCCGCCCTTTCGAGCTGTTCTGGAGTCGTCTCACCAGGTTGTCGCCGCGCTGACTCAGCCGGACAAGACCGGGCGAGGGCATCATCAGCACGTGAATGTGGTCAAGCAACTCGCGGAGTCTGTCAATGTTCCTGTGTTGCAGCCTGAGCGAGTGAACCGCCCGGAGATTCTGGAACAGCTTCGTTCCTTCAACGCCGATGTGTTTTTGGTCGCCGCCTATGGGCAGATCCTTCGTCCGGCCTTGCTCGAAATTCCGCGACTGGGAGCCTTCAATCTGCATGGGTCCCTGTTGCCTCGGCATCGCGGCGCGGCCCCGGTTCAGTATTCAATCTGGAAGGGCGATGCCGTCACGGGCGTGACCATTTTTCAGATTGAACTGGCGCTGGATTCTGGTCCGATGATTGGAAAGGTTGAAACACCGATTGGAGCGAAGGAAACATCCGGCGAACTGATGCTGCGGCTTGCTGACCTGAGTGTTCCTCTGACGCTGGATTCACTCAGCAGGCTTGAAAACGGCACCGCACACTTCGAGCGGCAGGACGAATCACTCGTCACACTGTCGCCCAAGATTGCTCGCGAAGACGGCATCATTCAGTGGCATCAGACAGGTCGTGAGATCGACTGCCAGGTCAGAGCCATGCAGCCGTGGCCCAAAGCGAGCACGACACTGCAGCGTCCGGGGCATCCTGAACTTCGCTGCATTATCCAGGACGTCGATGTGCTTGCGACATACAACGGACCATCGACCGCGCAGGCAGGACATCTGACAGTGGATCACGGTCGGATGATTGTCAGGACGGGCGAAGGGGCTGTGGAGATTCTGAAACTCCAGCCGGAAGGCCGCAAAGCCGTCGACAGTCGATCGTTCCTGAACGGCAATCCGATGCCCGAGGGATCCTGTTTCGTGTGAGCCTATGTCACGACAAAGTCAACCGCTGCGCTCCAGAGACCGGCTTCGCCCGTCGCATTGAAGGCTCGAATCCAGACTCGGAAGTTTCCAGCCGAAAGTGCGGAAGAATCGGGCAGTGAGAAGCTGGCTTCGGTTCCGGCCGAGTTCAGCTGGAACGTATCGACGCTGACGCTGGAACTCACATTGCGAGTCAGATCGCGAACATAGATCTCGTAACGGAATCCAACCGTCTGATGAGTCCAGCGAAACAGCGGTGTTCGATCAGAACTCGTACCCGTCGGAGCAAGAACGGTCGGGGCGACGGGGGTTGGCACGTTGACTCGAAACTGCAGCGCAGAAGACCATGCACCGAACTCACCCGACTGATTCACAGCACGGACCATGGCGGCATATTGATATTCGCCCAGTCGTTGATTGCGAGTCAGTGTGTACTCAGTTCCTGTCAGTCCAGTGACCAGAACAACCTGCGCTGTCGAAAGCGTCAGATTGTCGATCCGCATTTGATACGTTGCCGCGCCGGCCACTGAGTTCCAGGCGACTCGCGGCATTGCCGTTTCAATCACACCGGACGAAGGAACAACAGGCGCGATGAGCTGTGTGGAACCCGGCACGGGTTCATCGATAACGAACGAAAACGTGGAGCTCCAGGGCCCCACTTCATTCGCACTGTTGATTCCTCGCACCCACACTTTGTAATCGCCCTGTGGCAACTGGGAGGCAGTGTAACTGAGAGTCTCCAGGCTGGACTGACGGATGATCTGTCCCTGTCCCGTAGTGAAGTTGCTGACCCAGAGATCATACTTCGCAGCGCGGAGAGCGGATGTCCACTGGAAGATCGGAGAGAGTGTAGTCACCGTGTTTGAACTGCCCGTTCCAACCGGCCCGGTCACCGTTGGCGCGTTGGGAGGCAGGATATCGACCATAAAGTCACGGGCCTCGCTCCACGCACTGTACTTGCCGGTTGCGCCAGCGGCACGAACCCAGACGCGATAGCTGGCCTGAGGCAATGCTGTTGATTCGTACCACGTTCGACTGGAAGGAAGAGTCTTCTCACGAATGTACTCAGACTCACCTGTAGTCAGATTGCGAATCCAAAGATCATAGGACGCGGCTCCTGTCGACGCCGTCCATTCCACGCGAGCAATCGTCGAGTTGATGACCGCAGCCGGAGCCGTGATAACAGGTGCGGAGGGTGCAGGAATATCGATTCGGAAATCAACAGGGGTACTCCATGCACTTGCTTCATTCGCCGTATTGATTGCCTGCACCCAGATTCGGTAACGTCCTTCCGGAATGTCGCTGGTGGGAGTCCAGCTGGTCGTTGTAATGCTGGTCTGAAACAGGACTCGCTGTCCCGTCGCAAGATTATTCAGCCAAAGAGTATATGAGACGGCGTTGGTACTGCTGGTCCATTCAAACGTCGGTCGCAGGCTTGCTAAGGTGCCGGTCGGCTTCGTGACGGATGGCTGTGACGGCGTCGGAATATCGACGGTGAACGAACGAGCCGTGCTCCATTCGGAGACCTGGCCGTTGCTGGTCACCGAGCGAACGCGAGCCTGGTAACTTCCCTGTGTGAAGTCACTTCCTGCTGTATGCGATGTCTGAGTTGTTGATGCCTGATAGTAGCTTGCCTGGCCAGTGGTCTGGTTCGCGACGACTAATTCGTAGTGATCCACACCCGACACTGATGACCACTCGAAGACTGGTCGCTGCACAGTCACCGTACCTGACGGACTGGACATGACGGGTGCTGGCGGCGCGGGAGTGTTCTGAGTCGTTAAGGTGAACTGGCCCAGTGAGCCATATTCGCCGGTGCCTGCCACAGCGACATAGTAGGTTCCGGAGGCGAGTTGTTCTGACAGCGAAGCGAAGACTGTGTCTGTCGGATTCGCTGTCTTCAACAGAGTTCCAGCCGCATCATACAGGCGAAGCACAGCATCCAGGTTGGTGCCGAAATTCAAATCCGGATTGTTGTAGGTACGGCGAAGATTCAGTCCTTCAACAGTGAGTGACAGGAGACCGCCGGGCGTATCGAACCGGAAGAAATCTTCGTCGTCCATTCTATCGATCAGGCCGCCATAAGTCGCGGCCGTGGTACCGACATTGATCACTGTCGCTGTGGCTCGAGTACTTCCAATGTCATCAGCACGATAGTGCACCGTTTGATTGGTCGCTCCGGTCAGGACAGCCAGGTCATCCTGAAACGTTGTGGAACTCACATTGCTTTGACCATTGTTCCACGTTGATCGTTCGGAAAAGAACGCACCTCCCATGATGGGACCGAGTCGCAGATCTCCGGGATCATATTCCTTTGTCTTCTGTCCCGAGCTGCTGTACTGACTGTGATGCACCAATCCGAAAGTATGTCCGGCTTCGTGCGAGGCATTCATCGCCGAAAAGCTCGGCGCGCCTTTGCCGGTTTCATCCACAAGGTTATCGGTGAAGACAAAGCAGGTGTTGGACTGATTGCTGGAGAACGAATTCACCAGCGACGCACCTCCGGAAGGTTCCCCATTCCATGCGCCGTTGCCGCCGAGAACAACTCGAACAGATTCGAAGTCTCGGATCGCTGCCGGTTCGACCGTGGACACGTTGACGTTCAGGGGCGCATAATCTTCCGCGACTCGGTACCAGATCTCTTCGATCCGTCGCAGTTCTTCGTCGCTGAACGTTGTCGGATCGTTATCGTTATCGAAGGCCGGCGTGACGATTGGACTTCCGGATCCGATCCATGATGCATCGGATTCGGTGTAGCCGTTGAAGTCGAGATAGACGGTGACAGGAGCACCCGCCAGGCTGTTGAGGACGGGAACTGCGGTCAGTGGGTGAAGCAGCAGGGTTCGTTCTTCCAGCGTGTCACACAGGATTGCTGGTTTCAGCGCAGAAGATACCGCCGAAGAAATTCGTCGTCTCGGTCGCGACGAACGACGGCAGGCAGCAAACCACTGAGCAACTGTTCGGATCATGGTGTTGTTTGGAGCCCCGCTGAGACAGATGTGTTTGGCTGACGATTCGCCGAACCTGGACAGACTGACAGATAGCGAAGTCTATTCCCGATTGGTCATCCGGAAAACACCGTGTTTTCCCCTCCGGCGGCTTCAGAATGTGCCGATTCCGGCAGGCAGTTTTGGAAACCTCTGGGCACAGTCCGACCGGTCAGTGAAGTTAAGACACGGCAGTGGCCACAATCCAACCGAAGAACCTGCAATTCACGGACAAAGCTATCAGAGACGGCGGAATTTCCTGTGTTTTTGGAGTCAGCCTGACGTTCATCTCAAACCAGGAAGAGTTACCGAATTCCTGAATTCAGCGTCGAGTTTCGAGGCAAGCCAGCGAACTGATGGAGCCTTGAAATCGTCGCAAAGCGCTTTGGAATACAAGCATTCAGGCGTATACTCCGAACGGACAAAGGCGGGCGCAAGCAGGCCCGTACCAACTTCTGAAGGAAAGCACATAAGATGAATCGATCTCTGCAATATGACCAGCACGACCCGTATGAGGCTCCAGTCAGTATGCTGGCCGTGGACGCTCAGCTTTCGGATCGTTTGAGCTTCATTCGTCGTGTCTACACGCATGTCTTCGGCGCACTCGCGTTGATGGTGGGGATTGAATTCCTGCTGTTCAAGACGGGCCTGGCGTTTACTCTGTTTCAAATGATTGGACAGGCGTGGATCCTGGCAATCTTCGCCTTCATGGCGATTACCTGGGTCGCCGAGCGAATGGCTTTCTCGCAGGCATCGACTGCTGTGCAGTATGCCGGGCTTGGGATGTTTGTTGCAGTGCAGTCCGTGCTTGCTGCACCGATCATAGCGATCGCGGCCGCGAAGAATCCGGACCTGATTGGTCAGGCTGCATTTCTGACGCTGGCGATCACTGGTGGGCTGACGCTGGTTGTTGTGTTATCCAACGTCGACTTTTCCTTCCTGCGAAACATCCTGTTCCTTGGGGCCATTGCCGCTCTTGTGATTTCGATTGCCGCTGCGATCTGGGGATTCCATCTTGGAATTGTGTTCAGCGGCGCAATCGTGGTACTGATGTGTGGCTACATCCTTTACGAGACTTCATTGATCATGCGGCATCTGCCGACCACAGCACACGTTGCGGGAGCACTGATGATCTTTGGTTCGATCTCTGTCCTGTTTCGACAGATTCTGATCATTCTGGTCCGAATGAACGAAGACTGAAAACTGTCGTAAGAAATTCTTCTGAACTGACTTAACAAAGCCTGATTGTTCAAAGCACTCGGGCTTTTTTTGTGAACACTTCTTCGCCGCCGGAGCACCATTGGGGGACGACAACTATGCCGCTGTCACGTTCCAATAAGCGATCACTTCTTCGATATGCATCACGACTGGCGGACCAGCTGTCGGCCATCCGGCCAACTTCCATTGAGCGGCTGCTGCCGAACATTCTCGCCGGAGTCGCTCGGCGAATCGGCGTGGCGCATGCGCACCTGTATCTGGTCAGCGGTCGCGATACCAGTCGCCAGATGGTTCGGATGATTGCGGAATGGTCCGTGCCTCCGCACGAGTATGAGATAAAGAACAAGGTTCAGTTTGAACCGCTCGCTCTATTTGCCGGAGCGAGTCACTACGTCGCACTTCAGAAAGGTGTGACACTGTTCTCCAGTTTGGGCAACGACGAGTTTGCCTGCAGCCGAACGGTTTCATCGCTTTTGCGAGAGGTGGACTGCAACGGGTATGAAATGGTTCCGATCATGATTCACCAGAATCTGCGGGCCATCTTTGCCTTCGCCCATGATGAAGGTCCGGAACATCTTGAAGGACAGACTCGCGCACTGATTCAGCTGATCGGCCGACTTGTGATTTCATGCTGGCTGATTGCTCGTCGCGAACAGCGACGGCAAAAGGGCCAGAAACAGTGGAAAAAGGTGGCAGACGGTGCGTGCGACTTTGCTCTGCGACTGGATTCCGCTCTGACGATTCAGCAGGTGATTGCCTTTCGTGAAAATCGACCACCGGATCTGCAGGGATTACGACTCCGCGACATTGTCACACCATCGTCAGTCGCATTGTTGATGGAAGAAATGCGTGAAGCGATGGAGTCCGGAGACCCGCGACTGACAGAATTCCGCGCGGTTTCATCAAATGGTCAAACGTCTTCGTACGCCGTGCGAATCGAACCTGACAGCACCTGCAGCGGCGGAGATGTTCTGCTGTACCTGACCTGCAACGACCGCGAACGATCGCACAAGGAAGAGGTTCAGAATCTTCAAAGTCAGCTGGAGCGTGCGGCCCGACTGAGCATGCTGGGGAACATTGCGACGGAGTTTGCTCATCAGCTTGCACAACCTCTTCAGGCCGTGTCGAATCACATGTTCACGATGCGGTCGCGAGTGCAGCGAGGCGAATATGATGCAGACAAACAACTGCTGTCGATCAGCCGGATCGAAGATTGTCTTGAACATGCACGCAAGATCATCAGTGATGTGCGCGAGTTCCTGAAGAAGGGTGAAATCGTCCGACAAAAAATGTGTCTGCGGGAACTGATGGAAAAGACAATGCTGCTGGTGCAGAGCCAGGCAGAACAAAAGGGTGTCGCACTCAAATCCGATGATGTCAGCTCAAAGACAGAGCCGCTTTATGTGTATGCAGATCCAGGTCAGGTCACACATGTGCTGACGAACCTGATGATCAATGCGATTGAGGCGATGGCCGAGGCGAAGAGTCCATCTCCATTGCTGAAGCTCAAGTCAGGCACCACGGGAAGTCGAGTCCATGCGATTGTTGATGTGATTGATAACGGACCAGGCATTCCGGAAGATCGACTCGATGCGGTCTTCGAACGGTTCTTCAGCACGAAGTCTGAGGGATTTGGCATTGGTCTCGCAATGTGCCGCGACATTGTGGAGCGGCAGGGTGGTTCGATCTCTGTACGCAACAATGCCGAGCGCGGTTGCACGTTTACGTTCACCATTCCGCTCTATTTGCAGTCTGAAGAAGATTCCAGTGACGATCAGACTCGACGTTAGTCGCGCGGGACGTGAATGCCTGTGAGGGGCCTGAGCCAATTCAGGAATCGGTCGAATAGAGAAAATCGATTTGTCGGCAGAAATCGGTCTGGAGCCAATTGGGAAATTCGCCGATGATGCTGATGTGAGAGAACAAGTTGAACAGCTTCGGCCGTTCAGCGATTCAGTTCCGTCCACTGGAACCCCGACGGAGGTCTCAAAAAAATCGCGTAGGCCCGGATCAACAAAGAGTGCACGCTTGACGTGACTCGATCCTCGTCTGTTTCGCAACGTATCCACCGTTCGCAGTTCAGGACTTCTGACTCTCCAGCCGCACTGATTCTTCAGTGCGGTTTTTTTGTTGAATCACAACTCCAGTTTTCTGCTTCTCCGCTACCATACCGCCCCGCCTGAGAATGCAGACGTGCGCTACTCAAGGCAGGAACAGCGACTCGTCAGAAGCTCACAGAATGACCGGACCCGGAGAAATCGCAGGCCTTGCCGCAGCAGGATTCTGGGCCTGCGCAAGTCTGTTTTACTCGCGAACCCGACTGACCGCGTGGCAGATTAACTTTGGCAAGAATCTGCTGGCATCCGTCGTCCTGCTGATTCACCTGACGCTGGTCACGCTGCCGTTCGGACGATCGTTGTTTCAGGCTGACCTGCGAACGACACTGCTTCTGGCTGGAAGCAGCATCTTTGGGATCCTGATCGGTGACACGTTCTATTTTCGCAGCCTTCAGATTCTGGGCCCACGCCGCGCCTTGATCGTCTCCACCGCTTCACCGCTGTTTGCGACGTCCGTTGGATGGGTGTTTCTGAATGAGTCTTTAGCGATGACCAGCCTGCTGGGAATTGTCATGACTCTTGGCGGCATCCTGATCGTCATCTCAGAACGCTCCGACGTTCAGGAGACGCCTGGCTTGTTCCCTTCCACCATTCTGAAGGGCGTCCTGTGTGGGCTTGCCGGTGCTGTGTGCAACGCTGGCGGAGCGACCCTGAGCCACATTGCGACTCATGGAGCGGAAAGTTCCGGATCGCAGGGCTGCGACGCGCTGGAAGCAACCGTGATTCGAGTGTGCGTCGCCGCCGCCGGGTCTCTCCTGAGCGCCATTGTCGCACGGCGACTGATGCCCACGATGAAAGCTGCGTTTGAAGTGAGCGCGTTGAAGAGCTACGGACCGGCCGTGATTTGTGGTCCCTGGCTGGGGATCTGGATGAGCCAGATCGCCTATCGAAATACGCTGCTGGCCATCGCGATTACTCTGACGTGCACCACGCCGCTCTTCGCAATGCCACTCACGCGAATCCTGTACGGACATCGCATCACCCTTCGCGGACTGCTGGGAGCCGTTGTCGCATTGCTGGGTGTTTACCTGACGGTGGCTCATCATTCCGGCAACACAGCAGTAGAGTCACCTGAATCCGATGACGGTATCGAAGCAGCGTCCCAGGATCTCTAGCAGGCTGCTGAATGATCCCAACCCGTTGCGTGAGCGAGGGAGTTTCGAGGATAACCCTGCGGCGTTCTTATCCCTCACTGACGTGTCGGGTTACGAAGGTCATCAAGTCAATAGTCTGCGAATCTTAGCCGGGACGTTTAGAGAATCAGCATGGCATCGCCATAACTGAAGAATCGATATCTCTCCGAAACTGCCTGGCGATACGCTTCCATCAGCAACTCATACCCCGTCATCGCGCTCACCAGAACCAGCAGTGTTGAACCTGGCAGGTGAAAATTGGTGAGCAGGCAATCGATCGCTTTGAATGGAAATCCCGGTCGAATGAAGAGACTCGTTCTGCCTTCCCATGGGGCCGGGAACACGTGCGATGCAATGGCTGCGGATTCCAGAGTGCGAACGCATGTCGTTCCGACGGCGATGACTCGTCCCTTGCGTGCACGAGTTTCCGTAAGGGCCGTCACACAGGATTGAGGAAGTCGGCACCATTCTTCGTGCATGCAATGTTCCGACAGCCGCTCACTCGTCACCGGACGAAATGTTCCCGGACCAACATGCAGCGTCACTTCACTTCGCTGGACGCCGGCTTCAGCACAACGGCTCAGCAGGCGTTCATTGAAATGAAGGCCCGCCGTCGGAGCCGCCACAGCGCCGGGTTCGGCGGCAAACGTTGTCTGATAGCGAACGCTGTCATCGTCATCGGCCATTTTGCGGCCCATGTACGGCGGAAGCGGAAGACATCCAAATTGCTCCAGAAGATCGACCGCCGTCAGTGAACTTTCCGGGCGCACGACCCACTGTCCTTCGGCATCGCGAGCGACCAGCGTCAGAACCAGAGACTTCGAATAACCCGAACGAAACCCAGTTTCGGCCGCCTGATTCCACTCGCGTGCAGGGATCACAGTGATCGATTCACCCGGAGACAGCCGGCCTCGAGTCTCGCACATCATCAGCCAGTGACCATCAGCCGCCTGTTCAATGTACAGCCCTTCCCAGCGACCGCCTGTTGCCGTGCGAAATCCAAACAGTCGAGCTGGCAGAACCCTGGTATTGTTGAAAACCAGCAGGTCGCCCGTGCGAAGCCAGTTGGGAAGATCACGCATGCTGGAATGGATAATGGACTGCGTCGCTCGGTCGACAACCAACAATCGTGACTCATCACGTTCCGCAGGAGGCCGGCTGGCGATCAGCTCTGTCGGAAGTTCAAACTGCCATGTGGAAAGCAGGTCCGGGTCTGGCGCAGACATGGGCGTTGGCGTTGAATTTGACGTTGCGGTTACGGAATACTCAGTAGCAGAGCATGACAATGAAAAAGGGCCTGACCCGCTGCTGCACGGTCAGACCCTGAGATGTCATCAGATTCAGGGACTTGCCGCACTGTAGTCGTGTCGACTCAGATTGGAAGCCCTGTGATGAGTTCGTTTTCAGCCGCGAGATCGATTCAGAGTTGTCTGCTGTCGTTCCTCTGGAAACCAGGGAACATCAGCGTCCTGAACAGATCTGCGAGAAGAACAAACTCACGCTGATTAGTTCACTGTCTTGCCATCAAACTTTGACGCAGACTCGGAAGTCTTTGTCTGGCCAGGAGCCGCTGAACGGCTTGCGGCGGTTGGGTTTGTTGGAACAGCGCGGCCACTGGATTCGCCTTCAGCAACCTGCTGATCGGCCTTTGGTGCCCAGCCGGCAACGGACCACGTTGGATACTCATCAGCAACGCTGGAAGCCAGGTCCTGAAGAGTCTCCATCAGCTTCTTGTTGGTCATGTCACGGTTCGTGATGACTCGCTGCATCACAAATCGCTTGTTGGTTGGAATGTACGCGAAGAACTTGCCATCGCCGAGTCGGTCGTTGGCAGCCAGCATACGCAGCAGGGCGGTACGAGGCACTTCGCTGGCAGACTGTGGAATCTGGTCGAGCCATGCCATGACCCAGACGTCTTCTTCATTGCGGCTCAGAACCGCTGACATGGAGAACTTCCATTCTTCACCGCGGTAGCTGGTCTTAAATGCAAAGTCGTAGCGCTGTTCGGTCTTCGTTGGCTTCAGACCAACTGCGGACAGCATGTCGCCCAGTTCCGCTTCCGAAATCTGGCCGGGCAGCTTTGCTGCCTTCACTTCTGTTTTTTCTTCCTGAGCAGAGACGCTCCATACACCGCCAAGAACCAGCAGTGCTGGCAGCAGGACAGCACTTAACGCTTTCATGATTCACTCCCTCGAATCGAATCAGCATTTTTTGCCGAAGACACCGGATGCATCTGAAGGCACGAACGCGGCCTGCTGTTCCATGTCAGGCGGCATCGAGGTGGTCTTTGACAGTTACTGAAGCATCCAGAGGAGCTTCGAAACTAGTCTTTTTCCAGCTCCACAAGGTACTTGAGGCAGATCTGGGACCACGTTTCAAATTCATCCAACTTGCGCACCAATTCTGACGGTGGTGCGAATCCTGCGTTGATCATCGACTTTTCACGCGGTCGAACTTTGGGATTGTCGAGTTCGAAAATATGAACAATGCCCAGGTGCACTTTTCCGACTTCGGTCTCATCGTCATTGATTAAGCCGATGCAGTCTTCTGTCCACCCCGATTCGACATCCACTTCTTCCTCAATTTCCCGACGCATGCCTTCAAGGTACGGCGACAGCTCTCCGTCCAGATCCAGCGTCGAAACATGGCCGCCAACTCCGACCGATTTCTTTGCATGAAGTCTGGCTTCGCCCTGCGCTGTGCCACGCTGGTAATGAAAGATCTCACCGTTGCAGCGAAACACGCAGTATGGAATCAACTGCTTGAACGAAGGGTCTTTTTCCATTTCCGGACGAGGGCGATAGCTGGCGTGCTGCGGGTCGAGGATGACGTCGAGATACTTGTCCACGTCTTCACAGAAGCCCTGAAAATGCCCCACCTGATGGAAGACGGGTGTGGGAATAACAAGTACGTGTTCAACTGACATAGCGTCGCCAGATTCCCGTTGAGTTTGATGCGCCTTGCTGATGGAAGTTGTTGAGGGCGAAACTGTGTGCTTCGTGTTTCCCTTCCCGCAACGATTCGCAGAACTGTAATTGCAGACAGTGGAATTTCTACCGCACAGTGAATCTCAATTGTGCATTCCGGGGCTCAGCACTACTGAGGTGCTTTGGTTTCGCTGGTCGCCGGAAGCGGATTCGCAGGAAGGTACTCCTCACGATTCACCGATCCATCCTTGTTGACATCGCGCAACGCGAACCATCGATCAGCTTCTTCCTGCTGCCTGCCGACTCGAAATTCTTCCAGCGACAGCTGGCCATCCATATTCGTGTCGAGCCTCTGAAACGATCGAGCTCGGTCGTTATTCTGGCTCTTCCGATTTCCTTTTCCCTCCGCAGAAGGGTTACCGGCAGCCGGATCGTCAGCAATCGCTGGCAGCGGCAGGTAATCGAAGTCGAGAATCATCTTTTCCACGAGGGCAATTCGCAGCTCACGTTCCACTCCGGCCAGCTCCGGTTTACCGCTTAAGTTTGTCAGCTCCGACGGATCCGTCTCGAGGTCGTACAGTTCATACACGGGACGCGGGCTTGTGAAGTATGTGGACTTCAGGCTGTCGGAAAGAGTCCCATCGGCCAGGGCCTGCTTCATTTCCGTCCACGCCGCTCCTCCCGCGCTGTCCACAGGAGAATACGGAATCCACGGAGTGCAGTTGTAGATAAACTTGTAGCGGTCTGAACGCACCGCACGCGACAGGTCATAACCGCTACTGGCAATATTCACCGTCACCGGCGCGCTGCCGTGAGGACCTCGTTCGACGAAGACGTACTTGCGAGGATTCCACGATTCCTGCTGCTTCAGCAACGGAAGAAAGCTCCTGCCTGACATGCGATCAGGAACGGCTACGCCTGCCGCTTCCAGCAGCGTTGGAGCAAGATCTTCGCCACTCAGCAGATTGCGGGATTCCCGACCAGGAGCCACGACACCCGGCCATCGTACGATGAAAGGAACGTTGGAGCCGGGATCGTAGAGTGATCCTTTCCCATGTGGCAGCGCGGCTCCGTTGTCACCTGCAAAAACAACGATCGTATTATCCTGCAGCCCGCGGTCCTTCAGAAGATCAAGCACCTTGCCAACCGTCTGATCGACTCGATTCACTTCCGCGCAGTAATCCGCGAACTGTTCTCTCATGCCTGGAAGATCGGGCCAGTGCGCGGGCAGCTTCAGAGTCGCTGGGTCTGGACGAAACTCCGCTGGTGCATTCCATGCGTGGTGAGGATCGCTGAAGTTCACCCACAGGCAGAACGGCTTTCCTTCCGGACAGGATTCCAGAAATTCCGAAGCCTGCTGGACGGCTTCTGTATCCGACCCGGTCTTCACATAATCGAAACGATCCTGAAACGTTCTCATTTGGTGCTGTGCCATCAGTTCAGCAACGGCCGAACCACCTCTCTGCCCCGAGCCATCCAGGTGATAGCTTCGTCCACACACGCCGACATAATAGCCCGCATCCTTCTTCAGCAGTTCCGGAAACGTGATCTCATCACGAGCCAGCGCTGAGGAGAATCGTGTGATTCGTGCCGCGACCGGAGATCGTCCCGTCAAATAGGCGGCTCGTGACGGAACGCATTGCGGCGCTGCGGTGAAGAAGCGATGAAACTTCATTCCGTCGGCAGCAAGCTGCTGCAGAACCGGTGTCTTCACATTGGGGTCGTCGTAACAACTGAGATACGGGTAACTGTGATCGTCGCTGAGCAGAAACAGCATGTTCGGATGATCGCCGCCGAACGAGCGGGAGATTGCCAGACAGAATAACAACGTTGAGACAATGCAGGTTCTCATAGGGAATCGCTTTCCGATCTTGTTACCGTCCGGTTTCTGAGTTTTGATCGAACGTCTGTCACTTCCGGGCAGAGCCATTCACGAGGAAGTGAATGATCCGAATCGCGTGGCCTTTGCTGCGTTCATCCGCGGATTCTGCAACTCGCAGTTCGACGGTGTGATCGCCTTCTGTCAGTTCTGATTCCAGCATCACGGCCCACGGAAGATGAAGCGAAGGGCTCCATTGAGTGAACACAGGGCGAGGCTTCCATTCTCCGCCGTCGACACGATATTCCAGAAGTCCTGTATCGGGGCCGGAGGCAATAAACACGCCAAAGCCTCTCCCGGAAAACTTCAAGTCCATCGTGGCACCGGTGGTGGTGGCGACGAGTGCCGGGACGTCAACGAAGCCGGGCCGAGTTCCCGCGCCGTCGGTCGGCTTCCAGGGCTCTTCAAGAGTCCATCCATTCGTCAGAGCTGCCTGTTTCTGACTGACCGCCTGCGATGCTCCCAGCAGCATGCCATTGAAGTACGAAGCACTGTCGAGCGGTGCCGGCAGAGCCCGCGACTCAGTGGCCGCCGTCGTCGCCGGATGAGCCCAGGCCGCTGCAAACAGACGTGCGACAGAGTCCGCATAGATTTGATGGCCGAACGGAGACGGGTGAAGATCTCGAATGTCCTTCTCCCACGAAAACTCGCCAGCTTCGATTCGCTCGGTCAGCTCTTTCGCCAGATCGATCGATGGAACTCCGTAGTGCCCTGCCACTCGTTCATGGTTGCTGATCACAGTGGGCATCTTTCCCGCGCGATAGTCGGCCAGCTTGCCCGGGTCCGCAAAGTGCAGCAGCACGATGTCTATGTCAGGATTCGAAAGAAGAGCCTGGCGGACGATCCCTTCCATGCCTCGAACCTGTTCGACATCATTGAAGCCATTCGTGTCGTCGTTCACTGCGGCCTCTTCGAACAACAGGTCAACCGGACCTTTTGCCAGGACATCGCGAGAGAAGCGGAAAGCTCCGGGCGTTGAACCCAGTGATGGAATACCGGCATTGATGAATTCAAACTGAGTCTCCGGAAAGCGTCGCTTCAGTTCCTCACACACATGATCACGCCAGCCTGGACCGGCCGTGATGGAACCTCCCAGGAAGGCAACTCGCCCTGTTTTTCTCGTCTCAAAGATGTGCCGACTACGCTCCAGACCACCTCGCAACTCGAAGTAGTCATATCCAAACGGTGTCGACGGCTTTGTCACACGATCTGCGAATCCTGTATGCTCCAGGACGAAGTTCACAATGCGAGTAGGATCTTTCAGACTGTGAGGATGATGGTTGCAATGTGGCTTTGAGATCAGAGTGAACGATCCACCGAAGGCCTGATAGCGGTCACGAACGATCAGCGAGTTTTCCTCAATCGGCACGACATCATCAGTCGCTCCGCAGACATGCAGGATCGGAATTTTTGCCCTGGCCAGCGGTTCAAGATTGTCGACTGGGTTCCCCTTCCATTCCATCGCCTGTTCTTCGGTGAGTCCGTAAACCTTCAGGCACAGTTCCCAGTCACCTTTGGATCCACGGCTTCGACCTTTGCCGCCAGGCCAGCTCTTGAAGTCACACACCGGAGCGTCGTTGTAGATGCAGGCGACGAATTCAGGATGCCGAGCAGCCCAGTTCAGAGCGAATAGCCCGCCACGACTAAATCCTTCCAGCACGGTCTTCTGCGAAAGCCCGAAGTGCTGAGTCACATGAGCATGCATGGCATCCATTGCCTCCATCGCGGGCGGCCCGCCATAAAGATTTTGAATATCAATGTAGGCGACATGAAACCCATGCTTCAGCAAAGCAAGATCCGCCTGCGGTTCATGCCCGAAGAACTCTGTTCGCCAAATCCATGGCTTACCGGTCGCCGCTTCTGAAGGAACAATCAGAAAGGCCTTTCGTCCTGCGACGTCAAACTCTTCTCGCTTGAATCCTTCCCATGTCTGGGCCGAGCAACTGTCGCTCAGGACAAAGCCGAGCGAGATAACGACAAGCAGAGCGTGGGAAAGAAGTCGCTGGAACATCGGAAACTCCGGGCAGGAAAAAATGGGGCCCCGAAGTGTCGCTCACGAACACCGTCACGACAAGATTCAGCCGAAAAAACCTTGAGTGACGGAAGAAGAAGCGCCGGAGTTCCAGTGGGATGACCCCGCTCCGTCCGCCGTTTGATTTGTTTGTTGTTCCACCTGCTTTGGCGAGCGGAGTGTGTCAACGCTCCGGCATGCGATTCGCCTTTGCCTTATTCGCGTGAATTCGTGTCTATTCGCGGTTTCAAAATCACGGTGCCAACCATTTTGCCAGAGTAGCAAAATCGCAATCAGGGGACTGACGTCGCCCCGCTCGCCTTGTTCTTGTCACTCATTTTTGTCAGGTGCATCTTCCATCCGCGTCAATCTGCGTTTATCCGCGGTTACGAAATCACGGCAGGCGGATACCAGTGTGGCCCGACACTCCGTGGCGGGATCTCGCGTCGGAGACACGAGGCACATTGCGCTATAGCTGTGGGTTCAGCAGCAGGATTGTCCAGACGATGGCGATGAGCATTGAGAGGCCGGTGCCGAGGAGCATCAGGATCAGTCGGAGTGTTTCTGTTCGATTGCCCAGCCAGGCGACGTAGGTCTCGACGATTGGTCCTGCGAAGAAGCACAGGTTCGCGCCGATGCAGGGGATGATGATGCCCAGAATCCCGGTCAATGGCAACGCTGTTGGGCGATACTGAAGGTAATAGATCGTGCCGACGCACAGCACTGTGATCACCAGCACAGAGTTGTAGACGATGCGCAGTCGCTCCCAGGCCAGAAAGATTCGCCGAGCCAGCTGGTCGAGCGGGACGTGAGGCAGCGTCTCTTCAACGTGCGTCTGGTCTTCTGAAGGCTGGTACGGACTGAGACTCACAACGATCCTCGCTAACGCTAATCGTCCCGTACTGAAAAATCCCGCGCTACTCGTGGTTTGTCACATCAACAATTTGGGCTTAGCCGTCATTCTGCGCAGATGGGAACCGAGAACGTTGAATGCTGGGTTCCCGCCGTTCCCGCCTGCGCGGGAATGACGAACCCATCTTCTTTGCCATACGCCCCTTCGTTGTTCTGACGGAGCATTGGTTCGAACACGGTCGGTTGAAACCAGCCACCAGACTATGTCGAACCGGTAAACACTACAACCGGAACAATCGTTTCAGGCTGACCGACACAGAGTTGCCAAACGTCGACATTGTGCACACTCGGAGGCAGCGGATGACCTAGCTTTCCAGCAGGAATTTCCTTGGGGGAATGCTCCCAACGGAGCGACTGTCTTTAGTCGTTACGCACCTGGTACGTCAGACTGGACGGAATTGATGAAGCCATTACGTGATCTGCTGAAACATTCTTCGATCTACGCGATCGGGCAGATTCTGACTCGGCTAGCGTCCGTTCTTCTGCTGCCGCTGTACACTCATTGCCTGACTCCGGCTGATTACGGAGTCACGGCGATCCTGGATCTGACCGCAGCCATCCTGTCCCTGATGATCGGTGGCGGGATGGTGATGGCGATCACTCGCTTTCACTTCGATAACGATTCCGATGAACATCATGACCGGCTCTGGTGGACCGGACTAACGTACCTGTTTGCCGTCTCGTGCTTTATTCTGGCACCGATGTGGCTGGGTCGACAGTGGCTGTCGGACGTGACGCTCGGGGACAATCTTCCGAATGGTGCCTGGTTCTACACGCTCACCATGGCAACGATTTTGGTTCAGGTCATCGGACAAATCGTGGATGCCTATCTGCGAGTCCTGAAATGGTCGGGTACCTTTGTCCTGATCTCACTGGGACGACTGTTTCTGAATGTTGGGTTGAACGTCTGGCTGCTGGTCGGACAGAAGATGGGAGTCGAAGGACTTCTGCTGGGGAATCTCGCTGCGTCAACACTTCATACGGCTGTACTCATGGCCGTCTTCATGAAGACTCGCGGACGTTACCACTTCGACTGGACGCTGGCTCAGGGCATGCTTCGCTTCAGCGCGCCGATTGTCGTGACCGCGCTGCTGGCGATGCTGATGCATGAAGCAGATCGCTACTTTCTGCGGATCTTCGTGAACATGGACGAAGTCGGCGTGTATTCACTGGCTCACAAAATTGGCTTTGCCGTGAATACTCTGTGCCTGCTGCCGTTTTCATCGGTCTGGTACGTGGCGATCTACGATATCGAACGTATGCCGGATGCAAACAAGGTCTTTGGTCGAGTCTTCCGGCTGTTTGTGGGAGGTGTTGGTGTAATGCTGCTGGGCGCATCCCTGACCGTGCATCCGATTCTTCCACTGCTGACTCCGGATGCCTATGGGAATGCGATTGATCTGATCTCGGTGATCCTGCTGGGCTTCTTCATGTTTGGACTGCAGATGCAGTTTGAAGTGCCGGCGCTGCTGCACAAGAAGACCGGGTTGATGGTTCCAGGAAGTGTTGTCGGTGTCATCATCAACGTCGCAGGCAACTTCTGGCTGATTCCAAAGTATGGATCCTGGGCTGCTGCCTGGGTTGGTGTTGTCACGTACGTTGGCTTCTCCTTCACGACTTTGCTGATGTGTCGTCGAGTCCGAAAGATCCCTTACGAATGGACGGCCAGCGTTGTGATCTTCGTGGGAATGTGTCTCACGTATGTCGGACTTCGCTATGGCGTTTTTCCACACGTCGGCCGGTGGGCTCAGCTGGGACTGTCTGTTCTTGTGTGTGGAGTCTGGGCGGTCGCCGTGCTTGCTCGTGACGGTCTGCAATGGTGGGCGTCACGTAAAGTGAAGAAGCTGACTGATGCGGTGACGCCAGCAACCAATTCGAATGGTCCGGATCCGGCGATAGAAGCTGAGCTGGAAACTGAACTTCTGGCAGCAGGATCCTGACATGAAGACTCTACTGAAACGAATTGTCAGCCTGATCTGTGGCGTCGTGATTCTTCCGGCCACTCTGTTATTCCGACTTCAGACAGCTGTGGGCGGCCGCGATTCGGCGTTTGCCGGATGGACTCAGCTTCTGTCACTGCTTCCGGGAACGCCCGGAGTCTATCTGCGGCATGCGTTTCTGCGACAGAACTCCGCAGGCTGTCTCGACGACGCCTGCGTTTCGTTCGGAACGATCTTCTCGCATCCGGACGTGAAACTTGGCCGACACGCTTATGTTGGCAACTTCTGTTCGGTCGGCAATGTGACGATTGGTGATGACGTGCTGATCGCTTCACATGTGTCCGTGATGAACGGTACTCGCCAGCACGGCACCGAACGGCTGGACATTCCTATGCGAGAACAGCCGGGCGAATATCCTGCTGTGTCGATTGGAAATGACACGTGGATTGGCGAACGAGCAACCATCGCTGCGAACGTCGGTGCTCATTGCATCATCGGAGCCGGCGCATTGGTGCTGACGGATATTCCGGACTATTCGATTGCCGTTGGAGTGCCAGCGAAGATCATCCGAAGTCGACTGCCGTTTGATTCCGTGTCGAAGGTCTCTGGTATGGAACTCGAAGTTCCCTGCACGCGCCGGTAGTTGGTCGTTCCATCAAACCCAGAGCGTTACCCGTTGGGCAGGCAGCAGACCATCGTAACGTGTGGTTCCGTTGTGGTTCCCTCAATGTCAGCGAGTCCTTATCACAGGTTCCTGGTGCGACGCTTGTGATGTGAGGATCATCGACGATAGACTCAGTGAGTCGATGACTCTCATACTCTTGATCGTGCCCCGCAAATGCCCAAACGTGGCGGTGTTGTGTGGCCGATCCCTGCCTCGGAATCCCTCCATGAATCCTCCATTTTCCACACGTCGTTCGTTTCTTCAGGCAACTGCTGGTACCGCAGCGGGAGCACTGCTGCTGGCAGGGCAGTCTTCTGTCGGTGCTGCGAGTCCTGTGTCTGCCGGCATTGATACGCCGCTCAAGGGACGCATCTATAAGACCCTGAAAATTGGCATGGTCAACATTCCAGGATCGCTGACCGAACGCTTCAAAGCGGTGAAGGCCGCTGGTTACGACGGCATCGAAATGGATGCTCCTGGAATGAATGTCGAAGAAACGATCAAGGCCATTTCGGAGAGTGGTTTGCCGGTTGACGGCACCGTGAATTCGACTCACTGGCAGGTTCGACACACCGATGCGGACGCCGCTGTTCGACGCAAGGCTCTGGAATCGCTGGAAACCGCGATTCGCGATACTCATGCTGTCGGCGGTCACTCAGTTCTGCTTGTGGTCGGTCATGGAAACGACGGACCGGAAACGGAAATCTGGAAGCGATCCATCGACAATATTGCTCAGGCGGTTCCGCTCGCTGCTCGGCTTGGAGTTCAGATTGTCATCGAAAACGTCTGGAACCACTTCCTGTACGATCACGCCGGCGATCATACTCAGACTGCGGAAAAGTATGTTCGTTATGTCGACGAGCTGAATTCACCGTGGGTCGGAATGCAGTTCGACATCGGCAACCACTGGAAGTACGGCAGCATGGGTGACTGGATCCGTCAGCTGGGTCGTCGAGTCTTCAAGCTGGACGTTAAAGGCTTCTCTCGCAAGGACAGCAAGTTCACTCGAATCTCCGAAGGTGACATCGACTACGCCGACGTGCGAAAGGCGCTGCTGGAGATTAACTTCTACGGCTGGCTGGCGGCGGAAGTTGGCGGAGGCGATGCCAATGAACTGAAGCGAATCGCCGGCGAAATGGACGCAGCATTCGGACTGGCGTAACGCTGTCGCAACAACGTGATCGCAACAACATGATCAGGTCGTGGTTTGGTGACGGAGATCACTGAGCCACGACCTTTTTTGTTTGCGATTCCCGGTTCTCGATGACTGGAGGAATTGCGATGCGTCAATCGGAGGGCGACGAGGGCGCATTCTCTGATTGTCGGGCGCCAGGGGAATGTCCTGTTGGTCATTTGCGGACAACTGAAGCTGAGGAGAGAAAGAAAAGCACATCTGCGATTCAGGCCCGGCAGGGCCGACAGATCCCCTGCCGGGGTCGAAGGCGGTCGAAGGCCCCGGTCTGAGGACCTCGAATCTGGCAAGGCCTGAAAGGCCGACACAACCCGTTGGACTGATCGCGGCAATGTGTCAACCCTTCGGGCCTTTTGGACTGACTCGAGCTTCGTTTCCGGTGGCTTACGCACACCGGCAGGGGTTGTGACGGCCTGCCGGGCCTGAATCGCATCAAAGGACTGCACCAAATACCGACAAAACCCGAATCCGCCCCAGCGACGAAAACACTATGCGACGTCTTCGATGCTGCTGACGATGCGGTCGATCACGGCATCATCTGTCTGCGGGTTAAAGAAGACGGCTTTCCATGCCGGCAGAGTGACTCCGTGAGGACTGTAGCCGATGCCGTTCGAGAAACTGAGTCTCGCGTCCACCGCGGGATCCATCGTCGCTTCACGCTTGCGATACAGTCGCCGGACTTCCTTCAGATATTGCTGACGTTCATCCGGTGTCAGTTCATTGTTTTCAAAGCGGCGGAAAATCTCCTTCGCGTTTCGTCCGCGTGGCAGCACCCACCAGCAAACGTGCGGCCCAGGCGTTTCGAAGTTCAGCACCTTGCAGAATTCCAGTGCTTCCAGTTTCTCCTTCAGGCGTAATGCCAGCTGCATGGCGTTGGCAATCAGCAGTCGGTAACCATTCAGGCCGATTCCGTTCAGTGACGCCATCACAGAATACGGCCCGATGCCTGGTCGTGAGCACTCCAGCGTGAACAATGCCGGGTCATGTCGGAAGTCGGCTTCAGCGAAGTAGGGAACGTCGTCCAGTCGTCGAGTCAGCCGGGCGAGATCTTCGCGGCGGTTTACAATGAACGCGCTGGAGGGATAATGTCCCCAGCCCATTTTGTGAAAGTCGATGGTGACAGAATCGGCATCGCTGAATCCCATCGCCGCCTTCTGCATCGTCTGAACCAGCGGAAGAATTTCTTTCGGCAAGGCCAGTGGATTTGATGCGATGTCATACTCCGTCAGAAAACAGCCGACCCAGCCAACGGCCGCATCCACGTGCAGATGAGGGGCCGTGACATCGTACTGTTTTGCCTTGCGTTCAATGATCTCTCGAATGCCGCGAATGTCATCGATTCCAAAGGCATCCGTTGTTCCGAACGTTGCGATGACGAACGCCACCGCGATCTTATCTCGATAGAGTTCATCCAGTTTCTTTTCGAGGTGATCCAGCTTCATCGACATCCGGTTATCGGTCGGGATCGCATGGAGGTTCTGCAGTCCAATGCCCAGCCATCCGGCCAGTGTTGCATTAGAGTAATGTCCGGCTTCCGACACGATGCCTGCCAGCTTCGTTTCGTGCAGTCCTTTTCGCATGGCTCCGGGGCAGACTTTTTCGATACCCAGCTTTCCGCCATACAAATTGGAAATCGTGCCGCCGATTGTGAACACGCCCCAGGGAGACTGCGTGTGGTAGAAAATCAGATTGGCCAGCGAAGTGATAGACTTCACTTCCAGTTCATTGGATCGGAGGCAATACGTGTCGACACAGAGGTTGGGGTTCTTCAGCAGAGCCGCGAGTGCTCCGACCAGTGACGCAAAGTTCGGCGGACCTTTGACGTTTTCCAGGTGCAGCTTTGATTGCCAGCTGTCCGTTCCCCAGAAGAATGGAAAGATGGCATCACGTGCGTCTTTGAGATTACCTGGCAGAGTATGGATCTCGGGGTTCGCCTGAGCTGTCTCATAGTTGCGTGACATCAGGTGTCCGGGAGGAAGCGACTGCTCCGCTTCCAGCGCGGAAAGCAGTTCTCCGAAGATCTCCATCAGCTGTTTTCGGTCGCACGTGAAGAAGGTGCTGACTAGTTCCTGAATCCGATTCTTGTCCATTCGAACGGCTCCAAAACAAACGAGCGGCAAAACGCTGGCTGCCGGTATCATACACCGGCCACCAACCTCTTGCCGCTCACTCTTTGCAGCGGAATCTATTCTGCCATCCAGGTATTCCGGGAAAGTGGCAGTGAGATGCCAGGCTATTCTGTCACGGAGCTTTCCAGGAATCGTGCGAGTCGATGGAAGTCGCTGTTTGGTTGAATGAACCGAACCACGGTCACCAGGGTCTGAGGATCCACGAGCTTCTCGAACGGAACGTAATGCAGGTCCAGCTGACCGGACACAGACACCATCACCCCGTTAAGCTTTTGCTCGCAGAGTGCTCGGTAAGCACCAACACCCAGCTGACTTCCGAGCATCACGTCAAAGGCGTGAGGTCGTGCACAGCGGCATTCGTAACCGAGCTGCAGTCCGGTCACCTTGCGAGTCACACCGGTCTGCTTCTTGAACTCCGCGGCAACTCGCTTTGCAATCATCTTGCCAAGGTCCACGTTGGCGACGGAGATGTGACCGTGATCGTCGCGAGGAACGTCCTTCAGCACTTCGTCGGAGAGAAACTCTGCCAGACCTTCGGCCAGAACGACAACGCCGTATTCCTTGCCTTCCTTCTCCTGGCGATGACGCATCATGCGTACGATCTTGCCGACAACCTTGTCGAGATCCATGACTTTGCGCTTCGGCGTGGATTCCGGAGCCAGGTACTTTTCGTTGATGTCTTCAACGCTCAGGACCATGTTTGCTTCACCGGCGATTGCTGCACCGTAAGCGAGCCAGCCCGCGCTTCGTCCCATGCTTTCCACAACGAAGTAAGCTCGCGCTGCTTCGGCGTCGGCGTGCAGGTTGCGAATTTCGGTGCCCAGAGTTTCAACGGCGGTGAAGTAACCGAAGGTGAAGTCGATGCCTGAGTAGTCGTTGTCGATCGTCTTTGGAACGTGCACGACTGGCATACGCTTCTGATCAGCAGGCAGGCGATCCTGATACATCTTGAGCTTGTTTGCGGTCTTCAGAGTATCATCGCCACCGATGGAGACGAGAGCATCCACACCGATAGATCGCAGAGCCTCGTAGACTCGCTTCATCGGAGCGACCTTCTCCGGATTGTCGAAGTCCGCTGGCGTTGTCAGCTGCTTGCCAGGATTCGCGCGAGCCGTGCCGATGATGATGCCTTCCTTGCTTCGTGTTCGGCGAAGCATGACTTCCGTCAGGTTTCGGTAGTGCACGCCTTCGATCAGCGGGCTTGCCGGCGTGTAGTCGATCAGGTTCGAATAACCGTATCGAATACCAACCACTTCAATGCCAGCGCGAATGAAGGAAATCGCACATGTGGAAATAACGGCGTTGGCAGCTGGAGCTGGACCACCGGCAAACAACAATGCAACTCGCTTGATCTCTTGAGTCATGACACTCTTCCTGAAACGTCAGAGGGGAAACTGCCGACAGAAGGTCGGGCAGAGAAAGGTCAGAAGGTTCGTTCGACAAACGTCGTATCAATGTTGAAGTCCACAAAGTCTGCATGGCTGAACATCTTCTTGGCCAGCGGCAGTGTGGTCTTCACGCCTTCAATTACGAATTCATGCAGGCATCGTCGCATACACTCGATCGCTTCCGTTCGAGTCGGCTTGTAGACAATCAGCTTTCCAATCATGGAGTCATAATAGGGGCTGATCGTGTAGCCTTCATAAACGTGCGAATCGAAGCGAACGCCGGGGCCGCCTGGAAGACGCAGCTTTGTGATCGTTCCCGGACTGCCTCGGAATCCGTTGTCCGGGTCTTCCGCGTTGACTCGCAGTTCAATCGCGCAGCCAGAGTGCTTGATGTCGCTTTGAGTAAACGGCAGCTTCTCCCCGGCTGCGACAAGAATCTGCTGCTTGATCAGGTCAATCCCGGTCACCAGTTCCGTCACCGGGTGCTCGACCTGAATTCGAGCATTCACTTCGATGAAGTAGAAGTTGAAGTTCTTGTCGACGATGAATTCACAAGTTCCGGCATTCGTGTAGCCAGCGGTCTTCACCAGATTGACCGCACATTCGCAGATTCGCTGACGAACATCGGCCGGCAGCTTTGGAGCCGGGCTCTCTTCGATCAGCTTCTGATGCCGACGCTGCATGGAGCAGTCGCGTTCCCACAGGTGAACCGCGTTGCCATGATTGTCGGCCAGGATCTGCACTTCAACGTGTCGAGGACGTTCGATGTACTTCTCGAGATAGACGCCCGCGTTCTTGAACGCTTTCTCCGCTTCCGCGCTTGCAGCCTGCAGACCAGCTCGCAGGGAGATTTCATTCCCGGCGACTCGCATGCCTTTGCCACCACCACCGGCCGTCGCTTTGATCAGGACCGGATAACCTATGCGGTCGGCGATCTTGACGGCTTCTTCAACGTCGGTCACAAGACCATCGCTGCCCGGAACGCAGGGGACTCCGGCTTTCAGAGCGATCTCTTTCGCACTGACTTTGTCACCCAGCTTCTGCATGGCCTCCACCGGAGGACCGATGAACTCAATGTTGCAACTGCGGCAGACCTCGGCGAAGTGGGAGTTCTCCGCGAGGAACCCGTAACCCGGGTGAACGGCCTGCACATTTCCGATCTCGGCCGCACTGATAATGCGTTTGATCTGGAGATAACTTTCCATAGCCTGAGGCGGTCCAATGCACCACGCCTCATCAGCCAGATCAAGATAATGAGCACCGCGGTCGGCTTCGCTGTAAACCGCAACGGTTTCAATGCCCATCTCGCGGCAGGCGCGAATGATTCGCAGCGCGATCTCGCCACGGTTCGCAATCAGAATTCTCTGGAACATATCACACTCAATCTATCGAGCACCGAAGGGTGATGCCGCGAAGAGCAAGGTCGTGTTTGAAAGATCAGCCTGTCACAGGGTGCATGCCAGTGGACACTGGCGAACAACGTGAGTGACAGGCTGCAAACGAGCCATCAGGCTCAACCGGAGCAAGCGAGTTCTCGGCCGTGATCAGGCGGGTTCGATTCGGAACAGTGGCTGTCCAAATCCAACGGCGTCGCCGTTCTCGACAAGGATCTCAACGATCCGTCCGGACTTCTCTGCCTGAATCTGATTGAAGACCTTCATCGCTTCGATGATACAGACAACGGTGTCAGCCTTCACAACGCTGCCAACACTGACGAACGGCGGATCTTCCGGTGTCGGTGCGGAATAGAAGGTACCGACCGTTGGAGCATTGATCGTAATGCCTGCCGGTGCTGCTGCGGCCGGAGCGGCGGCAGCTGCAGGAGCCGCTGGTGCTGCTGCGGCGACAGGTGCTGGCATCGATGGCATTTGCATCGCTGGAGCAGCAAATGCCGGCCCGCCGTAGCTGACTTGTCGAGGACCACGGCGAATCTTCCACGACTCTTCATCGTTCTGAAGATTCACTTCCGTGACACCGTACTTCTCCATCAGCTGCAGAAGCTTGCGGAACTTATCGAGATCGAATGAATCGCCTTTGTCTTCGTTTTCCACGGGTTTCGCCATTTCAAAATAGCCTCCGAGCACCTCAGTGAAGTGCTCCTATGGATTATTGTCGTGAGACACGTTTGCTCCGGCTGCTTTGGCATATCGCGAAGCTAACTGATGGCTGATCTCCATCGACAAGCCGGGATGTGTCACAAGACTGCCAGTCAGAACTTTCCGGAGTGCTGTAATTCGGTGCGTGCAGAGCGACCGAACTACGCAGGTTCCCTGTTCTCCCGACCGAAGCCGGGAGTGAAACCCTCTTTCCAGTTTGTTCCAAAGCCACACAGGATCGTGAAAATCACGATTTCATGCAAGGAATGGAACAAAAGCCTCCTCAAATTCGCGAGGAACGCTCGAAAGAACCTCGCAACCCTGAGTCGTCACGAGAATATCGTCCTCAATCCGGACCCCAAATTTCCCGGGCAAATAGATCCCAGGCTCGACCGTGACGACCATTCCCGGCTCGAACGTTTGCTTCGAAAGTGGGCTCATTCTGAGGGATTCGTGAATATCCAGGCCAAAACCGTGCCCCAGGCCATGGCCAAAGAACTTGCCAAATCCTGCGTCCGCAATCATCCCTCGCGCGATGCGGTCGACGTCTACGCAAGCAGCTCCCGGACGGATCGCCTTGATCGCCGCCTGCTGAGCCGCCAGGACAACCTTGTACACTTGTTCAATCTGCTTCGTCGGTTTTCCGGTGATGAAGACTCGAGTCAGGTCGCTTCGATAACCTGAATGATTCTGGGCACCCCAGTCAACCAGCAACACAGGATGTTCCGAAACCAGCCGCATTCCGGCGTGAGCGTGCGGCAGGGCTGCGGTCGGACCGACGCCAATGATCGGCTCAAACGCGGGGCCGGTTCCTCCAAAGTCGCGCATGGAGGCTTCCAGCAGGTAGCGTATTTCGGTCTCGGTCTGATTGGGACGTAGTGAACTTCGAACAACGGAAATGCCACGTTCGGCGATATGAACGGCTTCCCGAATCTGCTCCAGCTCGTACTTGTCTTTCACTTCGCGCTGACGTTCGACGAGCCCCGATGTGGGAATCAGTTTCGCGGGCGAATCGGTCAGTCGAGATTCGAGGGCCGCGTATTGCGACACTGTCAGCTGGTCACCTTCGACGCCCGGACGTTTCGCTTTGCTCTTCAGGATCAGCTTTGCGGACATGTCCAGAATGGTGCTGGAGGCATCACGAATCTCCACGTCCAGTCCGGGACATTCGGCTTCCAGCTGAGTTTCATACCGAGTATCGCTCATCAGAATCTGATGCTGTCCCGACAGAAACAGCCAGGACGAATCGCCGGTGAAGCCCGTCAAGTATCGAACGTTGGAAACTCCGCTGATTAGGAGGCAGTCAATTTCGGCTTCGCGGAATTTTTTGATCAACTTTCCGCGGCGAGCTTCATAATTCGGCTCGTTCATCGATCATCCTTCTCTACAAAACAGAGTACCGTTCGAAACAACATGACGCAGGGCCGGTTCATGGACCACCAGAACCATGCACCGGATTTTGCCGGATTCGACAGATGTTACCAATGAACCTGATTTCCTGCGCGTGGGGCTCTCATGTCTGAGTCAAAGGATTCACAAGATCCAGCAAGTCCCGGCGACAATGCGTCGCTCGGCTCGAAGGCCCTGCAGCCTTTGATGGGAATCGTGCGACGATTCTTCCCGGGGAATGCGACTGCTGCACCTTCTCAACCAGCGGGGCCGACCGACGCTGAGTTGTTGGAGCGATGGGTGACAACGGATGTGGATCACCGCCGCGTGGAATCGTTCACACCGACCGGCTCAGAACCTGTCAACGGTGTGGTTCTGTTTCTGCATGGACATGGCGGAGTCACTCTGTCGAAGAACCCTGTGTTCACTCGCCTGTTTGAAACATATCGTCTGGCTGCCGTCTGTCCCGATGGCAGGCGAAGCTGGTGGCTGGATTTTGTCTGCCCGGAGTTTGATGCCGAAGTGACGCCTCAACGATGGCTTGTTGATTCCATCGTGCCCTGGATTGAACAGCAGTTTCAGGTGCAGCCGCCCAGGATTGCCTTGCTGGGTGTCAGCATGGGAGGCCAGGGAGTCCTTCAGCTGGCCTATCGACATGCGATGAAGTTTCCCGTTGTGGCAGCCATTGCTCCTGCCGTCGATTTTCATCAGCTGTATGGAAGCGGCATTCCGCTGGACCAGATCTTCCCGGACACCGAAACTGCGCGGCAGGCGACTGTCGTGTTGAATCTTCATCCGTTGTCATGGCCACGGCATCAGTTCTTCTGCTGCGATCCTCAGGACCACGAATGGTTCGACGGAGCCGCGCGACTTGGCATGAAGCTCTCGTCATCGGGCATTCTGCACGAACGGGATCTCGAAACCACCGCGGGCGGACATTCGTGGGACTACTTCAATCACATGGCACCGAAGTGCCTGGCCCACATCGCGGAGTCTCTGAGGAAGATGGCTGACGAGTGATGCTGATGGGCGTTCTCCGCCTGGTAAAACCAACAAGCATGCAAGCCTGAAAGCTTGCCGCTTCCGGCGAGCGGGGTGACGTCAGTTCCCTGATTGCGATATGTTCTCGCCCCCAGTCGGCTTGCCCGACTGGAGCGTAAGGTTGGCGGGCTAGATTGCGACAACGCGAATCCATGGCTCCCAGACGGGCTTGTCCCGTCTGAAGCAGAGGTTCATAGGCTAGCTCAGGAGCCTGCTTCACCAGACGGGGCAAGCCCGTCGGGGTCCGTTGAAGGGGCGGCGTGTTTGTGGCTGTGAGTCGCTTCTAGCTGTGAGCCGTCAGCTCCGATGGGGCAAGCCCATCGGGGGCTGGTTTTCTCGCCCCGAAATCGGCTTGCCGGACAGGATTCAAATCCCACCAACACCGGCTATGCAAAAACTCGTTGACATGAATTGATGCTGATCGGTCGATCAAAGCGATTCCTAAAGACGCGTGGTGCGAAGCGTCTGGCAGAGCAACGGGCCTCTTGCTGACGGTTCTGCTCATCCGTAGAATCGCATTGGCCGTAGAATCGAATGAACAGACCGCATTGGTTCGCCGAAGCATTGCGTTCTGTTTCAGGCCCTCAAGGATAACGCCCATGCCAACGACCGATGTTTCGCCGACAAGGCTGACCTATCAGGATTACGTCCTGTTCCCGAATGATGGCAATCGGCACGAGATCATCAATGGACGACACTACATGAATGCAGCACCCAGTCCTCGTCACCAGGCAATTTCACGACACATTCAGTTTCAACTGTATCAACAGATCGAGTTGAAAGGACTTGGAGCGGTCATCGATGCACCAATCGATGTGCAGTTGAGTGAGAGTGATGTCGTTCAGCCGGACCTGGTTGTCATCCTTTCCGAGAATCACATCATCACACCGACAAGAGTGAAGGGAGTTCCAGATCTGGTCATCGAAGTTCTTTCCGCATCTCAACGAGCACACGATCTGCAACTCAAGAAACAGCTCTACGAACAAGCCGGCGTCCCTGAGTACTGGATCGTCGATCCAGAGAACCAGACCGCCACAAAGTACGTGCTGACAACGGCGATGGTTTATGACGAAGGGACTGTTGAGACGGCGGAGATTACCTGGAAAAGCTCCGTGGGTGACTTCCCTGTCGATCTGGTTCGTGTTTGGTGAAGTGAAGGTCAGAACCCAAGTTCATCCTGGCATTTGTTGGCCAACGCTGATTGGGCCAACTACCTCTGCATCGCTGACTGGGTTTGGCATGTCTCACTGCACTGATGTTGCGGCGGCGTGTCGACCCGATGGTTTTGTCGCCCCCAGTCGGCTTGCCCGACTGGAGCGTGTGGTTGACCGGCTAGATCGCGACAACGCGAATCCAGGGCTCCCAGACGGGCTTGTCCCGTCTGAAGCAGAGGTTTATAGGCTAGCTCGTGAGCCTGATTCACCAGACGGGGCAAGCCCGTTGGGGTCTGTTGAAGGGGCGGTGTGTTTGTGGCTGTGAGTCGCTTCTAGCTTTGAACCGTCAGCTCCGATGGGGCAAGCCCATCGGGGGCTGCATCCCTGGCCGCAATAATCTGGAGGTGCGCGATGTCGTCGATTCGAATCCAACCACTGATCGCCGAGCTGCTGCATCTCGTGGATGCTGCGGAACATCGGATTCACCATTGTGTCCGGCAATTGTCAGATGAACAGATCTGGCAGCGTCCGCGGCCCGAGATGAATTCCATTGCCAATCAGATTCTGCACGTGTGTGGCAACCTGAAACAATGGTCCGTCGATGGCATGTTGGGGAATCCTTCCGACCGTAATCGCGACGCAGAGTTTGCAGCAGACCGAAGCGGCGGCAAAGAAGTGGTGCTGGACAAACTGACGCACACGCTGGTTCAGGTACGAAAGGTCGTGTCAGAAGTCCCGGTCGAACAGCTCGAGCGGCATCGAGTGATCCAGGGCTTCGAAGTCACGGGGCTCGGCGCGCTGATGCACACGATTCCGCATCTTGTCGGGCATACTCATCAGATCATGCAGCTGACGCGGTGGATTCTGGGCAATGACTACCAGTTTGACTGGACGCCGGACGGTGATCGATCCTCCGTCCCACTGTGATTCGACTGGATTCTGGGTGTATCCCGAGTGGCGCGGCAGGATTCCTCCGCAGGGTTACTGGAAGCTCGAAGCGAAATGGCTCAGACTATGCCGCTTTGAGCATTCTGACCGACCCGCTCCGTATTCTTCCACCGTCATCCTCGACAGGAATTCTGCACCATGGCCAAGAAAGCAGCAGCTAGTCCGGCACCGGCACCAGAAGCCCCCGCAGCTCCTCAGATGAATCCCGCGATGGCTCCTAACATGGGAATGCCGGGGATGATGCCCGGCATGGGAATGCCAGGCATGCAGCCGGCCATGATGCCGAACCCGATGCTGCAGATGGCTCAAATGATGCAGATGATGATGGCGGGGAGTATGGCCCCTGCCATGATGGATCCGTCCGCCATGCCATTTGCCGGCGCGCCGGCTGTCGACGATAAGGATGCAGGTTTGTCTTCGGACTTTCTGCGCCCGGCACTGCTGCAGAACCTGATCAAGTCCCAGGAAGGTGTTTCACTCGGCAGCGTTCTTGACCTGCTGTGTCTGACCGAAGATGGATCGGCAGCTCTGGGTGGCGTTCCCAAAGGTTGCACGATGGCACTGGCGGGGCCTCCGGGAAAAGGGAAGACTCGAACAACACTGGCGGGTCTTGCGAAGGTTGCCATGAGCGGCCAGAAAGTCGCGTTCGTGGTGGCCGAAGAAGGATTTCATGATCGCGACGGAAACGGTCGTGATGATCTCTGCAGTCGCTTCTGTAAGATCGGCATGGGCGTGACGGGACTGAACGAGAAAGACTTTCGCAAGAAGGTGCTCGACAACATGTTCGTCCTGGAAAGTCAGTACCATCGTGGCCACACGTGGGATGACTTTGTGACGAAGTATCGCTTCCTGATTGAGAAGGAAGGGATCAGCTTCGTTGTCATCGATTCGTTGAACATGCTGGACCCCAGCCGCAATCGCACGGCCGACAATCTGTCTGCGCTGAAGACGTACAACCACGAGAAGGGTGTGACCTGTGTGTGCGTTGGTCAGATCCGAGACACGGGGGCTCCTGTCGGCGGCGAAGCGCTCGTCCACACCGCGGACGTTGTCTTCCTGATTGAAGAGATGTCACTGGGCTCGAAGGAAATTGCTGAGCTGTGGGGCGGAAGCTATCGTGACAAGATCGACGTGATCCGCGCTGTGAAGAGCGTCACGACTCCAATCTTCCCGCACCCGGTTCGTCTCGCGCGAGATGCGGAACATGGCGTTCTTCGAGTTCATGATGCTCAGCCGGAAATGTATGCCGCACCAAAACTGAAGTAGCTGGTTCGTCTCGGTCACTCAGCAACCCGCGCGATTCAGGAGGCGCGGAGTCTGAGTGGTTCTTTGACTCATGGATGGCCCTATGAACAAACTGATTCGTGCGTCCGCGGGAAGCGGAAAGACGTACCAGCTGTCCGGGCATTTTCTGCGCCAGCTGTTTCAGAAGCATCGCCCCGAGACGATCCTTGCGACCACGTTTACTCGCAAAGCCGCGGGAGAAATTCTTGGGCGAGTTCTCACGCGGCTTGCGGATGCAGCAACCAACTCCGAACACGCCGGTAAGCTGGCTCAGGCCCTTGACCTGCCGCAGATCTCTTCGAACGATGCCTCGCAGCTGCTAACAGAACTGACTCATAATCTGCATCGGCTGCGAGTCTGCACGCTGGACAGCTTCTTCCAGCAGGTGGCTCGCAGTCTGACGCTGGAACTTGGATTGCCGCCAGGATGGAGCATCGTTGATGAGCATATCGATCGCGAACTGAGAGAACAGGCGATTGACGCCGTGCTGTCTCAGCACGTTCCCCAGGATGCTCAGCAGCTGATGCACATGCTGGCCAAGGGCCGCTCGAAGCGAAGTGTTCGTGACCTGATCGACGATACCGTCAGCAATTATCACGAACTGTTCCTGATGACTGACGACGCGGCCTGGGACCGACTGAATCGGCCTCGCCGTTTGACACTGGCGGAACGAGAACAACTGATCTCCGATCTGTACGCGGCTCCACTGCAAACCGACCAGCGATTTATCAAAGCGCGATCCGAAGATGTCGCGCGATTTCAAAAGGAAGACTGGGAAAAATTCATCAGCACCGGGATCGCCGGCAAGGTCCTGACCGGTGAAAACAAGTTCTGGAACAAAGAGCTGAATGACGAAGTTGTCGCGATCTACCAGCGGCTCCTGTCGCATGCTCAGGCGGAACTTGTCGAACGCCTTGCGAATCAGATGAAGGCCATTCGAAGTCTGATGGTTCGCTTTGACCGCGAATATGCACGGCTTCGAGCAGATCATGGATGGCTTCGGTTTGGTGATGTCACGCGAGTACTGTCGCGTTCGGCAGGAGCAGCCAGTGGCTCCCGAATGAGTTTTCGACTGGATAGCTCCATTCGTAATCTGTTGCTTGATGAGTTTCAGGATACGTCTTCCGATCAGTGGCAGATTCTGCGAAGGCTTGCCACAAATTTGCAGGTGGCCGGCAAGCAGTCGAGTTTCTTCTGTGTAGGTGACGGCAAGCAGGCGATTTACGGCTGGCGAGGCGGCGTTGCAGCGATTCTGGACGCGGTTCCTGAAGCCATCCCCGACCTTGAACAGGTGCCGCTCGACAAGAGCCGCCGATCATCACCGGCCGTGATGGAAACCGTGAACAAGGTCTTCGAACATGTCGGCGCTCATCCGGAGCTGGATGAATATGCGGACGCATGTCTGAAGTGGTCGCGGGAGTTTCCTCACCACTCGACCGCGTATGAAGAGATGCCGGGCTATGCCTGCTTTCGCATCTCACCGTCCATGCCAGGTGAAGGAGCCGAAGAGCGTCGAGGCCCCTGGTATCGGTGGATTGCCGAACAGATCCGCGAGCAGCATCAGAACTGCCCCGGTGCTGAAATTGGCGTACTGACGAGAAAGAACGCGACTGTTGCACGACTCGTTCACGAACTCAACGCGCTGGGAGTGCCTGCGAGCGAGGAAGGCGGTACGCCACCGACGGACAGTCCGGCCGTGCTGGCGATGATGTCGCTTTTGCATTTTGCATCGCATCCGTCGTGCCGGATCTCACGCTTCCATGTTGCAACATCGCCGCTTGGTTCCGTTGTTGGACTGACGGACTGGCGAGACAACCACCAGGCATCTGTCGCGGCCGCTGCGATTCGCACCAGACTTATGGATGATGGTTACGGTCGAACACTGCAATGGCTGTCGGAGTCCGTGCGAACCTGGTGCAGCGCGCGAGACATCCTGCGACTGGGTCAGATCGTGTCGGAAGGGTGGCGGTTTGATGCGACCGGCTCGCTGAATGCCAGCGACTTTGTTCGGCTCCTGGAGAACAGCAAGTTCCAGAAGTCCGAGCCTGCTCCAGTGCGTGTGATGACGATTCATCAGAGCAAAGGGCTGGAGTTCGACATCGTGTTCCTGCCCGAACTTGATGGCACTCTGATGCGAGCACCGCAGGCGGCGTTTGCTGGTCCGTCTGTTGCTGATCCGCCGGACCGAGTTTGCGTGTGGAGCAACAAGGCCGTTCGTCGACTGCTGCCAGAGAATATTCAGCAGGCATTCGACGACACGATTGCTCGCCAGGTCTCCGAGAGTCTCTGCGTCTTCTACGTCGCGTTGACTCGAGCGAAGTACGCGCTGCATTTGTTGAGTCAGCCGTTCTCCGGGAAGAAAGTTCCCAAGACGTATGCCGGTCTGCTGATGGCCTCACTGACCGATCAGTCCCAGGCACTGCCGGAATCTGTCGTCTTTGAAACAGGTTCGCCGGACTGGTTCAAAGATGTTGGCGACATGCAGACCGCCGTCGCGCGAAAGCCATCCGGTAATGCTCAGATTCCAACAGTCACTTTGGCTTCCATGCCTGACGGCCGGCGGCGAGGACTTCAGCGTCGAGCCCCGTCGCGACATGATGAAACACGATTGTACCTGCCAGACGTCAGCGCGATCGTCCGACGGGAAACGGCTCCGCGAGTTGCAGTGCGAACGGTTGATCCGCGTGTCCGAGGAACGTTGATTCATGCCTGGTTTGAGTGCATCGAATGGCTGAACGAAGGCGACATGCCGGACGTTGAGATGCTGCACGAGTGTGGTCGGCGTTTGACGATTTCGGACGAGACTGTGAAGCGTGTTCTTCCGGACTTTCTGCGGCTGCTGCAGTCACCCGAGATTCGATCGGTGTTCGATCCCCGAACGGCCGGCCTCGCGCCGTCCTTCGCGCCTCACCTGGATGTGCTTCGCTCTCAGCAGGGTGTTCTGAAAGTTGATCGCGAACGACCGTTTGTGATGATCCGCGATGGTGAGATCGTCCAGGGGTCCATTGACCGACTCGTTCGCCTGGTTCTTCATGGCCGAACGCTGGCTGCCGATGTTGTCGACTTCAAGACAGATCGCCTTGTCGGAGATGTCAGCCGCTGGGTGCGTGATAAGCAGGAACACTACGGTCCACAGCTGGAAGAATATCGTCACGCCGTTCAGAAGTGCTGGCAGCTGGAGTCGTCGCGAATCAGCACACGTCTGCTACTGCTGGAAGCCGGGCGAGTCGCCGTCACACCGTAATGTTTCGGGCGGTTTTTGCGGTCGCACAGTGTGTCCGGTCCGTGCCGTTGCAGCGATTTTCGGGCAAAATTCGAGAACTGTTTCCGTAGCCGGGACAGACTGGTGCGTCGCTGGCAAATTCGGGTTATGCTGTCGGCGTCAGCATTCCCACAGGAGCAGGTTGATGATCATTCAGAAAGAGTACAAGTTCTACGCGGCTCATCGCAATGAAACTCTGCGCGACAAGTGCAGCAACCTGCACGGCCATCGCTACGGTGTCCGCTGCTTCTTTGAAGTCGAGCGAGACGGCGACATTAGTACTCTGTTCGGCGCTTTTGATGAAAAAGTCGAACCATGGCTGAAGGAATACTATGACCATGGAATGCTGATCAACATCCAGGATCCTCTGTACGAAACACTGAAGGATCACTGCCGACGCACGGGCGAGAACTTCAAGCTGAAACTGTTCAACGGCCCAACCAGCGTTGAGAACCTGGCATGGATGCTGTTCACCGAAATCACCGAAATGGGATTCCGGTTGTCTCACCTGGAAGTGCGTGAAACCGACACCTCGGTCATTTCCTACACGCGCGAAGACTGGATCCGCGACAATCGGTATTTTGCAACTCATCGCAGCCCGGGTGTCATCACCGAGCCGGCTGTTGAGTAATCCTGAGTGACGGTTCATTGTCGCTTCGATGTTCGCATGTGGATCATTCTGACAGGACTCAGAAGTCCCAGGTGCGTTCTCCGTTGTCAGCCTTCAGCTTGATCCAATCCACGTCAACGGTGTCATTGGGAACAGGAAGATAAACGCGAAGGATTCCAAGTGCTCCTTCGGCGGGCACCTGTATTTCGGGAGTTTGCCAGTCCCCGCCGCTGATTGTGTATTCGACCGATTGAGCCTGCTTTTGAGCAGCCGGTTCGGGCAGCCATTCAATTTTCGCCGTGCCACCGTTCGTTGATCGAACTCGTAACTGCATCGATGCCGGCCCCTTCGATCGCCCCGCGGCGAATCCAAGGAACGGCGTTGCGTTCTGAGGCACAACGGTCAGGACACCATCCTTCACGGTGGCGGAGCAACCGCGATTCTTCCAGCCCTGAAGCTCCTTTGGAAACTCTTCCTCTGACTTCTTTGGACTTGTCTTCGAGACGCCTCTTGAGTTTGGCTGGTAGTTGGGATTTCGAATCGGAATCACCGCATCGGTGTCGGCGAGTATCTGCTTCATCCGTTTCAGGAGTCTGCTGACTTCGTCCGGATATTGAGCCGCCACGTTTGTCGTTTCGCCTGGATCGGTTTCAAGATTGTAGAGTTCCAGGCGATCCGTACCGTCGTCGTTTTGCCCGTAGAAGCGAATCAGTTTCCATGGACCCTCGCGAAGGTATGAGCCCGGAAGGAACCCGGGAATGGTCTGTGCCTGTGCCTCGCTGCCATGGGGAAAATGGCAGAAGACAAA
>JAEUII010000210.1 GCA_016795145.1 Planctomycetaceae bacterium
CATCCGAATCCTGATCCTCACACAGTCTCATTCGAACGCGTCCGGCGGCTTACGCACACCGGCAGGGGTTTTGACGGCCTGTCAGGCCTGAATCGCAATCAAGTGACCACACCGAATACCGACAGAACATAAATCCGCCCATCGAAAGTTGCCACAAGGAGGAAACTATGGCTTCCGAGAACAGTACCGTACGACGGCTGAAAAAGTACGAGGCGGAGCCGTTGGTTCTACATTCTTTAGGCGACAATCCGCGGATGGATTTTCTGTCGCCGTTTGGCCCGCTGATCGGGAGGACTCGACTTCCCGAAGAGACCGTGGCTTACCTCAATGAAGAAGCCGATCGAATTCTCACTTCAGGGCAAAACGCGGAGTTTCAGATTCCCGAAACCATCTGCCGTGAAGGCCATCCGAATTCGTTGATGGATTGTGTCGCGCGAGGGATCCAGTTGTATGTCGAAGCAAGCGAAGGGGAATCGCTGCGTGAAATTCAGTTCGACGTGTTCTGGATGGTCAGCCAGTATGCGGGCACCGCAAGTCCGGTTCACTTTCATTCCGGCGACTTGTCCGGCGTCGCGTACCTGAAAGTCCCGGAAGTCAACGCTCGCCAGGAACAGCAGAACTACATTTCCGGTCGTCAGGCCGGGTACATCAATTTTCTGATCGGCGGCAAGCAACGATTTGCTCGATCGCTGATCAGTTTCAAGCCGGTTGTTGGTGATCTCTACATCTTCCCCGGCTGGCTGCTGCACGGCGCGGAGCCCTTTCGAGGAACAGGCGAACGTCGAAGTCTCGCCTTCAACGCGAGCGTTCCCTGAAGGGGCGAATGCCCTACTGAACACAGCCATTGAACTCGACCTCTCCTTAACTTCGTTTGGGAGAGGAGAGGTTGTTGGGCGTCGATAATCGCATGCCGGGAAGCTGACGCGTTCCGCTCGCCGGTGCAAAACGAACGCCCCTCTACCGAGCTTGCTGGCGCTCGCTCGACCTCTCCCAGACTTCGTCCGGGAGAGGGGGATGTGCGCGATTCAACTTGCAATGTAGCGGCATTTCAAGTCGCGGCCGTTGCCATAACGTCAGGATTGCTAATCGAACGTCCAGTTTGACTCCGGGAATCCACATGGCTGTTCCCGGAAATGTCGCTTTGATGAGTGCGGTTCGCTGAACGTTGCGTTAGAGTTTTGAGATTCCCGCCGGGACCATTCTTTGGTCTTTTTGAGAGTCTCGCACGCAAGGTGCAGCATGGAAATCCTGACCAGAACTATCGGTTGTGTCGTAATCCTGATGGGCTCAGCAGCCAGTGTGCTCGCCCAGTCCGTGGACTTCAATCGGGACGTACGGCCCATTCTGTCGAACCGATGTCTGGCTTGCCATGGACCGGATTCCGCCCACCGTGAAGGCGGCCTGCGTCTGGACGATGCAAGCTCGGCCACTGTGAAACTTGAATCCGGCAAGACGGCGGTCGTCGCGGGACAACCAGACGCCAGTGAATTGATCAGTCGGATTACGACGACCGACGATGATGCTCGCATGCCTCCGGCCCATTTCGGCAAGCCGTTGACTGAGAAAGAAATTGCGGTTCTGCGCCGCTGGATTGCAGAGGGTGCACCGTTCGCGAAGCACTGGTCTTATGTGCCAGCGGTACGCCCTGAAGTGCCTGCAGCCGACAAGCAGTTTGCTCAATGGCCCACGAATCCGGTCGACAACTTTGTCCTGCGGCACATGATTGAGCATCAGCTCAAGCCTTCCGCTCAGGCTGACGCAAGAACACTTGTGCGGCGAGTCTTTCTGGATCTGATCGGAGTTCCTCCGACGATCGAAGAAGCGAATTCATGGACTGAGCGCCTGTCAAAAAATGCGGCCAGCACAGACTTCAATGAACCAGCCTGGAATGAACTCGTCGACCACCTCCTTGCGCGTCCGGAGTTTGGGGAGCATTGGGCCAGGAAGTGGCTCGATCTGGCTCGCTATGCTGATTCATCGGGTTACGCCGACGACCCTGCGCGAGTCATGTGGCCGTGGCGTGACTGGGTGATTCGTTCCATCAACAACGGTATGCCGTTCGACCAGTTCACAATCGAACAGATCGCTGGCGACATGCTGCCGAATCCGACAGAAGATCAGATCATCGCGACGGGCTTCCATCGCAACACAATGACGAACAACGAAGGCGGAACTCAGGATGAGGAGTTTCGTAACGTCGCCGTCGTGGACCGAGTGAACACGACGATGGCAGTGTGGATGGGGACGACCTTCAATTGTGCTCAGTGCCACACACACAAGTACGATCCGATCTCTCAGGACGAGTACTTTCAGGTATTCGCGATTCTGAATAACACAGAGGATGCGGACCGAGGCGATGATTCGCCAAAGCTGACACTGTTCTCGACCGAACAGCGTGAACGGAAGGCGACGATTGAATCACGCCTTGCCGAGATCGGGACTCTGTTCGCGACATCAACTCCGGAGCTGGAGAAGTCTCAGGCGGACTGGGAACAGCGATTGAATTTCAAGCCTGAATGGCGAACGCTTAGCCCAAAGTCTGTCCGACTGGCCAAGGGTGGTGAAGCGACAGTGTCGCCGGAAGGCACGATCATTGTTGCCGAACCTGCGGAGACGAACGACTATACGCTCGAGTTCCCGGCCGAAACATGGGCCAATCTGAATGCCGGACAGGCAGACAGCAACGCTTCAGCAATTCGGCTTGAAACGATTCCAGACGCTGCGTTGCCAGGAGCTGGCGCCGGATTTGGTGGCGGCAATTTTGTCGTCACGGAGCTGAAGGCTCAGTGGGTTCCGCCCGGTGCATCGACGCCATCGGCTCGGTTCCTGCGGATCACGATTCCGGGCACGGAGAAGATCCTGTCACTTGCTGAAGTTCAGGTGTACTCAGGCGGGACGAATGTCGCTGGTTCAGGCGTGGCGACTCAAAGCACCACTGCGTTTGATGGTCCACCGCAGTACGCGATCGACGGAAACACTGACGGCAACTACGAACGCAAATCGGTGACTCACACTGCGATCTCCGATAACCCATGGTGGGAACTGGACCTGAAGGAAGCCAAAGCGATCGAACGCATTGCCCTCTGGAATCGACTTGGCAACGGCATTCACACGCGGCTTTCGAACTTCCAGATTCAGTTGCTCGACGAGAACCGAAAAGAAGTGTGGGCTCAGACGATTGTTGATGCTCCAAACCCGTCTGCGGAATACTCCCCCAGCAGCGTGCGCGATCTCAAGTTCAGCACGGCGATGGCATCGTTCCAGCAGGATGGTTTTTCAGCGGAAGAAGTTCTGGATGGAAAGTCCGGAGCGGAAAATGGCTGGGCTGTTGGCGGACGAGTGACTACGGCACACAGCCTGATTCTGTTGCCTGAAGAACCGCTGCCCGCAACGGCTGGTGCAACACTGAGGATCATCATCGAACAGAATGCTCCTTACGTGAATCACGTCCTGGGCCGTTTTCGAATTGCTGTGACAGGACATCCGGCTGCCATTGAACGAGCCCGCGTGCCGGCCGAAATCTTGGCCATCGCTGACACAGCCGCCGCAAATCGTTCTGCGGAGCAGAGCAAGCAGATTGCGGAATGGTACCGACGATTTTCTGCCCCTGAACTGGAGGCGGTGCGAACGGAAGCAGAAAAGCTGAAGGATGAACTTTCCAAAATGAAGCCGGATGCGTCGGTTCTTGTGATGAAGGAACTCCAGGGCGACGCGCGACGCAAGACGCTGTTCCAGTTCCGAGGCAATTACCTGGACAAGGGGCACGAGGTACACGAAGGTGTGCCGGCAGTGTTTTCATCGAACCAGCAGTCGGAACCGATGAATCGCCTCAATTTTGCGAAGTGGCTGGTGAGCGAGTCGAATCCGCTGACTCCACGAGTGATCGCAAATCGACAGTGGGAAGAGATTTTTGGTCGCGGTATCGTGGCGACAAGCGAAGAGTTTGGTTCGCAGGGCGAATTGCCGACTCATCCGGATCTGCTCGACTGGCTCGCTCGCGAACTTGTCGAATCCGGCTGGAATACGAAACATCTTCTGAAGCTGATCGTGACCAGCCGAACCTATCGTCAGTCTTCCCGAGTGACGTCTGAATCTGTCGCGGCCGATCCGGACAATCGATGGCTGTCACGTGGCCCGCGAGTTCGCCTCAGCTCCGAAATGGTGCGGGATCAGGCTCTGGCCGCTGCCGGATTGCTCAGCAGAAAAATGTATGGACCGCCGGTAAAGCCTCCCCAGCCGAGTCTCGGACTCTCTGCTGCGTTTGGCAGCTCAACGGACTGGCAAACGAGCATGGGCGAAGATCGCTACCGACGAGCCCTCTATACGACATGGCGACGCAGCAATCCGTATCCGTCGATGGCAACATTCGATGCACCGAACCGTGAAGTTTGCACTCTGCGACGCAATCGCACGAATACTCCGCTTCAGGCCCTGGTCACGCTGAATGACCCAGTCTACGTCGAAGCCGCACAGGCGCTTGGACGCAGAATGCTGCAGCACGGCGGAAGCGTTGAAGACCAGGTCACGTTTGGAATTCAATGCTGCCTTCAGCGCGACCCCACGACCTTTGAGCGAGAACAGCTGGTGGCATTGTTCAATGACAGCAAGGCGGAGTATACGCAGGATGCAGCGGCGGCGATGAAGATGGCCACAGATCCTCTTGGGAACCTTCCGGAGGGAATGAAGGCCGAAGACGCAGCAGCGATGGCGGTTGTTGCGGGAGTGATGCTGAACCTGGATGAGATGCTGCTGAAACGATAGTGCCGGCCCCGGCGCGCCTTCATAGCTTGCATCGCGAAAGCACATCTCAACCCGCTGCGTCAGCGAGGGATCGCACCAGCCGCGTTCGCTGCAACTCGATTCCGAACGAAGGCAATCACGCCGCAGCGCGCAGTGACTCTGCGGCCTTGGAAAGCAGTGCGTCAACGATGTGTTCCATGTGAGTACTGCGCGATCCTTTGACGCAGATCACATCTCCTGGCGAAATCACGCAGTCGAGCATTGAGATGAGCGTCGCTTGATCGTGAAACGCTGAGATTCGATTCAATGGCAATCCAGACTTCAGGGCGGCAGACGCGAATACTTCCGAGTATTTGCCGCAGAAGAGAGTATGGTGAATCCCGGAATTCGCCAGAGCCCGAGCAAGGTCGCAATGAAGTGCCTCGGCGGATTCACCAAGTTCCAGCATGTCGCCGAGCACCAGAATTCTGCGTCGTCCCGTCCAGCTTCGAAGTGACTCCATCGTGGCGAGCACGCTTGCCGGGCTCGCGTTGTAAGTCTCGTCGATCACTGTCCAGGGCGATATCAGCCGCACCAGCCCACGGCCTGCATCCGGACTAAACTGAGCAAGACCAAGCTCAATCTGACGTTCAGAAAGTCCGACCGTGCGACCGACAGCAACAGCCGCCAGCGCACATGTCACAAGGTGACGAGGGCCCTCAAAAGCAAATCGATGACCATCGGAAGTGAACTGAGTTTGTCCATCCTGCGTATGAATCTCATCCGCGCGGACATCTGCCAGGACAGAAAGTCCAAAGGAGACGACTCGCCCTTTCGCGACATGACTCATCAGCTGCACGTGAGGATCATCCGCGTTCAGAAAGACGGTTCCGCTGGCGTCGATCGCCTCAACCAGCTCCTGCTTCGTCCTGCGAATGGTGTCGATGGAGCCAAACGATTCCAGATGACACAGCGCGACTCTTGAGACGACAGCCATCTCTGGTTCCGCCAGCCCGCAGAGGAACGAAATGTCGCCAGGTTTGCCCGCCCCCAGTTCCAGAACTGCGAATTCATGGCCGGGCTTCAATTCACAAAGCGTCAGTGGCAAGCCAAGCTCGTTGTTGTAATTTCGAGGACTCTGGACGCCGTTGAATTGTGACGACAGGACAGCGGCGATCATCTGACGAGTCGAAGTCTTCCCAACACTTCCAGTGACACCAATCGTCAATGCTGATGACTGGCGACGATTCCACACCGCAAATTCCTGCAGTGCCTTCTGCACGTCCGGAACAACCAGGATTCTGGAACTCTGACCATTGGATGAAAGCGCAGCCGCGGGACGATCTGAGACGACGCAGACAGCGCCCGCGGCCAGAGCATCTGCAGTAAACTGAACGCCGTGCGTGCGACTGCCCGGCAAAGCAAAGAACACATCGCCCGGCTGAACAGAGCGTGAATCAATCGTCACGCCACGAATCACTTCGGAACCGACGTCTCCCGACGCAATTGAAACGCCGCAGATGTCGTGCAGATTTTTGACCGTACAGGGAAACATTCAGTTGTGTGGATTCAGAAAATGAGGTTCGACCAAATTGATTCGTACACCCTGGACGATCAGCCGACAGGCACGAGTCCTTGTCACGACTTGTTTCCCGGCTGAGGTGTTTTGTTCGCGAGGATCTCTTTCAGCACTCGCCGAGTCACCTTGCGGTCATCAAAGCTAATGCTGCGATTTCCGATTTGCTGAGTCGCTTCGTGGCCCCGACCTGTGATCAGCACCACATCGCCGGAGCCTGCCTGCTTCAACGCCGTCCTGATGCCTTCTTCGCGGTCATTGATGCGATGAACAAATTCATGCTCAGAGAAGCCTTTGCAGATGTCATCGATGATGGCTGTGGGTGATTCCGAACGAGGATTGTCGGAGGTGACAACAACAACATCGGCTGCGGAGGCCGCCTGAGCCATCAACGGCCGTTTTTCGCGATCACGATCGCCCCCGGCTCCAAACGCGATGATGACTCGGCCTTTGGAGAGTGTTCGAGCCGTCGCAATGACCTGCGTGATCCCGTCCGGCGTATGTGCGTAGTCAACAAGGACCAGGAAATCCTGACCAAGGTCGATCGATTCCATCCGCCCCGGAATACTCGTGATCTTCTGAAGCCCGTTGCGGATACGATCCGGATCGACACCCATTTGTTCCGCCAGCGCCGCGGCGGTCAACAGGTTCAACGCGTTGTGGCGCCCAACAAGCGGAGTTCGAAACTGAATCTCATGTCCCTGAAGTCGCAGCGAAACATCCTGCCCTGAAACGGCCGACGACGTCACCCTGACCTGGTAGTCGCTTGTTTCCTGAAATCCGAACGTGAGTACGGGCCGATCGCCAAGCACGGAACGCACTTCTCGAACACCGGCGTCATCTGTGCCCAGCAACAGTGGCTGCTCCGGTGGCAGCAGCTTCGAGATCATTGCCTTGGCAGCAACATAGTTCTCGAACGTGCCGTGATAATCAAAATGATCACGAGTCACGTTTGTGATGGCGGCCGTCGCCAGTTGAAACGCGGAACAGCGTTCCTGAACCAAAGCGTGACTGCTGACTTCCATGACGCAATGAGTCGTCCCGATCGTCACCATCTGGCGAAACAGCCGTGCAAGATCGGGAGAATCCGGAGTTGTCAATGTCGCCGGATGTGTGCTGCGTCCGTCGCAGTATTGAATCGTGCCGATCAGACCGGATCGATGTCCACATTCCTGCAGGATCGTTCGCAGGAGCCATGCGACCGTTGTCTTTCCGTTCGTTCCCGTGACACCGGCAAGAGTCAGGTTCTTTTGAGGAAAGTCAAACTGAGCCATCGCGATCCAGGCCCAGGCCTGCCGCGAGTTCCTGACAATACACTGGGGCACCGCGATCCGAGGATTGGGACGCTCAACGACAACGCCCGCCGCACCGGACGCCACTGCCGACTCGATGAAGTCATGACCGTCCGACGCGATGCCTCGCAATGCGACAAAAATGTCGCCGCGTGAAACCTGTCGACTATCGCAGCAGAAGCGAGATCCCTGCACATCTCCAGCGCTGACAAAGCTCACTGGGCAGGGACTGTCCCGCAGACTGATCAAACTCACATCCATGTGAGACCAGTGTTTCAAAGGGTTCTAAACCGGCAATGATTCCATTCATCGTCGATTTGACAACAAACCATGACTTCAGGATTCTGAGGGACTAGGAAATTTGGGTCAATCGGAGTTTCCTGCGGGCGAAGAGGCTACAGATCCCAACCCGATGCCTCAGCGAGTAGAACTTGCCGTTGACCCCTCACTGACGTTTCGGGTTGTGAATACACAGGCAAACAAGAACATCCCAGTGCTCCGCCATAACAACGAAGAGGTGTTCGTCATTCCCGCGCAGGCGGGAATCCAACTTTCAACGTTCTGGGTTCCCGCCTGCGCGGGAATGACGGCTCAAGTTGTTGATGTGACAAACCACTCAACAGTCAATCCAGGAAAGCCCCTATGCGAAGACTCAGGTACAACGTCGCCACAAGTCTTGATGGTTTCATTGCCACACCGGATGGAGGCTACGGCTGGATCGTGGAAGACCCAACGATTGACATGGTGTCGCTGTTTTCTGAGTTCGATACCTTCGTCATGGGGCGGGGAACGTACGAGATCATGCTGGCACAGGGTGATCAAAATCCTCTGAAAGGCCACCGGGTTCTGGTGGTCTCGGGCACTCTAAAGCCCGAGGAGCACCCGGATATCGAGATCCTTGGACCAGACTTTGTCTCACGCGTAGCGGCGCTCAAGGAAGAGAACGGAAAGGACATCTGGCTCTTTGGAGGCGGAAAGCTGTTCCGGACTCTTATCGATAATGGGCTCGTGGATACTCTCGAACTGGCCGTCATGCCAGTCCTGCTCGGATCAGGCATTCCCGTTCTTCCCCCGGGTGATCACATTCGCCTGAACTTTCAGAAAGTGGACTCCTATCCGAGCGGGATCCAGATCCTGCAGTATACGCCAACTGCCAGAAAACACTGATCATGCGACCACTTTATTGATTCTCTCAGTCGAGGCGGCCGCTTGCAGTTCGTGTGGCTGCTGATCCCCATTCC
>JAEUII010000234.1 GCA_016795145.1 Planctomycetaceae bacterium
GCCGAAGACGGAATACGAGATGCTATCGAGTGAGTGGAGTTCATACGTGTGCTCTTCCGATCTGAGGACAATCGCTCTACACTGGCCACGGCTTCCGGCGCCTGCGGCACACGCACTTCGTGCGCGCTACCCAGTGTAGAACGGCTGTCCTCAGCCGTTTCCGATCATGCTCGATGCGAAGCGATTGAGGACAATCGCTCTACACTGGCCACGGCTTCCGGCGCCTGCGGCACACGCACTTCGTGCGTGCTACCCAGTGTAGAACGGCTGTCCTCAGCCGTTTCCGATTCACCACCACCAAGCGCAAGACGGTTTGTGATGAACTGGTCCGCGTTCTATTTCACCGCCGACACCGCCGGCGGTGCCGCCGCTGGCGTTGCCGTCTGAGGCTTTGGGGCGATCTCTGCATTCCGTCGCAATCGCTGAAGGCCAGTCACAATCACCTTGTCGGCCGCAGCGATTCCTGACCGGATGACGCGGCGACTTCCGAGAAGCGGCCCGGGTTCGATGTACTTCGCAACGGCGATCTGCTTTCCGTCTTTTTCTTCAACGACAAAGACGAACGGTCGTCCCTGGTCCGAAGCAAGAGCCTCCTCCGGAACGATCAGAGCAGGAGCCGCCTTGCCGATTGGATAACGAACCCGCACAAACAAACCTGGCGACAACAGACCCGACGAATTGTCGACAGTTGCTCGAGTCCTGAGTGTTCCGGTTGCTGGATCCACCTGGTTATCCAGAAAGTCCACCGTTCCCTTGATGGAAAACTCCTCACTGTCCGCGAGTGCAATTCCGATCTGTACCGGCTGAACCATTGCCGATTGTATGGCCCCGCTTTGCTCCATGCGTCGCAATCGCAGGACGGTGCGTTCGTCCATGTCAAAATACACATAGACTTTTTCAAGCGGCACAATGGTCGCCAGCAGAGTCTGGTCTTCGACGACGAGGTTGCCAACGTCAACCTGCTTCTGACCGATCCGCCCGCTGATAGGGGCTTTCACAACGGTGAAATCCAGATTCAGTTTTGCGATTTCATGCGAAGCCAGTGCGGCCGTATGAGAAGCCCGCGCTTCAGCCAGTTCATACTTCACCGCTTCATACTCTTCTTCCGACATTGCTTTCTTGTCGAACAGCGATCGGGCTCGGGCTTCCTGCCCTTCCAGACGATTCGCTCGAGCTGCAAACTGGGACGCTGCGGCGGATGTTCTTTGTTCTTCGGCGAGAAACGAACGGTCATCGATGGTGAAGAGGACCTGGTCCTTCGTCACCATTGTTCCTTCGGCGAACTGGACAGTGTTGAGATACCCGGAGACTCGAGCCCGCAGTTCTACGGTTTCTGTGGCGGCCGTGCGACCCGTGAACTCCTCCTCTTCCGTGACGTCTTCCGTCACAGGAGTCACAAACAGGACCGACATCGGTTTCGGCGGCTCCTGCTTTGGCTGGCTTTGCTGGCAGCCGGCCAGAAGAGCTGCTGCGATCAACAGGCAAATCGGTGAGCAATGCCTCATGAAAATCTCTGTAACTGGAAGGAGAGGAACTCAGGCAGGAGCGGCGACGGTACGACTTCTTCGCCTGGAATTCAAGCAGATCCCTTCTGCAGGAAAGACTTTCGCCGTAAGACGAACGCTGTACAAACGGGGCGCGGTCGAAGCGCAAGGGTTATTGCAAATTGAGTATTGAAAAAGGCAAAGTGGCATCGCACACAACTCAGTTCATTTTGCATTTTCCAATCTCCAATAATCATTCATCATTCCTTCCACCGCCGCGAAGTGCCACCGGGCGGCACCCACGGACAAACTGCGAATTTAACGATCCCCATTGCTGAATCCTGAGCGCATGGGAAAACACCGCACCGATGCTATCATCCGGAACTCAACGAAATCCTCATCGCACTTCGACATTCATCAATCGCACCGTGCGTACCAAAAACGGAATAAGACCCTCAAATGCCGGCCCGAAGAACATTGACATTTGTAGACCTGTTTGCGGGCATCGGAGGAATGCGACTCGGGTTCGAATCCGCTGGCTGCGAATGTGTGTTCACCAGCGAATGGAATCGCTTCTCACAGGAAACCTATTCGGCCAATTTTGGTGGACATGAGATTGCCGGCGACATCACTCAGGTGCCGACGGACGAGATTCCGGACCACAGCATTCTCGTCGCAGGCTTTCCCTGTCAGCCGTTTTCAATCGCTGGGGTTTCCAAGAAGAACGCACTTGGAACACCCCACGGATTTGAATGCCGAACCCAGGGCACTTTGTTTTTCGACGTCGCTCGAATCATCGATCGCAAACGCCCGGATGCCTTCCTGCTGGAGAACGTGAAGAACCTTCATCGACACGACAAAGGGCGAACCTTTGCAGTCATCATGGAGACTCTGCAGAAGGAGCTTGGATACAACGTCGACTATCGAATCATCGATGCCCGGCACTTTGTACCTCAACACCGCGAACGAATCTTCATCGTGGGGTTTCGAGAAGACCTGGGCTTCGACTGGAAGAAGCTTGTGCTTCCCGATGCCAGCTCAGCGGAGCCAACACTCAAGTCGATTCTGCATCCACAGAACGGATCGGAAGCCGCCGAAGAACCGTACACGACAGGAAAGCGTGCGGCCGTCTCCAGCAAGTACACACTCACAGATCATCTCTGGCAGTACCTTCAGAATTACGCCGAGAAACATCGAGCCAAAGGGAATGGCTTTGGCTTCGGACTGGTTCGCCCGGACATGATCGCAAGAACCCTGTCAGCCCGTTATTACAAAGACGGCTCTGAGATCCTGATCGACCAGGGACGCACGAAGAATCCACGCCGACTCACCCCGCGTGAATGCGCGAGGCTCATGGGGTTCCCGGACAGTTTCAAGATCCCGGTCTCCGACACGCAGGCCTATCGGCAGTTTGGAAACAGTGTCGCCGTTCCTGTGGTGGAAGCCGTCGCCGCGTTGATTGTGAAGACTCTGAAATCGCAGCCCAGGGACACTCGGCGTCCAAGCCCGCAGCAGGGAGCACTGAGGGAAGAATTGACACTGCCGTAGATCCATTCATGGATCCACAAACACAGAACGACTCCGAGCCATTTCGTTTATTTCGATTATTGCTTTTACTGCGAATATCCGATATGCTTCTCACGGAGGAGCAAACATATGGCGACACTACTGAGCGATTTCCCGGAGACCATCACCCCAACTCCGGACGAGGCGATTCTAGCCCAGAAGAGCAGCCGGCAGCTTGCTCGTTTCGTTTCAACCAGGCGAAAGAAGCCACTGCAACTGAGGATTCAGGCCGACGACGCGTCAGAAGAGGTTGTCTCGATCCCAGCCTCAGCGTTTCGCCTTCTCAATGACATTCTTACACAGATGGCAAAGGGAAACGCGGTCACGCTGATTCCCGTTCATGCTGAACTGACGACTCAACAGGCTGCCGATATTTTGAATGTCTCGCGTCCATTTCTGGTCGAGCAGTTAGAAAAGTGTGCTATTCCGTTCCGCAAGGTTGGTACCCATCGCCGTATCCTCTTCAAGGACTTGATGGAGTACAAAGAAACAATGGATCGCAACCGTTTGAAGGCACTGGACGAACTGACGGCCCAGGCCCAGGAACTCGGCATGGGCTACTGAAGTGAGCAATTTCACCGTTCTATACGACGCCTGCGTCCTTTATCCAGCGCCTCTCCGCGACTTATTGATGCATGTTGCAGTCACAGACCTCTACCGCGCTAAGTGGACCGAAGCGATTCACGATGAATGGATAAGAAACGTTCTGAAAGATCGTCCAGATCTGAAACCGGAACAGCTTCTCCGAACGCGCGACCTAATGAACGCTCACGTTAGGGATTGCCTTGTAACCGGATATAAGACGCTCATCGATGCAATCACGCTACCTGACCCAAACGACCGGCATGTTCTGGCTGCCGCAATCAGTGCTGGCGCTGACCTTATCGTGACGTTTAGTCTCAGAGATTTCCCTGAAGAAAACTTGAAGCCCTTTGGCATCGAAGCACAGCATCCCGATGACTTCCTGATGTTCCAACTCGACCTGGCACCGAATATTGTTTGTGCAGCAGCCAAGCGGCACAGGGCAAGACTTCGGAACCCTCCAAAGGATGTTGAGGAGTATCTCGCCACACTTGAAGCTCAAGGGCTGGCTCAAAGGGTGTCGAGCCTCAGGCGATTCGCCGAATTGCTTTAACGGCACGTCAATCCAATTCGGTTGTTCCATTGCCTATCATCACCCGAGCTGGGTTGTGCCGAATGGCCAGACCTGCCCGAAAATCAATCAGCGTTGCACTGGCGCACCAATGCCCATCATTCACACACAACAACTCACCAAAACATACGGAAGCCGGCGTGGCATTCGGGATGTGAATCTTGCTGTGGAATCGGGGCAGATCGTTGGGTTCCTGGGGCCGAATGGTGCAGGTAAATCGACGACCATTCGGATTCTGCTGGGACTGCTGAAACCGGAATCAGGTTCCGCTTCGATCCTTGGCAAGGATTGCTGGCGAGACGGCGCGGCGATTCGGCGCGACGTTGGCTACGTTGCAGGAGACGTTCGGCTTTATCCCTGGCTGACACTGGAACGAGGTATCAAGCTTCTGAAATCGCTGCGTCCGGCGACGATGCCGGACCGTGCTCGTCAGCTTGCAGAACGGTTTCATTTGGAACCCAATCTTCCCGCCAGAAAGATGTCTCGGGGCAATCGGCAGAAGCTGGCGTTGATTCTTGCGCTGGCTCATGACCCACGGGTCGTGATTCTCGATGAGCCAACATCGGGGCTCGACCCGCTGATGCAGGACACTCTGATGGCGATTCTGAGGGAGCTGGCTTTGCAGGGCCATACCATCCTGTTTTCCAGCCATACTCTTGCGGAAGTCGAATCGCTGTGTGACCGAATCGCCGTCATTCGGGATGGTCAGATCATCGTCGATGACAAGCTCAGCATTCTGCGTCAACAAGCGCCACGGAGGATTGTTGCCACGTTTTCGAACGGTCGCACTGTCCCCCAGGTCCTTCCCGAAGGCTGCCGAATTCTCTGGAAGCCAGGGAGTGCCTCCGTACCAACCAGCGAAGAGACAGAACTGGCGGGCATTCCACCTGCAATGCTGTCGCAGACATGCGTCTTTGAAGTCTCCGGTACTGTCAGTACTTTGCTGCCCTGGCTGCATGAACATTCGCCGGACGACTTCAGCGTCGGAGCTCCGTCACTGGATGCGTTGTTTCGCGAGTACTATCAACAGGGGCACGGGCAGTAGATGAACGTGGTTCCCGCCTGCGTGGGCATGACGAAGACTGTGCTGCGCCCGGGATCTTTAGCAAGATCCACTACATCAAAGTGAGCCATTCGTTTTGAAGTCGCACTAGGCTTTCATCGTATCCGCTTTTGGAAGGCGAAAACGCTGAACACTGACGATGGCAATGGTAAACACGACGGTGAGATAGATCCCAAGTGCGGAACCGAACAACACCATGTTCAATGACTGAGAACTCTTGTTCGCCAGATACACAATGTGCGACATCGCGGCCATGAATGAGATCGTGGCAACGGCGATCCAGCTGAGCATCAGTCGCATGTGTGTCAGCGTTGCCTCCTTTTTGTCGGGCTGTAGCCAGTATTCCCGATTCGGAATGTTCAACATCGATTCCGGCAACCGCATCGCCAGCCACGAAACGGCAACGAGAAACACTGGCACAAGAACCTGAATGCCACCGACGACCAATGTTGCGTTCAGTCGAGTCATCCAGTCATTGGGCTTTCCATCAGCACCGAAGTGCGTGGCCACGACGTCCGGCAACTGTGTGTAATAGAAGTAATGCTGCGGCAATGAAATCAGAACCATGATCACCAGCAAACTCATTGGCAACTTCGTCTTCATGGTCGCACCCCGTCACGTCCCAGCCTGTTCGAGAAAACGCGTTCGAATTCTACCGTCGTAACGGTTGATTCGCCCACGGGATGAAAGAATTTGCAGTCGGGGGGGGGCGAATGAAAAACACACGCCAGAGAAAGGCGTGTGTTTCAAGAGAATGGTCCGGCATAAACCCCTGGCAGCCATGGAGTTAGTGACGGAAGTGCCGCTGTCCGGTGAAGATCATGGCGATCCCGTGCTCGTTGCAGGCAGCAATGACTTCGTCGTCGTTCTTCGAACCTCCCGGCTGAATTGCGGCCACAATTCCTGCCTTCGCGGCGGCATCGATTCCGTCGCGGAACGGGAAGAATGCGTCTGAAGCCACGACGCCGCCCTTGCTTCGCTCGCCGGCCTTGTATGCAGCAATCATGGAAGAATCCAGACGGCTCATCTGCCCCGCACCTGCTCCCAGAAGCATGCCGTCCTTGGCAAAAACAATCGCATTCGACTTCACATGACGGCACACAGCCCATGCAAATCGAAGGTCTGCCATCTCCTGCACGGACGGTGAACGTGACGTGACCACTCGCCAGCCTGCGTCAACCTGCGGAAGGTCATCACGGTCCTGAACCAACAGGCCTCCGCTGACACGCCGAAAGTCGGGCGCTCCGCGGTCGGCCGTTGAGAACTCCACCTGCATCAATCGGACGTTCGACTTCCACTTCGGTTTCGTTGTCAGAATGCGATACGCCTCTTCGTCATAGCCAGGAGCGATAATCGCTTCGATGAAACGACCGGGTTCACACATTCTTTCCGCAGTGGCCACATCAACGACTCGATTGAGTCCGATGATTGAACCGAATGCAGACACTGGGTCGCCTTCGTAGGCCTTGTGAAATGCATCCGCGAGTGACTCCGCGACGGCACAGCCGCAGGGATTGTTGTGTTTGATCACACAGGCCGCCGGAAGTGCATATTCAGCAACGATGGCCTTGGCCGAATCGAGGTCCAGCAGATTATTGTACGACAGCTCTTTTCCGTTCAGCTGCTTTGCGGTCGCGAGTGTGCCAGGAGCCGGCGAATCTTCAACGTAGAACGCTGCCTTCTGATGGGGATTCTCGCCGTAGCGAAGTTCCTGCTGAAGCCGGAATAACAGATCCAGTCGTGCACCAAATGCAGGAGCCGCTTCGCCAGCAACAATCTTCGCCATGTAGTTGCTGATGGCTCGATCGTACACAGCGGTCATCTCAAACGCCGCGGCCGCCAGGGAACGGCGATGATGTTCGTCCAGCGTTCCGGCTTTCAGTCGATCAAGCACTTCTGCGTACTGTGAAGGTCGAGTCACAATCGCGACATGAGCATGATTCTTGGCTGCGGAGCGCACCATCGACGGTCCGCCGATATCTATATTCTCAACGGCTTCATCGAACGTGACGTCTGGCTTCGCAACGGTTTGCTGGAACGGATACAGGTTCACGACCACGATCTGAAACGGAATGATCCCGTGTGCAGCGATGGCTTCTGCGTCGGACGGCAATGTGGGACGGCCGAGAATGGCACCGTGAACCTTCGGATGCAGCGTCTTGACTCGACCATCCATGATCTCTGGGAAACCGGTGTAGGTCGTTACATCAATGACCGGAATCCCGGCCTGTTCCAGAAACTTCCGAGTTCCGCCGGTCGAGAGAATCTCGAACCCCAGCTCGGTCAGTCCTCGTACGAATGTCTCAAGTCCGGTTTTGTCACTGACACTGACAAGTGCTCGACGAGCCGCGCTCATTCCAGGATTCCGAATTCAGCTGACAGGAAGATAGAAAGGCCCGACGTCGAAAGGAGACGCGCATCGGGTGGGAATGAAAAACGTCGCCGGGACTCGGCGACGTCTTCGTTTTCAAGGGTACTGTCATCTTCGGCAAGGGTCAAACTGCCGAGAAATACCCCCTCAGATTCTCGCAAAAAACCGGCCTATGGGTTCGCCAGCTTGAACAGATGCTTGTCGCTGCGAACGAACAGAGCACCATTCGCGGCCCCTGGGCTGCAAAGAATCGTTTCGCCCAGGTCCAGCTCTGACACAATCTCCCCCTTCTCTTCCGTTGGCTTGACGACAAATGCTACACCAGCCTCGTTGAAGAGATACACATAACCGTTCGCCACGATCGGAGTGCTGCTGAACGGGCCTCGCAGTCGAAGCTGCCACAGTCGCTCCCCGGAACCCGCTTTGCCAGCATTCAGGACTCCCGAATTGTTGACAACCAGCGCCATGCCATTCACGACGACCGGGCTGGGAGTCGAAGGTCCAAGATTGCCCGCGTTCCAGACTTCTTCAAAAGCCATTCCGTTCGGCTTGATCACGGTCAGGCCGTTTGAAGGAATCAACACGGTTCCCTGATCAACGGTGGCCGAAGGAATCGTGGAAGCACCTTTTTCAAAGTTCCACATGACCTTTCCGGATTCCGGTTCGACGGCCGTAATGCCCTTGGAAGACTGCAGCAGGGCGAGTGCCGGCTGATCGCCAACGGCGGGCAGCATTGTTGGAGAAGTCCAGTTAGCCGCGCGAGGGCGTTCGATCTGCCACTTCGTTTCACCACTCACCGTATCGACGCCACACGCAAAGGACTCTGCATCGCTTTCGACCTGCACAACAACAGTCGTACCGATCACGATTGGAGACGACGACATTCCAAGACTGTTGCTGGCGTTTGGAAACTCACTGCCGAGTCCTCGGAACCACAGCAGCTTTCCATCAAGGCTCAAACACAGCAGGTCGTTGCTGGAAAAGAACGCAAACACACGCTCGCCATCGCTGGCCATCGTGGGAGTCGCATTGGACATTTTCTCGTGCGTCTGAGTACGCCCAAGAGCATTGAACTGCCGTTCCCACAGCTTCGTCCCTTTGGCCGCATCCAGACACAGAACGTGCAGACGGTCCTGCGTGTACCCGGAGCTACATGATACGAAGACTTTGTCACCGACAATGATCGGGCCGGAGAGGCCTCGACCAGGCAGTGGTGACTTCCATGCGATCGTTGATCCGCTGAGTTCTGTTGGCAGCGATTCGCCCGCAGCAACAGAGTTCGCGTCATTACCTCGAAACTGCTTCCAGTCCGACGCAACAAGCTGATTAGAAATCGCACAAGCGACCAGGAATGAACAAACCATTTTGGCTGACATAGGATTCTCTTGAAGAAGTTCGGCGCTGAAAGGAAGCTCAGCGGCCGAGTTGAAAGCGGAATGAAAAACTCACGAAGTCGTCAACCGCGACGGAGTTACTCTTTGGGCAACACGCCGGATCCAGTCTGGTCACATACTCGCACCTGGAACTGATAGCGCTGAGCCCATTCCTGGGTCATTTCGTTTTGACAAATCTTCATCGAAATCACATTCTCGCCCGCCTTCAGAGTGACAGGTACCGTGTACTGATCCATCTGAGAGCTTCGATGGTATTCTTCACGTTCGAAGACAAGCTTGCCGTTGACCCAGATCTTCCAGGCATTCGGAGTTCCCAGCCGCAGCTCAAGCGTCTGGTCTTTGTCGCTTTTCCATGTCGTTGTCGCGTACATCGCGGAGCCCTTGTAGTTTTCGATCTGCTTCGCGATATCAACAACGCCGTAATCGTCGGTCGTTTCAATTGGCTTCCACTGAACCTTGCCCAGCTGACCATCATATTCCGCTGCGAGATTTGGATTTCCTGATTCGAATTCCTTCTCCGGAGCGTAGGCGACCGCGAAGCCCTTTTCTTCCTTGTTGTCAAACGGTCCTGTCATCATCCATTTCGGGATGAATCCGAAGTGACGACTGATGTCGACCGTCTCCCCGGCCTTGCGAAGTGCTTCGGCGATCTTCTGCACCTGGTCTTCATGAACGGCACCGGACATGGCCTTGCGATACAAAGCCACAGCGGCCGGACCTTCTGCCTTTTCGGCTTCCGCAATCAGAAGTGCCACGGCATCTCGTCGGAACTCGGAACCAGGATCCAGAAGCAGACCGGGAATGATGCGAGCTTCGATGGCTGCGTCAGCGGACCGCAGCGTTTCATAGGCCAGTCGACGAGCAACGGGAGCCTGTTTGGTGTCGAGTACGAATGCTTCCAGCTCCTTCGCTGGCAACGCCTTTCCTGCGGCCGTCTGGGCCGCGACGATTTCTTCAAACGCATTGCGCAGCCAGTTGGCCGCCAGCGGAGAAGCTCCGGTGAATCCCTTCAGGATCGGAATCAGCGCGTCGGAACCGGATTCCACAAGTGAGCTCACAGCCTTTCTGGCTGGCTCAGTCCGAACCCCGCCAGGCTCAACGCTTCGAAGAACCTGAATCGCAGCTGGCACATCGGCTGCGTCGCACATGGACGAAACGCCAGTGGCAGCCGCGAACAACAAGACGGCAGAAGACACTATCCGCTTCATTCTCTGACCTCAAATCTTCTAAGTCTGAAACACGATGAATGCACGAATGACAAGTTGGCAAGCTACCCGGAATTCCGCCGCATGCCAACCGACCCAGAGTCGTGGTTCGCTCCGTCGAACCGAACGCCCAGAGCCGTGGTTCGCTCCGCCGAACCAAACGTTGCTTTCAAGCAGATCCAGCAGCAAGAAACGACCACGTCGTCAAACTTTGAGTTTTGGGTGTGTGCCTCAAGACCAGTGCTGAGACTTGGAGATCTTTAGCAAGATCCACTACAGCAAGATCCAGGCCCAACGTTACTGATCACGCGGCGGCTGGCTTCTTCTGCACTTCGTCGTAAAAGAAGTTGGCCATCAGATGTTCAGCGCTGAACAGGATCAGCAGCAGTCCAAGCAGGACGGGAAACACCTCCACGCCAAGTCGGCCTGCTCGAACGGCACGCTGCAATTCCGACGGATCATGCAAGACAGTGGCACGATCCGGACCGGCGATTGCCAGCAGCTGGTCATCAGGAACTCGAGTCAGATCAGTTTCAGCATCGGGATCGTTGACACAGAAGCCGGCGATGAAACTACTGGGAGATTCAAAGGGACGAACCAGGTAATGGCCGGCTTCGTCTGCGTCATCAATCAGGACGGCTGACTGTTCCGGCGGCAATGAGCCCCGCGTTTGTCTCAGGCCAGGGCGTCGAAGCAGGAATTGTTCAAATCGCAGCGCGGCAGGCACGGGCAGATCAATCACCTGTCCGGCGGCAAAATTGCGTCGAAAGTCGGAAGCTCCCGTCATTTCCTGGAGCAGCTTTTCGGCGAGCACCAGAAAGCTCCAGCTGTTGCTCAAATTGTTCCATTCGCTGCCGCCGTCCGTCATGTTGTCCATAGCGGACGTGAACAACATGCATCGGCCGCGCCCAATTCTTCGCTCCAACAAGGCCGGTCGATTGGCAGGACCACTGAACCTCATCAGGACCGTGGCTGCGGGGTCCGCTTCAACAGCCCAGCATCGATCAAACGCACAGGCGGCCAGCTCAACTCGCAGCGTTTCGTCCTTTTCGAAGTGCCGAACAAGACCGTGAGAACCATTCGACAACTGCAACTCCGCTGGCTCTTTCAGAAACCGAACGATGGTCAACGGTGATGCCGGAAGCAGTGCTTTCGCTTCAGGTCCGGACCATGCCAGCGGCTGAATCCTGGAGGAACCAGCCACAAGAAAAACCCCGCCTCCATCCTCAGCATACTTCTGAAGTGCGTTCCAGAGCGACGCATCGGGACGGCTCGCGTTGACCAGGAAGACCGCATCATACTCACTGAGGTTCTGATCTCCGGCACTTGCCGTGACGACCGTTCGACAATTGCAAAGCCGGACACCGGCAAGCTCCAGATCTTCCGGCTGCAGAGCATTTCGAAGGTAGCGCGATTCTTCGATTCGATCGGAGATCAGCAGCACCTTTGGAGTCGGCTGTACTCCGCACGAAAAGTATCGAACGTTGTCTTCCTGCAGAGGATCTGCGGCGGTCAAACGTACGGTTCCCTCAAGCACCGGTTGATTTGCGGGAACTTTCACCGTTGCCTGCACCTGTGAGGCATTTCCATCCAGCTTCACAACCACCGGTGCGCCGACGCGAGTTTCCACGCCGGCTTCGTTAATGATGTTGGTTTCAATGGTTGAGATCTGAGGCAGACCAGCCGTTGACGTAATCGACATCGTCAGCAGCAGGTCTCGTCCCGCCACGGCCGTTTCTTCCGAAAGCGTCAAACCAGTAATGCTCGCATTGATTGGCTGTTGAACGGACACATCGATGAAGTAGATCTGCAGCCAGTCAAGCTGCGCCAGCAAGTCCGCAATGCCGCTCTCATCCGGAGTCTGCCATGCGGCCTTCGAAAAATCTGACAGCACATAGATCTCGCGAGCATACAGGTCCGAACTTCCGCCAGTGCCAGCTTGCTCCTGGGTCTGTCGACGATCTTCAATCTGCATTTCAATCGCGGCCTTCAGCTGCTGATTGATTCGACGAGGAACCGCGGTGACTTCCAGTGCATCAAGTCGCGACGCGGCTCCGGCAAGGTCCGCCTGAAAGATGAAGTCCTCTTCCTGCCCCAATCCCGAAACTGCGGCTCGGCTGTTGACCGGAAAGCGTCCGATCTGTTCTCGAGCAACCGTAGCCGCCTGCTCCAGCCGAGTCTTGTTCTCGTGCTGGTACTTCATGCTGAGACTGGTATCGACGAGAAAGATTGCTGCCACCGGAATGTCTTCTGCTCCTTCCGCGCGGGGCGAAAGCAGTTCGGCCTGAACTCGAAGCCCCCATGGCACTCCAGCAACCAGCACCGCAGCAGCAACTCCGCCCAGCAGGCAAAGAACACGTTGACGCTGGCGACGATCCGTTTGCTCCACCGAACCAGTGCTTCTGGTCCCAGCCTTTCGACCTAGCCACCAATACAAAGCGATCGCCGCCGCAACCGAGAACACGGCACCCAGCCATTCCCACCATCGCAGACTGTAGTTGGCCGCAGGCAAAGACGGCCGAGCAAGCGTCAGGACAAGGATCGCAATCATCAGAATACGAAGCATCAGCAGAAGCCACTGCCGAAGCCTCATGCGCCGCGCGTTCGATGGCTGCCGAGCCTTCAAGAGTCGAAGCGCCGGGAACTCCACTCGCTTCGGCTTTGCCCGCATGGCAAAGTGCAGAATCACCGGCAGCACTGCCAGGATCATCCCGAAAAGCAAAGTGGAATTGATAAGCGACATGACCAAATTTCAGATGCGACAACGTTGCGAACAATGACAGTCAGGGAATGTAGCGGAACCGAGGTTGTGTTCGCTATCGAAACATGACCATCCCAATCTCCCTTCCGCACCAAGTCGCACGAAGTGTGGACAAAGTGTTGGACAGGTTGAACGAGCATCAGCGATGTTCGGCGATGTTCGTAAGAGGCTCCGGAATTCGCCATGGCGCCTCGTCGCTTCCCATCTTTCTCCGGTTCCGCCTTTTTATTAAGCTTCTGACCGCAATTCGCATCTTCAGACAGTGTCTGACCGGGAAATCTACTCCAATGACAGGGACGTCTATCTACAGGAAACTTCTGACGCCAAGCTCCGCACCCGGGATGCGTTGGATCGTCTCTTTTCTGGCAGTGGCGATAGTCATCCTGTCAGAGACTCCGGTCTGGGCTCAGGAAGTCGTTTCAGAAACAACGCGACAGAACAAATCGTTCCTCAGTGTGCGCGAAATGCTGGCCGCTGGTGGAACAATTGGCTACGTCATCATGTTCCTCAGCTTCCTGATGGTCGCGTTGATCGTGGATGCATGCATCAACCTGCGAAAAGGAATCTTCATGCCTCCGGGTCTTGCTGAGGAAATTCACCAGCTTCTGGGTGCCGGCAAGTTTCAGGAAGCGCAGGCTGTGTGTCAGAAGCATCCTGGCTTTCTAAGCCGAGTCCTGAACGCTGGTTTGGAGGAAGTCCCAACCGGCAGTTACGCGGCCGTTGAAAAGGCGATGGAGGATGCCGCGGTCGAACAGTCTGCGCGATGTTCCCGTCGCATTGAATATCTTTCAGTGATCAGCACTCTGGCACCGATGCTGGGGCTGATGGGAACTGTCTGGGGAATGATCGTTGCCTTCATGGAATTCGAGTTGAAGGCGAATCCTCAGATCTCCGAACTTGCTCCCGGCATTTACAAAGCTCTCGTGACAACTCTGCAGGGACTGGGCGTCGCCATTCCCGCCATTGGAGCACTGGCGGTCTTTCGCAGTCGGATCGAAGACCTGACATCGGAATCAACACTCCTCGCCGCTCATGTCTTTTCCGATTTCAGACGAGGCCTGATGCACAGGACTCGCGGTGCGGCACGTTCGCCTGAAAAAGGCCAATAAGCCTCGACCTGGCATTCTCCAGAATCTTGTAGCGGAACGACGCAAGCCGTCCGGTGACTTCATGACGCTGACTCACCGGAGGGCTCGCGCCCTTCCGCTACAAACACAACGATTCTGCGGAGAATAATCCTTCACAGCGTTGCCTGTGCTGGCATTCGCAAAATCAATGGCTTCAATGCCGCGCGAATGATCGGGAGTCCGGCGACTTCCACACCGGTTCGATGGGCAGTCAGCAAAAACCCTCAGCCGCAGACTTTCACTGACTGTTGTGAATGTCAGATGTGTCCGGGTCGAGCGTCGCGAAACTGGCAATCGCAGCGATGGAGCCCGACCAATCCGGACCGGATGGTACTTTTGACTGTCGAAAGACGCGTTTTCGATTCCTGAAACGGTCGATGCTGTGACTGCCAGTTGTTGGCAGCGCAAGGGACGGATCCATCGCTCGGCCGGAACCCCATCCGTGTTCAGGGATCGATTCTTTGGCCCATGAAATCCATCATGGCCTACGTCCATCTCCAGGAGTCAAAAGTATGTCACAGTCCATCCCCTCCACTCAAATGATGCTTGCGGCCGCCGGACTTGCTGCGGTCTTCTCAATGGCACTGCATTCCAATCCGCCGCAGGATCAGACAGTGGCATCCCGATTCCACCAGCGTCAGCATTCGAACACCGCGTTTGCTACTGCAAGCCGTCCTGCATTTCGCAGCAGTGGCCAAGGATCTTCCATGATTCGTAACCACACAGAGCCAACCGCTCCCGCAACTCCTCGTTCGCAGCAGCCAAAATCGATGCTGGCCCGCAAGCCAACTCAGGGCGTTCAGTCGTAATCAGGCAGCGGCGTCACTGCATCACACAGTCTCGACGACAAACTACAGAACTCAGGTGAACCAGTGTCACCTGAGTTTTTTTGTTTGCGCCCCAGCACCCCAACACCCATCACAACCCGAAACGTCAGTGAGGGATCGATTATTGTTTGCCACATGATCCGCATTCATCCCTCGCTGACGCATCGGGTTGGGATTATTCAACAGGCTGCTATGCTTTCATCCAAAGTTGACTCGTACAAAACTCACTTTGGAAGCCACCATGTCGGATGAATTGTTTTCTGTGTCTGGCCAGTCTGTTCTGATCACTGGCGGAAGTCGAGGAATTGGTCGTGCCATCGCCGAAGGGTTTGCTCGCCGAGGCGCTGATGTCACGATTTGCAGCCAAAGCGAAGACTCGGTAAAGCGTGCTCTTGCTGAAATGGAAACAGCCGGATTGAAGGCTCATGGAATCGTCTGCGATGTCAGCAAACCGGACGACATTTCGACGACAGTCCAGCAGGTGCTCGATCGAACTGCACGGATCGACACGCTGATCAACGTCGCCGGAGTCAATCGCCGCAAGCGAGCGGAGACAGTGACGCTGGATGACTACAACTTCATTCTGGACACGAACCTTCGCGGTGCGTTTCTGATGTGCCAGGAAGTTGGAAAGCACATGATCGAACTGCGACAGGGCGTGCAGATCAACGTCGAATCTCTAAACACCTGGATGCCTCTGAAGGGAGTTCTTCCGTACGCCGTCAGCAAATTCGGGATGCAGGGAATGACGCGAGGACTCGCACTCGAATGGGGCCGTCACGGAGTTCGAGTGAACAGCCTGGCGCCTGGCTTCATCCTGACCGACCTCACAAGGAAGCTCTGGTCCGATCCCACAATGCAGGCGTGGAATGAAGCCAACGCACCGCTCGGACGGCTCGGTGTTCCCGAAGACATGGTCGGCACCGCGGTCTTCCTCGCCTCAAAGGCCTCCGCGTTCATGACCGGCCAGACACTTTACGTTGATGGTGGTTTTTCATCCGGCTGGAGCTGGCCAATTCCCCTGTCATAGTCCGATGATCGCAGTTCGATTACGCCATGCTGTCCAGTGCTTCCATGACCACATTCAGATGTGCTGGCAGCCAGGCTTCTGTCGTGGAGACTCCGTGTCCCAGCAATGATTGTTCAATCGGCCAGCCCATCGGGGTTTTCAGGCCGGTCGGATGATAGTCGAGCAGCAGATTGAGTCCGTCGGAGTGACAGCGGGTTCCCGTCTTCCAGCGAGCACACGTGTCGCGGACAAGCTGAGTCGTGATGAACCGGGTATCCAGTCCATGAACGGGTGCCTCAAGGTTGCGTTCCAGCAACTTCGCCAGTCGATCGTGCAGAGGCTTCGACGGAAGTGTTGGGCTATCGGTGCCAGCGATGGCGAATGACTGTACCCAGTCGCCCCATTGAGCGAACATCATGTCGTTCAGGCCGTGAGGAGGAAACAGCGGGCGAGCTTTCTCCGGAGCCTGTTCATCGAAGACTCGGTGATAGCACACATGCACCAGCCTGTGTAGTCCCTGTGTGTCCCAGCCATAGCGAACAGGTGTCTCAAAGGTCACGACAACGATCTGCTTCGCGAGCGGATGCGGAGACGGCACGTTCTCGAGTGCTCGTGATGCGATCTGCCAGTGTTCACCCGTGGCGCCGGCACACGCTTCGAAGAACTGCTGTACTGAAGGGCGATGGTTGGCGAGCAGGTTGCTGAGCATCGCGAAGGAATTGCCGGCATGGGAATGTCCCCAAAGCAACACCTTCTGACTTTCAGGCAAAGGCCGCTGAATCAGCTGGGCCAACAGCCGAACGGCCAGATCCGCTCGGGCGAAGTGGTGATTCTGGCTGGACCATGAAGGAGTCAACAGCTCAACGATGGGATCCGGTCCAACCAGACGCTGAAAGTCCTTTCGAAATGTGTCGGTATAGTTGCCAATGTCCTTCATCACGCCAGCCGTGAGCGGCTTGGTGCGTTCTTCCAGAAGATCCGCAAATGATCGGAGTTGCCCAGCGATCAGTGGCAGTCCGGTGCTGAAAGTCCGAAGAATTTCAGACAGCCCCAGCGGGTCGTCACCCACAAACGTGCCATGCACCAGAACAACGCGCGAGACCTGATGTTTTGTATGCAGTCTGGAAAAGTGCGATTCCGGAAATGGTTCTGCCGTCAACTTTCGCAACCACGGTTTGGACGTCTGAGTTGTCGGATACTGCTGGTGTTGAAACTGATTGTTCGCCGGCATAGGAACCTCCGTGTTGGATTATGCGAAATCCAGAATGCAAAACAACGAAGGCAGATCTTTGGCCCATGGTAGAGCGGTTGTCCCAACCGCTTCCGCTCAAGTCAGACCCGCTCCCGCGAAAACCATTCGACTGACAACACTGGCGTAATGCGGTCAGATCCTACAGCCGTCAAACCCGACCAACTTTGTCTACAGAACGCAACAAGTCCGTCCAATCCATACGGTCAGGAAATCACGGTCGTACAGGTGGTGTAAACTTGCAGGCAGCCAGATTCGATTGGTCCGCCTCGAAGGTGACACCCATGACCGGACGAGCAACACTCATTACCGCAGTGACATCGTTTGTCGCAGGGCTCGCCTGCGCGCCATTGCTCCACCTTGCATCGGGGCCAGCGGTGGCGGATGAAAAGAAGTCGCCGGAAGCATTCCTTAGTGGCGGTGCTCGCTCTGAAAAAGTGCTTGTGGAAATTCTGACCACACTGAAAGAGGTGAAAACTGACACTGGCTCGATCGAAGAGATCCTGAAAACTGGCCGAGCCGGGACGAACGGCCCGTCGGACTCCCGCGGGAAGTCGAGTCCACGATGACACTCCAGACCCTCAGGAAAACGTTCACACGCAAGTCCATCTGTCGAATCGGAATGGAGTTCGACGGATCCGGAGTCACCTGCGCGCAGGTTCGCAGGGCAGACCGAGGCTGGCAGGTTGTGCGCAGTCGAGTCTTTACGGCTCTGAGCGCTGATGATGCCGTTGCTGCAGCTCCCGTTCTTTTGCAGGCGGCCGCCGGAATGACCTCATCGGATGTCGCCGCCGTGCTGCCGATGGAAGTCTGTGACCTCAGAGTCTCCGAACTCCCCGGCCAGTGTTCCTCTGATGAACTTCGCGCGATGCTGAAAGATGAGCTGGCCGCCGCGGGTTTGCATGATCTCACATTCGACTTCTGGCGCGTGCCGGAGGGAATGGTTCAGCAGGCCGGTGCTCAGGGAGTCTGCTCACTCGGTATCAGTCAGCCCGTGATCACTCGCGCGATCGAGCGATTACGCACAACAGGGCTCACGGTCGCCGGGATTGATGGCATCCCAACGGCAGCGGCGCGGGCTCTCAGAATGATGGTGGAATCAGGACGCCTGATTCCTGGCAACAATCCGCGATCCAACATTCTGGCTGTGCATATCGGCTGGAAGCGCACGACGCTGGTTCTTGTCAGCAACGATATTCCGGCACTCGCGCGCGTTCCTCAAATTCCGGGCCTCGAGGGCTGGGTTCGCGATGCACAACAACATACAAGCTTCACTGCGACTGACCTGCTGAGAATCGCGCAGGGATTGAATTCTCAGCTGCCCGTGCGGGTTCCGGCTGTAGTTTCCGGTTCATTTGAAGCAGCTACACTTTCCTGGGCCACAGGACTTTGCGAGGAGATCCTTCGAAGTATCACGTTCGCTCGACGCCCAGGCCTGCGACTGATTCCTGGCAACATCGTTCTGATGGGTCCTGGAGCGATCATCCCGCGCCTGCCACAGTTTCTTTCCGAACAGTTGAACATCGCAACATCTCAATGGTCGCTTCCGCAGCCCAATGGCCTCGACGCCAGTGCTGAGCTGGCCATCGCAGCGGCACTCTCGGCGTGGGAGGTTGGGCTGTGACGCAGGGGATCAACCTACTTCCCGAGCATATTCGCAAGTCGACAGCTCGCATGCGTGTTGTGCGAGCCTGGTCCATTGTGTTCTTCTTTGGATGCATTGCCGTCGGAATCGTTGTGCAATACCGATGGACAGCCATCACAAGAGTTTCCACAGACCTGGTGCAGATCAAGCCGGAAGCTGATGAAATCCTCTTGCAGCTTGAACATGTGAAGGCCCTGGAGGCTCAGCTGGCGCGTCTTGAAAATGAACTACAAGGCTTCGATGCTGCCCCCCGGACAAACGGGATTCTGCCTCTTCTGAATACGGTGGCTCGAGGAGTTGATCGATACGCTGCCAGCATGGTTCTGACTCAGATTGAGTTTATCGAAGAGCCCATCAAAGCCACTGAGGCGACGCCCGTTTCTTTGGGTAAGACCTCCACACAGTCGGAGCCACTTGCAGAAGTACGGCTGATGATCCATGGCAATGCCGAATCAGACATCACGGTCGGACGTTTCGTCCAGGCCCTCAGAGAATCATCGCTGTTTCAGAATGTCACGTTGCGTGACGAAGCGAATCCTCCGGCAGAAGGATTCCTTCGACGGTCTTTCGTGATTGACTGTTCACGTCGCGAGGTGCCCTGATGGCGGTTCGCGATCCTCAGTTTCAAACGTATGTCCGCCGCTGCCATCTCGTAGCAGGACTCTTCACGTTCGCCGCACTGACTGCCTTTTACACAGTCGCCGACGGGCATCTGGACAGAACAGCACGGAATCTTGATGCCGACCTGCACCGCAACCAAACTCTGGTTCTTCAACAGCCAGTTGTTGATGCGAGAATCGCCGAGCTTCAGTCGGCGATGGAGACGATCGATAAGCAGCTCGTCGCAAGACGATTGCGCATCCCGGAATACCCGGCGGAGCATGAGTTTTCCGAGCAACTGAATGACCTGGCCACCAGGGCGGAGCTGGCTGTCGAAGAACTGCGGCCAGATCAGTATTTCCACACGGCCAACATTGACCGGATGACATTTCGGGTGCGCGTGGCTGGAGAATGGCGAGGGCTTTGCGGCTTTCTGAATCAGGTCACAACGCTGGAGCGACTTTGCCATGTGGATCAATGCCGAGTCTCTTCGGACCCCGAGTCACCATCTCGCCTAAGGTGCGACATTGAAGTCAGCATCTTCTCCCGTTCACCGATCCCCACAGCGGCACTGGAACGGAGGTCCCAATGAACCGCATCAAGTTTCAGCTGGGAAGTGTCTCGGGAAAGCAGGCAGCGGCTGTCACTGGTCTTGTCTGCCTGCTCTGGATGGTGTTCCCGGGATCCAAATCAGAACCCACGAAGGATCGTGCCGCATCGTCAGGCTCCTCAGTCGAAACTGGCGAACCCTCAACGAATCCGGAACCTGTGACCGCCGAGCAGGCGAACGCGTCGACAGTATCGGGCAGCACATCCGGAACTGGTGATGCTCTGCCAGTGAGGCTGGAAGATCAGCGAACACCGATCCCTGCATCCAGACACATCGGAAAACCGTACGAGCCGCTGGCAGAGTCAGACGTGGAATCCCTCGCTTCAGCCAGCCCGTTCAAAACGGCGGCCATCGATACAGCACTTCTGAAAAAGTCAACGGGCGAGAACGAGACCACGGCAGAGCCTCCCGCGGACAGGCATCGAAGAATCCTGCAGGGAAAAGCGGCCGGAGCGAACGTAAGCCTGGTGTACTCCAGCAGCCACGGGACTCGTGCGACGGTGATCAATCGGGAAATTTTGAAACCGGGGATGACCACTTCCAGCGGCCTTGAAGTTCATGGCGTTCACGACGAGGGAGTCCGTGTGAGACTTCAGCCCGGCAGTGTACAGGACGCGACCGCTTCACAGGAAGACTCGGATTCGTCCGCCAATTCCAATCGCCAGAACTGATCAGCATTCCTCGGGCCACGTTCTTGAAGTTCGAACATGGTCGGTATCATCCGCCAGAGCATGTTCCAAAGATCCTGTGGTTGAACTCCTGTTGCGGTTTTGATTGGTTGCCCCGTGAAGCCAGCGTCCCATGTCGTTTCTGAACACACCGCCGGCGCGGTCCTTGCGGCGCTGCGAAAACATGAGCCAGCGATGACGTGGAAAGAAGCACGGAGGCTGATGGAATCACGTCTGATTGGTATCAACGGCATCCTGTGTATCGATGAAGGCCGACGCGTTCAAAGTGGTGATACCATCGAAGTCCGCTCTCGCCCGTTTCCGCCACCACCCAAAGACGACGACGTTGCCATCCTGTTCGCTGATCCTCATATCGTCGTGGTCAACAAACCGTCCGGAATGCTGTCGCTTCGTCATCCAGGCGATGTCGGTTGGAATCAGGCCAGAAAAGATCGTCAGCCGTCTCTCGAAGAAGCACTGATGCGACGGCTTGCAAAAAGAGAGCGGAAGCAACCAGAAGCGATCGAGCTGCTTGCGGTGCACCGAATCGACCGTGAGACCAGCGGCGTGCTGATGATGGCCCGGACTGAAGCCGCCCAGCAGAAACTCATTGAACAGTTCGCAGCTCATCAGACGCACCGTCGTTATCTGTGCGTCATTCCGGGGACTTTGCCGGCTCAACGACTGGAATCGCGCATGGTGCGTGACCGCGGTGACGGCCTTCGAGGATTGGCGGGCGAAGACGATGAGTCCGGACTGCGGATGGTGACGCATATCCGCCCTGTCCGGACGTGGCGAGAATTCACAGAACTGGAGTGTCGACTTGAAACGGGCCGGACCAATCAGATTCGGATTCAACTGTCAGAACTAGGGCACCCTCTTTGCGGCGATGTAAAATATCGGGGTCCCTTTGGTGCTGCTGCGATCGAAGACACCAGCAAAGCACCTCGACTGGCACTGCATGCCGCGGAACTTGGTTTTGTGCATCCGGTCAGCAACCAGGAACAGCGATTTCAGGTGCCATGGCCAGCCGACATGCTGCAGTGGCTGTCGGGGATCAGAAAGTAAGCGCTCGCCCCTGTTCGTCACATCGCTGGCCGGCACTCGCTACAAGCAACGAAAAAAGCCCTGCCGAGTATTCCCGGCAGGGCTTCTTTTCGCATTGAGTCAGCTCAGTAGCGGAAGGACGCAAGCCCTCCGGTTTTGTGGCACAGAACGATTTGGCCCATGCCGCTCACTGAACCCATGATCTGGTAGCGATAACTTAGTTGCGAGCTTCTGGAGGAAGCGGGACACCGGCTTCGCTGTCCATGTGCACGTCAGCGTCGGCAGCGTCGCTTGAAACCGTTTCGCCAGTTTCGGATGAGGAGAATCGTGTCGTGCGTCGATCAAGAATGACTCGAGCGGCTTCACGAACTTCTTCATCACTCAGACGTCGCAGATTGCTGATCTGAGTCAGAGGCTCAACCACAGCCGCAACTCGGCCGACCGTTGATTCCATCATCGCGATTTCCATCATCGAGCGGCGAAGTGAGTCAAGAGACTTCATGTGGCTGGCAACTTCCGTGCGGAAGTCGTCGAGGATTTCGAGGTTCTGAATGGCATCAGCAACCTGTTCAGTTCGTTCTGACAGCAGGGATTCCATGGTGATCAGAGAATCCAGATTGCGACGAGCAGAGTCGAGCTTCAGTGAATCGCTGCTGAGGCTGTCATTCAGAGCAACCAGCGTGCGGGCATTTTCCTGAGCCACTGGAACTCGATCGCCAGCAGCCAGAACTTCGCCTTTCAGAGCAGCGAGGTCAGCAACGTGCTTTCGAGCCATTTCCACATCAGCACCGGCAGCCGTCACTGAATTTCGCAGAGCCACGAACTCATTGAACTTCTGAGCGGCGGATTCAATCTGATCCGCTTCGGCGACCAGCTTCTGTGACAGTTCTGTCATGTGAGCAACACCTTCGCTGGCCTTTTCGTAGCCGTTGGAAGATGCGATCAGACGATTCTGGAGTGCCACCAGGCCTTCGAGTGTGTTGGAAGCCACTTCGGTTGTGTCAGCACCGTCAATAATGGCCTTCTGCAGCTGTTCGATCGCCGTCAGACGATTGGATGCGTCAACAGTCATCTGCTGGCCATTGATCAGGCGGTCCTGAATGGAGGACATACGATCAAGTGCCGCCAGAGCGACGTTGGCGGATTCTGCTTCTTTCTGGATCGAATTACGGAGGTTCTGAATGTCAGAGATGCTCTTCTTCAGAGAATCAATTCGAGACGCCTGATCCTGAATGCTGGTCAGAAGATCATTCGTCTTGTAAACCGAGTCGCGAGCTGCGACCAGTTTGTTCATGTTGGACTCAGACTGTTCAAGACGCGTCTGAATTCCGTCCAGTCGGCCTTTCAACGGGCCAACCATCATCAGCTGCATACCAAAGAACACGACGCCAAGCGACATCAGCATGGACAGCCAGATGAAGCTGCGGACACCCCGAATCTCCGGATTCTGGGGACGACGGATTGTTGTAGTTGAACCGCTCAAGGGAGAACCTCCTGTGAAACTGCGCCGAAGTGCAGCGCGGACAAATGTGAATGTCTCAATGACGGAGAACCCAGCCTGAGTCTGAGTGACGGGAAGACCGGATGTGGGAGGACTCGGTCAGGAACCACATCAGCACACAGAGGATCGAGGACTGGACGCGACTCACCGGGGCTCGCCTTCCCCGGCAAAAATACAGGCTTTGATGCTCTGTGTATCGCCGTCAGACTCCGGCACAATTTGCCGCATTGATCGTGATCGGCATGTTTTGCCGAAACGGCCAGCCAGGGTGAATCGAATGAATCGTGAGTAGCGGTCCTGCAGGCTGTACAGTGACAGGTCGTTCGCGTTACCGCGCGAGCCGCAGCTGTGGGGGAAAACGTGCAAAGTTCCGCGATGTCTGCGGTAGCCGTCTGCCCTTCGGCAAACTCTGCCGGTCAAAGCTGCTTACAGACGGCAGAAGCGTCAGGACCAGAACGATCGGCAGGACTGATAGATTCGGAATGATCCGTACATCTTTCACATTTTAACTCAATCCGGGGGATTCAACTGACCGATCGAAAGAGTAACCGTCATTGCCGGCGCATCCGGCACAATCCGTTAATACGGCTCGATCGGAACAATCGATGAAACCCACACGAATCTTTGCCACGGCTTCCCTGATCGTCAGCAGCATTGCTCTGATAACGGCGGCAAACATCTCCGTCGGGGATGAGGGAGTTGTCCGCATGTCGTCGTTCACACAGGAAGGCACAGCTCCGGTACCATCACCGGACACTGTGGGCAATCCTGGCGTGGCCACGGTGCAGTCACCACCGGTGATGCAGGCTCCTCCGGGACCCTACCCACAGCCGGGCAATTACGCTCCTTACTTTGAGCGTTCGATGGGAGCCACGGCAGTGGTGCCCGGTGTTGGCTACCAGCCAGTCCAGCCGTTCGGCCCGATCATGATGTTCGAATCGAACATCGACAACGGGCTCGGCTACGGCAAAGGCTACCAGCGATTCAACGCTCGAGTACCTTACCACATCGTTCCAAACACGACTGTGCTGCTGGGAGACGTGTCGGCGTCCGTCACCTTTGACGGGAACCCGGTCTTCAACGGTGGTGCCGTTTACCGTAATTACGACTCGTTGCGGAACCGGGTGTTTGGCTGGAACGGGTTCTTCGACTACGACGAAGGGTATGGCAACGGAGACTGGACACGGGTTTCCGGTGGTTTCGAATCACTTGGCAAGTACATCGACTTCCGCGGAAATGCTTACTTTGTCCTTGGTGCCGACTCCGCCCTGATCAGCAGCACCGTTTCTCCAAACCTCGCGATGAGCGGAAACAGCATCTACAAGATGCGAACCAATCTTCAGGAAAACGCGTACTCCGGATTCGACTTTGAAGCTGGCGGTCCGCTGCCACTGCTCGGTCGCTACGGCATGAACATGTATCCTGGCGTTTACTACCTGACCAACGGCGACGGTGGTGACACGACTGGGTTCCAGGTTCGATGGGAAGCACTCATCACTCAGAACGTGACAGTGAACACCTATCTGACGACCGACGAGAAGTTTGATACGAATGCATGGGTCAGCCTGCAATACGAGATTCCAAACTACCGAAATCGTCGAACCCTGAAGCCTCGACGAACTCCGGAACGACTGATGGACCCTGTGGTCCGAGCTAACCGAATCCAGACCCACATCGATTCGGTTGTCTCACCGGAAGCTCTGGTCAACACAGCGACCGGCACTGCATACAACATGCTGCATGTGGATCCAAACGCAACGGCCGCTGGAAATGGTACTTTCGAAAGTCCGTACAACACTCTGCAGGCAGCTGCCATCGCGAACAACGCGGGTGTCGACATCATCCGAGTTGATCCACGAACTGACGACACCGGCACGAACCTGACGGTCAATGGCGGGATGAACCTGTTCGACGATCAGGTACTGCTGTCCTCACTTGAAGACTACACAATTGCACCAAACTGCATCATTCCAGCTGACGTCTTCAACCCAACACCGCTCGGACCACTTGTCTCTGATCCGAACATGCTGGCCGGCGGCAGTGTGATCCACCTTGCAAACAACAACACGATCCTTGGATTCCGATTTGATGCATCCAACGCAGCAAACACTGTCTTCGGAGATGGTGTATCAAACGCCTTCCCGATCACGAACGTGAATCTGACAAACAACACGTTTACTGACTATGTCGTGGGTGCCAACCTGCAGAACGTCAGCGGACGGGTCATCATCGACAACAACCAGTTCAATGGTCTACTGGGTGTCTCTGACAACGGGCTGGACCTGAGCATCGCGGCCGGAGGCACGGCCAATGCTCTGATCAGCGACAATACAGCAACGGATAACAGCGGCGTCGGCCTGAATATTCTGGCTCAGGCAGGATCAACGCTGAACGCGGACAATCCAACCGGAACCGTTCCAACCGGCATCGTTGACAACACAGCGAGCGGGAACGGTACTGGTATCGCAATCGCCGCTGAAACCGGAGCGGTGATCAATGCGGTCGTAGAAGGCAACACCGCCGAAGACAATACCTTCGACGGCCTTCAGATGACTTCAGACGCAGGAACGTTCAATCTGGCCAGCCTGAGCGGCAACCAGCTGAACAACAACATTGGAAACGGCACATTCATTCACTACCTCAACGGCGGCATCTTTAACTCCATCTCTGAAGACCTCGACGGAGACGGAAATCTGGACGCCGGCGAAGACCTGAACGGTAACGGAACACTCGATCTCGGCATCGTCTCCAACACAATGAGTGGCAACGAAATTGCGGGACTCTGCATCTTCGGTGAAGACGCCAGCGTGGGAACTTTTGATGTCGGTGGTCCTCGAGCTTCTCTCGGCAACACCTTCGTCGGCAACGGAGAAGGTGGCCTGCTGATGGACCTGCGAGACACCGCGACAGGCCAGGTTGACGCTCTCTTCAACACAGTCACCGGTGGAAATTCCACGCCAGGTGTGACCATCGTGCTCGACTTTATCGACGCGGCTCAGGGTTCAGTCATCGATGCCAATGGATTCCAGGTCGACCCGTTCAACCTGGCCGCCTACGGCTTCAACAACTCTCAGTATGATGTCGTGACGAACGCAATCCTTGCCACGGTGGAAGACTACTACCGCAATCTGCCAACAACGGCTGACAACCCGCTCAGCACGATTGCTCCTGGCGAGGAACTGAACATCGACTTCGTGATCGGCGACACAGGTACTGCACCATCAAACGGTGCAACGGAATACTATGTTGTGACCATCGGTGACAGCCCGACCGCTCCAGCCGGCCTGGCAGGGCTTTCCGCTGACATTGGACAGATCCGCAACAAGAATGGCCAGGGACCTGGTCAGGGTCTGACGCCAGTCGCTCAGGCTAACGGAGCGTCTGCAGTCGGTGTTTACACGAACAACATTGTCGCTCTCAGCCCATTCCTGAATCCGCCAAATGCGTTCGGCGTGAACGAAGGAATTCATGTGGCTTCTCCGGAGAAGTCCGCCCCTTACGCTCTGAATGCTCTGACATCCGGAAACCTGACCTTCACACGACGAGCACTCGGATTCATCGTTTCGCATGAACTTGGCCACGCAGTGTCACTGCGACATATCGAAGACAGCACGGCAACAACTCCGAACGGTCTGCATCCGATCATGGGAACCCCGGCCATCGACCTGCCGATTCAGGCACTGGTTGAAGACGCGGAGTTCGCACTGTCCGGTACAAATCCTGGTGAAATCCCCGGTGAAGCACCGTTCAACCAGAACGATGTCGCTCAGCTCGCCACAGCCCTCGGAACTCGGGTTGCAGCTGGTGACTCAAAGGCTGGTATCCGCGTGACAGCAACCGACAGTGCTCGCCTGCTGGATTCCACCATGAATAACAACACGATCACTGGAATGAGCGACGATGGCATCGCCGTCGTCATGAACGACAGTGCTGTTGCCGAAGGCGTGACGATCCAGGGAAACTCGATCACAAACGGTGGAGGCAACGGTATCCGCCTCGAAGCGAACG